>JAKAWN010000652.1 GCA_021827245.1 Acidobacteriota bacterium | reverse complement strand
ACATCATTAGAATCGACAGGCAAGCGACACGTCAAGATGAACTCTACGCAGGGAATCAGTTGACTTTATCATTTTCGAAAAATACAATTTGATTTAGCAATTCTCCCAGGTGGAGAAGGAGGAGCCCAGTTGTTGGGGACAGGGGTAGATAGTTCTCTGAAACGCAATCATACCATCCGGTGGATATCGATGATCCTGGTTGCAGCAGGCTTATTAGGAGCCTGTGCGCTGCCGGTCTTTGCCCGCAAGGACATGGAAAAGGACAACGAGAAGAAGCTCACCAAGGAAGAACGCCGTCGCCAGAAGGCTATCCAAAAGGAAATGGAGAGCCCGTATAAGAAGTGGATTAATGGGCCGATTTCCTACATCATCACGCCTCAGGAGCGAGCTGCATTCAAAAAGCTCACCACCGACGAGGAGCGTGACCAATTTATCGAAGAATTCTGGAGGAGGCGCAATCCCAGTCCTGGCTCTCCCGAAAACACCTTTAAGGAAGAGTTTTACCGCCGTGTTGCTTACGCGAACGAGCACTTCGCTTCCGGCATTCCCGGATGGCGGACGGACCGCGGGAGGATCTACATCATGTACGGTCCTCCGGACGAGATTGAATCGCATCCGAGCGGCGGGACTTACGTGGCGAACCCCAATGAACTCCCCTATTCAGGTCCCGGCGCTTCCAATACGATGACGACGTATCCCTTTGAGGACTGGACCTACCATTACATCCCGGGGATTGGCGAGAACGTGGTGCTTGAGTTTGTTGACCCCACAATGACCGGCGAATATCAGCTCACGATGAACCCTTGCGAGAAAGATGCGATGGCGGAAGTTCCCGGCGACACGACGGGATGCCAGGGAGGGGTTTCCATCGGGCCCGTCTGGAACCCGAATCTGGTGATTAACCCCAGCCAGTTGAATTCAGGCAGCAGCAGTGGGGGCGGCACCGGATCAATGGTGACCTCCAATATTATGGGGGCGCAATACGATGAATTTAACCGGCTGGACATGTACGCGAAAATCTTCCAGCCTCCGGCCATACAGTTTAAAGACCTGAGGTCGATGGTTACTTCGACGGTGACAGCGCAGCTACTGCCCTTCAGTGTGCGTGTTGACTATATCAAGATCACGGATGACACGGTGCTGACCCCGATTACCATTCAGATTCCGAACCGCGAGCTGCAATTTGAAAACAAGAATGGAGTGATGCACGCCGTCCTGGACGTCTATGGGCAGCTCACGACGATAGGCGGGCAGATTGCCACAACTTTTGAACAGGGCGTTTCGGCGGATGTCCCGCAGCATGATTTCCAGGACTACGTTAATCAGAAGGAAGTCTACCAGCGGCCGATATATTTGCCACCCGGGCGTTATAAGCTCAGCATTGTGGTTAAGGATGATCACAGTGGCCACATGGGATCGGAGAACCTGGGGATTATCGTCCCGCAGTTTGGCAATGAAAAGCTGAGCACCAGTTCACTGATCCTGGCCGATCTGATCCAGCCGCTGCCGTCGACTGAGGTGGGTTCGGGACCTTTTGTTATCGGCGGAACGAAGGTGCGTCCCAACGTTAATAAAGTCTTTACACCGAGCCAAAATCTTGGTATTTACATGCAGGTATACAATTTGGGGCTTGATCCCAAGACGCACCGCCCCTCGGCGGATATTAACTATCAGATCCTCAAGGATGGTAAGGCAATTTTGAACCAGACGCAGTCCGCAGCCAGCATCAAGGACGCTTCCGAGCAAGTGACACTGGAAAAGACGATGCCGGTCAAGCTGCTGCCACCTGGGAAATATACCGTGCAAATCAAGATCACGGACAACGTCAAACATCAGTCGGATACTCGAACGGCTAGTTTCCAGGTTCAGCAATGAATCGGGCGTTGACTACGAGTCGATCGCCTGGGTGAGTATCTTCGAAAAACTTTGATCGAGGCATAATGCGGCGCTCCAATAATCCCAGGTTGCGCACGGAATTACTCTCGGCCGGAGTTCTCTTCTGCATTGTATTAGCAGCTAGTCAGGGCTTTGGCGCTGAGTACGGCCGGGTGTCGGGTAAGGTTACCGACACAGACGGACATCCTTTGATGGGCGCAACGGTCCTGCTGACCGGCCCAGGGGTTGACGCGTCGCAAGGTCTGCTGGAAGGCTCCATCAACCGTGTTTTCACGGACGCCCAGGGCAATTTCACGATTGGCCGCGTAACCCCCGGCTGGTATTCGCTGCAAGTGATCTCACCTGCAAGGTTGCCCATATTCCGGAACGGGGTTCAAGTCAAGCCAGGGATGACGACGCGGGAAACTTTCGCTCTGGGCGATATTCTTTCCGGCATCCGCTGGCGGCGCCCGACACGCGACCTCCGCGCGTGGGGACACGAATGGAAATGGATTCTGCGCACGTCCGCCTCTACCCGTCCAATTCTCCGCTACCGGACAGCCGGGCACTCCCATAAACCGGCTGCCGGGCACACTCCACTTCCGGCGCAGCGGCTGGTTGCAATGATGCCCGAAACGGGGGGAACCGACGGGCTTTCCGAAGATCCCGGAACGGCAACTGTCTTTGCTTACCTGCATCCTTTGGACGAGAACTCCGACGTCTTAGTGGCGGGTTCCGTCAGCAGAAGTAACTTTGATGGGTCGTCGATTATTGCTGACTACCGGAGGGGTCTCCTGACGAAGGATGACGAGGAGATTACGCTTGCGGTTCACCAGTTGAGCCTGGATGGAAATGGTTTTCCTGTTTCTTCATCGGTTGGACATGGCGCTGCGATTTCCCGAGGGATGGTGCTGCGCTACACGCAGACCCGCCAGCTTTCTGATGCGCTAACGCTGACGGCGGGCTTTGAGATGAGATATCTGGATTCATTCCAGGACACAGGCACCATGCAGCCGCAGGTCAGCCTCGCCTACAGGCTCGATCGCTCCACGGTCTTGAATCTGAGTTACGGTGCGGCGGGCAGGGATCAG
>JAKAWN010000651.1 GCA_021827245.1 Acidobacteriota bacterium | reverse complement strand
TAAGAGAGCGTCATTGCTGGCGCTCCCTCCCCTAAGAACCGGACATGAAAGTTTCCCTTCATCCGGCTCAAGCCGTGGATAAGCCCTCCGGTCGGGAGAGCCGGTCATGCACGACGGTGTACTGCTTGGTTGAACTGCTGGCGCTTGGCCCTGTCCGCGAAGCACGAGTGCCATCGGGGATCGAAGGGGTTGGCCTCTCCTCTGATCTTCCGATGGCGTCGTATGGGCGTGTCACTCGCATAGACCAGCCGCTTCCAGGAAGACTGGTTTAGTTGATTCTGTACGCCGGTGGGCGCCGCAAAGGTCCACGTTCGTCCGCCGATTGCATGAAAATACCGAGCTCTCACCCAACCGGCGTTCTTAGTTGGATGTCTACGACGACTCCAACGCCACAGTTTGCGCCAGATTTCGAAGTCCATGCGGTCGAACGCGCGGCTGGCCACACAGTGACAATGATAATTCGCCCACCCACGTATGATGGGATTGAGCTGAGCGATCAGACTGCCCTGTGCCGCCGACTTGTTCTTCCCGATCACTCCCCGGACCTTTGTCAGCAACGCTTGGGTGTTCTTTTGGGAAGGCGTTACCAACAACTTGTCACCATACTTGCGTAGGTGTTGGCCGAGGAAGTCGAATCCATCTTGAATGCGGGTCACACGAGTCTTTTCGGCTGACAGGTTGAGCCCCCGTTCACGCAGGAACTCTTCCACCCGCGGTTGAACCTCGTTGACCAGCAACGAGTGGCTGCTGCCGGTGATAATGAAGTCATCGGCATAGCGCACCAGATGCACCTTGGGATGAACCCAGCATCCCTTTTCCTGACGACGCGGAAACATCTTCATCAGAAGAACTTCAAGGCCATCCAAAGTTAGATTGGCCAGCGTAGGCGAAACAATACCTCCTTGCGGGGTACCCGCCTCCGTGGCGAACCAATTCGCATTCTCGAGGAATCCGCATCGCAACCATTTCTCAAGGATGGCTGTGTCCATTGGAATATGGGTGAGCAGCCATCGATGACTGATGTGGTCAAAGGAACGTACGACACACTACCCATCACCAGGACTTTCCCGAGAGAGTCACAATTGTCCGCGCCCGCCATCCGTTCGAAGGTCAATCGCTCGCGGTTCTTGGGTCGGTGCATCGCAAAGGTCAATGGCTTCTTCTGCTCGTCTTGCCGGACGGCAGTAAATCTCTGATCCCTGCCGATTGGACCGATCTGGCTTGCCCGGCACAATCCCTCGCGCCGCCTCCTATAGCCACCCTCGGCACCCTTGAAGACTTGCTTCACGCCCGCGCCGTGATAGACGCTCTCCTCAGCCGCCTCGCTCCGACAACACGCGAGGACGGCCACTCGCCAGCCACAAAGGAGAGCGCTCTTGCGAGAAAAAAATCGAAACCTCTTCGATCTTCTGCTCGACGACGCCGACGCTTGGGAAAGCCTGCCCGAGGAACCCCAGGCTCAGGCGATCCAAATCCTGGCGCGACTTATCGCCCAGGCGGCTCAACCAAACCCACCCCAGGAGAAGAACCATGAGTGATGCGAGCAAAGTCAAACCCAACCACACCGAACGCGCGGCCATCGTCTACATTCGTCAATCCAGCCCCGCCCAGGTCGAAAATCACCGGGAGTCCACCGCGCGCCAGTATGCTTTGGTGGAGAGAGCCTGCCAGTGGGGCTGGGCCCGTGAACAAGTCACCGTCATCGACGAGGACCTGGGGGTGTCGGGCTCCGGATGGGCGGAGCGCTCCGGGTTCGCCCGCCTCACAGCGCAGGTCGCTCTCGGCCGGGTGGGCATCGTGCTCGGCCTGGAAGTCTCCCGCCTGGCGCGCAATAACGCCGATTGGTATCGCCTGTTCGATCTCTGCAGCGTGACCGACACGCTGGTCGGCGATGGCGACGGCCTTTACCATCCGGCCCTTCTTAACGATCGTCTGATCCTCGGGCTGAAGGGCATCATGGCCGAAGCAGAACTGCACGTCCTGCGTGCCCGGCTGGAAGGAGGCATTCGCAACAAAGCTGCGCGCGGCGAACTGCGCCGGAACTTGCCCGTGGGCTTCGTGTGGGGAGAAGCAGATGGCGAAGTGCGCTTTCATCCCGACGAGTCTGTCGTCCACACCCTCCGCACGGTCTTTGCGAAGTTCACCGAACTGGGGTCGGTCCGCAAGGTCTGGCTCTGGTTCCGTTCCGAGGGTCTCGCCTTCCCGATGCGGAGGCATATGAAAAGCGAGATCCGTTGGATCGCCCCCACCTACACCGCGATCCATCACGTGTTGAGCAATCCGGTGTATGCTGGCGCTTACATTTACGGAAGGTGTCGCCATGAACGTTATGTCGACGAGCAAGGAAGGCTGCGGAGGCGCACTCGTCATCTGCCCATGGCCGAATGGTCGGTGCTTCTTCCCGAGCATCATCCCGGCTACATCGATTGGGCCACTTTCCAGGCCAACCAAACTCGCATTGATGCCAATGTTCATCCCCAACCTCACCAAGCTGGAGGCGCCGTGAGAGAAGGAGCAGCCCTGCTGCAAGGGCTGGCCCGGTGCGGAAAGTGTGGCCGCCGGCTGCACACGCATTACACCGGCCGCAACGCTTCGCCCGGATACCATTGCTCGGGCAAGGATATTGTTCAGGGGCGCGGCGTATACTGTCTGAACGTCGGCGGGCTCCAAATCGATCAGGCCGTCGCGGATGCTTTTCTCAAGGCGCTGACGCCAGCGGCTCTCGCCGCTACCGAACTCGCTGCCCACCAGCTCGAAGCGGACCACGATCGCGCGCTGGCCGAGTGGCGACTGGCCGTGGAGCGCGCTCGGTACGAAGCAGAACGCGCCGAGCGTCAATACCGTGCCGTCGAGCCGGAAAATCGGCTCGTGGCCCGCGGCCTGGAAACGGAATGGGAAAAACGGCTGCGCGAACTCGCCGCTGCGGAAGCGGAACTTGAGCGGCGGGAACGACAGCGACCACGCACACTGAGCCCG
>JAKAWN010000107.1 GCA_021827245.1 Acidobacteriota bacterium | reverse complement strand
AAGGTGCCATCCGAGGGCTACTGGAAGCGCTCGATCCTTACAACACCTACTTTACCCCTAAGGAATATCAGGCATATCTCCAACACCCCAAGCCAGGTCCTGCAGGGCTGGGATTATTCATTTCCAAAAGGATGGGATTCACAACGGTAGTGTCCGTTCTGCCGGGCAGCCCGGCGCAAAAGGCCGGGATTGAACCCGGAGATTTGATTGACGAAATCAATGACGACCTGCTTCGTGAGCTTTCCGTAGTGCAGATCAACCGGCTACTGGACGGAGAGCCGGGCACATCCGTCACTCTTTCCGTGATCAAGGCATCGCAAGGGATGCCTGTGAAGATGACCTTGACTCGTGAGATTATCAAGGACGTTCCCCTGGATGCGAAAATGCTTCAAGGCAACGTAGCGTACGTGCGCGTGCCGATCTTTGACAAGGGGAAGTCCCTAGAAATTGCAGCCAGACTCAAACAGCTTATTGCCGAGGGAGCCGACAAGATTGTTCTGGACTTGAGGAATTGCGCCGGAGGGAGCGAACAGGAAGGTGAAAAGACCGCCAATCTCTTTCTCAACCATGGGCTTATTACATACCTCTACGGCCAGCGTTATCCGCGCAAAGACGTTGTCGCCCAGCCTTCCGATCAGATCACAAAGCTCCCGCTGGTTGTATTGATCAACCAGTCCACGGCTGGTCCCGCGGAAGTGGTAGCTGGCGCTATCCTGGATAACAAGCGCGGCGATGTGGTGGGGGTTCCTAGCTTCGGCGTGGGCGTCCGTCAAAAGCTTATCCCTGTGGGCGATGGGTCAGCCTTGCTGCTTTCTGTGGCAAAATATTATACCCCCGACGGGAAACCAATCCCCGGCAATGGTATAACCCCGAATGTGGTCCAGGCGGCTGAAACTGAAGCCGAGGAAGAATCCGGACAGACTCCCCCCCCGAAGCTTGGCGGCCCGAACGACTTACAACTTCAGAAAGCTTTAGACATTCTCAACGAAAAGAGCACTCCTGAGAAGGCTGCAGCCTGAGCCGATTGAACTGAAGGAATTGCTGCGCGGGGCTAACAGGCGCCAGGCATATCTGCCGACATATCGACGAGCCATCACTTCCTGCTAATCTCCGGAGCGATCTTTATCGCATGCACTCAGTTATCAGAGGGTTTTGTAGTGCCCGTGCGGGGCGCCTTCGTGTGCCGGGGATATGATGCCTGAGGGTTGGGCAAAGTTGGCAAGGGTGTGAGCTCGATACCTGCTGAGCTTTTCGGATTTCAGTGGTGTCCTTACCTGTAGCGCAGACGTCTCTTGACGATGCGGCCAGCCTCGCCTCAGGAAATTGTATCCCACGATTACAGTTTTGAGCAGGCGGGTTGGCACACGCCAAGATATCTGGCTGGAAAAGCTGGCTGATCGGAAACCTACTTCTTAATCAGCGCCTGCGCTTTAGCGGCATCCTCTTTTTGCTGTTCAGGTGGGAGAGTGATCGTCAGATCCCTGTCAAGGCGCATTCCAATCAGAGAACCGGCAGGGAGTTCGGCCTGCTTGCCTTTGGGCAGGAAGTAAGACGCCAGCGCGCCCCCCACGCCGGCGGCGATGGCACCGCCAACCCCTGCTGCCGCGCCTGCTGCAGTAGGTGCCCCGAATATAACGAGCCGCTTCACCTTGCTGGCCCCACCACCCTTGAGATCGCCTTCGGCGTTCACGGTGGACCCATCCCCGTGGCCTCCGGTGGAAAAGACTTCCGTCAGCGAACCGCTGATCACTACCCTTTGACCGTCGGGCAACGTGAGGGAATTAAAGAGGACGTACAGCCGGCCTCCTTTGCCACGATGACCTGCATGATGGACTTGCTCAACTCGGCCATACACGCGAACACCCTTCGGCAGAACTACCTGATTCTCCTCGGAGTAAATGGGATCGAATAGGGTGGCAATCACAACATCGCCCTTCTTGGAGGTCTTGGAACTAAGGCGCGTGTGGAGGATCATCTTGAACTCGGTTCCTTCCGGAATCCAGTGTTGATACTGAGCTTCTGCCAGACTCGTTTGAGCCTGGCCGACAGCCGGAAGGGCTGCCACCGCAAGCACGATTGCCAAAACCTTTAACGTCTTTCGCACCATAGGATTCCTCCTTACATTTGCCTATGGTCCCCCAGAGATAAAACCCCAGCGACCAGATTTAATTTCACCACCGAACCTTCAGCTTCGTCAAAGAGAAAATGAGAAGATCAAGAGGACCATCACTCCGGAGTCAGGTGACCAACTGATTATCAGTCGGAGAAGTCAAGTTCCAGCCGAAAGATAAAAGTAAAGATAGAAGAGCGGACGTCTGGGCACAGAATACTAAATTCTAAACACCATGAATACCATCTTTCGCGCTCTCCTTCAGTCCCCACATTCCGGTGGATTGCCGGAAATCAGTCCTCGATGTCGCCGGACTCGTTCAGCCCCCTGTGAATCTTCTTCTGGGGAGCAAAACAGTCCAGAGCTGGGACTAAGTCCGGCCTTGTGGGATCCGTAGCTTCCGCACCCCGCGTTCCGCCTCAGTATAGAGGAGTTCGTTTTGGAAACAAGAGAAAATTCTCGGGACGCAGAACATGAACGGGGTCCGTGCGGACAGCACTTTCCGCAGGAATCGTTCGTTGACGCTACCGGAGGGCCAATTTATAATGATCGAGGACGTCGGCCAGAGAAATGATGAAGAAGTTCTTCGGGCTACTGCTAATCGGTTGTTTTCTAGCGAGCCCATCCTCTGCACAAACCAAACAAAAAACAACCCCCAGGCGGAATCAGAGCCAGGTACCACCGATCCGAGTTCAGGTGAACCTGGAGAACGTTCTGTTTACCGTTGTGAACAAAAAGAAGCAACTTGTCACGAATCTCACCGAGAATGATTTCCGCGTTTACGAAAATGGGAAGCCCCAAAAGATCCTTTTTTTCGGCCGCGAGACGAATCTTCCGCTTCGCATCGGAATTCTGATTGACACCAGCAACAGCATCCGTCTGCGATTGCACTTTGAGAAGGAAGCCGCCATCGATTTTCTTTATGACACGGTCCGGCCCGGCGAAGATAAGGCTTTTGTCGTTGGATTCGATACGGAACCGATAATGGTCCAGGACTATACGGACGACCTCGACAAGCTTGCTCAGGGTATTCGTTCCCTCGACGCGGGTGGCGGGACGGGGCTCTACGACGCCATCTATTACGCCTGCAAGGAGAAGATGATTTACATTCCCGCCCCGCACCCGTACCTTCGGCGGGTGCTGATTGTGATCTCTGACGGACGGGACAACTTCAGCAAGCATTCACGCGAAGAGGCGCTCTCCATGGCGGAGAAGGCAGAAGCAACCATCTATGCCATCAGTACGAACTGGATGGGGATAAATACACGGGGCGACAAGGTGCTGAAGTATTTTGCGGACGAAACGGGTGGCCGTGCGTTTTTCCCCATCGAGGCGAACGATTTGTCCGCTGAATTCAAACGGATCGGTCGCGAACTGCGGAGCCAGTACAGCTTGGCCTACGCCATCCACGCCCATAATGGCTCCTTTCGAAAGATCACCATCAAAACTGACAAGAAAGGCCTGCGCGTACGTGCGAAGGCCGGTTACTTCGCTCCCAGCCAATAGGGCACCGATGTGAAAGTCGGGGACCGCACGCCATAGGTGCGCCCTATCAAGAAACCGCAAAATAGTATTGGTGGGTCTGGATTACCCGCCGAGGCCGAGCCCGAGCAAGCAATTATGACCGTTGCTGCAGGAGTGGGCCCACGATTCAGACGTGTGAGTCACGAGTGCGGGTAATATCCACTGCGAGCCTGAACTTTGTAATCTCCGTGAATCACGCGAACCTTAATTCTGCGAAAGCCGGGCCCTTTTCTCGGATTATTGGGAGTGTAGCCAAGAAGATATTGCGTCCGCAACTCTCTGGCGATTTCCTGGAAGGCGTCAGAAGTCTTCTCGATCTTCTTCACGGTCAGCACGCGTCCGCCCGTCTGCTCACAAAGCTTGCGCAGAACCGCGCCCCCGTTAAAGCTGAAGTTGCCAAATCTATAGAAGGCACGATCGACAATGTCAATGGCGTAGATGATCACGTTGTTCTCTTGCGCGGCTCTGAGCGCCTGATCCAGCGTCTCTTTGCTGCCCTGGTCCTGTCCGTCGGTGAGGAGGATGAGGACTTTGCGTCCCACTTCATGGCTCATCAACTGGTTGGAGGCAAGCCAGACGGCGTCATAAAGGTGTGTGCCGCCGATATTGCCGGATGGAAAAGTTGGTGGTGGCAGGGACGATGGCAAGGCGCTCGCACCGCCGCCATTGATCACCGTTTCGTTGATGGCCTTGTCCAGCAGGCGCTGGTCATTCGTGAAATCCTGCAGGAGTTCCACGTCAAGATCGAAATGAATAACGCACACCAGATCCTTGGGGCGGAGAACCTGGCGGAGAAAAGCATCGGCCTCGCGCTGTTCGGTGTGGAGAACTCTTTCCTGGCTCGGACTGGTGTCAATCATGATGGCAAGCGTCAGCGGCGTGTCCGTCTCGCGCGTGAAGTAAGTAATCTTTTGCGGGATGTTGTCTTCTTTGATTTCAAAATCATTTTTCGTGAGATCAGGAACGAGGCGCCCATGTTTGGTTCGCACCACCGCATACACGTTGACGACTTCCGTCGTGACTTTGAGCGTGGGCCCGATTATTTGCGGAGCGTTCTGTGCTGCTGCCAGCGGGAAAGACTGAAAGAGCAGCACCAGCACGATCACCACGGCTGGTGCGGTCACGAGAGGTTTGATGATTTGCGTTTGTTGCCGCGCCCTCATTCGGTTCATCCTCACTTTCAGTTTACTTGAACGTAGGGAAATATGCTCGTGCTTCGGATCTTTGACCCCAAGAAAAGTTCGACGAGATCACGCGAATGCTTTGGAGTTGATGAGAAAAACGCGACACGAGGAAATTTTCATTCTCATTTTTAGCTCCTCGCTTCACTTTCTTCTTGACAAGATTATCCTCTGTCACTATACATTGTGACTGAGCACGCGCTCCGCCAGCTTTTAGCTGGCGAGAACTCAAGATGTTTGAGAGGAGAATAAAATGGCAGCAAAAAAGAAAGCAAAGCCGAAGGCAAAAGCAAAGCCGAAGAAGAAGAGGTAACACTCTTCAGTAAGATTGAAAGAGAAGGTTCGGGGATGCAATGTTGCATCCCCGGATTTTTTTATGCCGGCTTTTCTCCCCGCACCACGTCTCTCAATTCTTTTCCTGCTTCAAATTGAAAATCATTTCGACACATCATGCTCCGGCGCGCTGAGCTCCCGTGTTGTCTCGTCAAGCGGCTCGAGTTCTGCCATGGCATCGCCGGTGGCCGCGCCCAGATCCTTGAACTTGCGCGCAGAAGGCAGTACGCGAGATTCGAGAGACCCGACCGCTCGGTTGTAATTCTCCGTCGCCCGTTTAAGAGACGATCCCACTCCTTCGAAATGGGTCAGGAAAGTACGCATGCGGTCATAGAGATCTTTACCAAGGTCGCTGATCGCCTGAGCATTGCGCGCGATCCGTTCCTGCCGCCATCCGAAAGCCACGGCTCGGAGCAAAGCAATCAGCGTTGTGGGTGTTGCGATCACCACATGCTTCTGCATCCCGTCTTCCAGCAGCGTCCGATCCTGCTCGAGCGCGGCGCTGAAAAATGATTCTCCCGGCAGGAAGAGCACCACGATCTCAGGCGCCGGATTAAATTGATCCCAGTAAGCCTTGGCTGACAGTTCCTTCATCCGATCGCGGACAAGCTGGGCGTGCCGGGCCAGCTTCGCCGTACGTTCCTCTTCGGTTGGAGCGGCGGCCGCGTCCAAAAAGGCCTGGAGTGGAGCCTTCGCATCCACGGCAATATCGCGACCGTTGGGAAGGTGGACGATCATGTCCGGTCGCTGGCGGCCTGCGTCGGATTCAAAATTCTCCTGTTCGGTGAAATCGCAATGCTCTGACATGCCGGCCAGTTCCGCCACGCGCCGAAGGGTCATCTCCCCCCATCGGCCGCGCACCGCTGGCCCACCCTTGAGCGTATTCGCCAGCGTTCCCGTTTCCTTTTGCAGTTGCTGATTCACCGTCGCCAGATTGCGGAGCTGTTCCTCGAGCGAACCGTAGGCGCTTTGCCGAACCTTCTCCATCTCCTGGATTTGAGTCTCATACCGTTTGAGGGTTTCTATGAGCGGGTTAACGAGGCCCATGATGGCCTGTTCGCGCGTTTCCAGGTCGCCCTTTGCCTGTGTCTGGATGGTTTCAAAAGTGCTTCGAGCCAGGGCGATGAAAGCCTGGTTGTTGCTTTTCAGCGCTTCGGCGGAAAGCGCCTGAAAAGCATCTGCGAGTTTGACCCTGGCTTCATCGAGCAGGCGCTTCTGATCTTCCAGGTTTGCTTGCGTTTCCGCCAGTCTGGTTTCCGCCGCCACGCGAAGATTGGATTCGTTTCTGGCCTGCTGCCCGCTGACCTCCAGCTTTGACTGGAGTTCTGCGACCTGAGAGCGAAGCTCGCTGGCCATGGTCTCAGCGGCCCTGGTTTTTCCTTCGGCTTCGATTTGCAGCGCCGAAAGAACGGAGTTTCGCCGCAGACTGGCCAGCAGCCATCCGATCAGGCATCCAGCTACCGCTCCGGCAATAAACAGGATCCATTGATTCATGAATTTCCTCAATTTTCCTTCAATTTCCGAACGCTATTGCGGATTAAATCTCCTCCTCGTGGGCAGGGCAGATCGGAACAAACTCGCAGTACTTGCAGGCAAAACCCGGCGTGGGCGGAAAAATCATCCGACGGATTTCCTCCGCTACCGACAGGATTTTCTGCTGAACCGAGTCCAGTTCCCTTTGCGTCCGCACGCTCGCCACCGTCTGGTTGTCAGTGAGGTTGTAGAAAATCAATCCTTGAGGTTCAAGCCCCATTTGGTTGCGAGCGGCAAGAGCATAGACGGAAAGCTGCAAGCTCTTGTCCGCGTCTTTCTGGGTGCGAGGCCGTCCGGTCTTGTAATCGATCAGTTGCACGACGGCCGGTTCGTGCGGCTTGAGAGGGTTGATCTGGTCGATGCGCCCCTCGAGCACGACTTCCTGCATCTCGATCTCGAAGTGGACTTCCATCCGCACTTTTTCGGCGTCGATAGGAATTGCGTTGTGGCGCGCGGTGAATTCGCTAAGCTGCGCGAGTCCAGACTTCCGATAACTCTCTTCCTGGTAGGAATCTTCAAATCCCACATTCTTCCATGCGCCGAGATAGAACCGGCTCAAGTCGTCAAAGGCAACCTTGCCATCTTTCCGCAAATTGAAGTAGTGGCGAATCGACTGGTGCATGATGTTCCCGAACGTTAGCGCAGCCTGCGGACCCGTCGGAATGCGGTAGAGGTGGCTGAATTTGAATTTCAGCGGGCATTCGAGATAGGTTTCTATGGCCGTTGCGCTGAGTCGGAGTTTGCCGTCCGGCGGAGGAGGAATTGCCATTGCCCACTGCGCCACGGGAGGGTGGACGGAATCGGGCGCCGGTGCAGGCTCGTCGAAAAGGCTCTGTTGTGCGGTCCGGCCACCCCTGGGGGTTTTTTGCTGTGGGGATGGTTTCGAATATTCTGTCTGTTCAGGAAGGCCCTCGAGGTCAATCTGTTCAATGTCGCGGCCCTTTACAACAGGATCAGAAAGCAGGTCATCGATGAAGATCGAGGCCCTTGTCCCTTTCTTCCCGACGCCGGAAACGTAGAGCCGCTCCCGTGCGCGAGTCATTGCCACGTAGAACAGCCGGCGTTCTTCCTCAAGATGAAGATTCAGCGGCGGCACGGGGCCTTTACGAAGTTCGTCGGGAAATTCAATGACTGGTTTTTGTTCGCCATGGGGAAAACGGCGTGGAGCGACGCTGAGAATGAATACGATCGGGAATTCCAGTCCTTTCGACGCGTGGACTGTCATCATCTGAACGGCGTTAACGGGGAGGGGCGGCTCCGGCACCTCTAGTTTCCCGCCAGCTTCGAGAAAGTAGCCGAAATATTCCATGAACTCCGGCAGCTTGCGGGTTTCGCTCTTCTCTTCCCATTGCTCCAGGAATTTCTTGAAGGCTTCCAGACATGCCGCATCGGTGCTTCCTGGAATAAACTTCAGTTCCAGAAGCTCGGCCATCTCATCAAAAAGCGAAGTTATCGGCACGTGTCCAGACTTTTTCCTGAGCTCGCCAAGGATCGATTCTAGTTCCTGCCAGCGCGTGCTTTCGAGGTCGGCCTTAAAAAGCAAGTGTTCCATCTCCCGGATGGCGTCGTAAATCGAGCACTTGTGCTTTGCAGCCTGTTTGCGGAGGTCCAGCGCCAGCTTTTCAGGGAAGTCCCACCGGCGCTCAAGAAGCACACGGGTCAGGCTGATATTGTCATGCGGAGAATGCACCAGGCGCAAGTAAGCCAGCAGGTCTCGAATAATGGTGGTGGAAAGCAGCGAGAGCCCGCGAATCACAAAAGGGATTCTCCTGCGGCGAAATTCGCCCACCAGCAGGTCGCGATGGGAATGCGCGCGATAGAGAATTGCGATATCACTGAATGCCCTCTCTCCGCGAATCAAATCCTGCACCAGCGCGGCGACCCCGCGTGCCTCAATGGCATAGTCCGGGGATGAGAGAAGAAGAATAGTTGCGCCCTCTGGATTTTCAGTGACGAGCCCTGGCTTCTTGCCATCGCGCTGATTGCAGGCGATGACGACATCGGAAGCTCGGAGGATTTTCCCGGTTGACCGGTAGTTGCGGCTGAGAAAAACCGTCGTGGGTTTCGGAAACACCTGTTTGAACATCTCGAAGGTTCCGTGCGCAGCCCCCCGGAAGCGATAGATGGCCTGGTCCGGATCACCGACTGCGGTGATGTTGAAAGGCGCCGCAACCAGGTGCTTTAACAGTTGTACCTGGCCGTAATTGCTGTCCTGAAATTCATCAACCAGGATGTAGCGGAACTGCCGGCGATATTCTTCCAGAGTTTCCGGCTCGCGATCCCAGAGCTGAACTGTCTCACTGATAAGCGTGCCGAGGCTCGAATAGCCGGCCTCTTCGATCAGGCGCCGGCTGGTGCGAAAGACGCGTGCGAGTTCCTGTTGCTTCCTGAGTTCTTCCTGCTCGAATAAAAGTTCAGCCGGATCCAGTTTTGCTGCTCGTGCCCGGAATTCGTCCTCACGTTTGCGGATATAGGCTTCAAACTCCTCCGGCCCGACAAGCTCATCCTGGCATTGCGAGAAAAAGTTGTTCAGATCATGAAGGAAAGCTCCAGGAGCCGCGAGCTTTTGGTAGAACTCCAGGCCAAGCTGTTCCATTCTGCGGCGGAGAAATATCCAGATGTCCACCTTGTCGAGCACCTTTCGGTCAAAATGGCGCCGGCGCAGAACCGAGAAACAAAACGAATGAAAAGTGGAAATGTGGGGGCTCGTGTCAAGTCCGGGCAGCTCTTTGCTTACCCGGCTCTTCATTTCTCCCGCTGCCTTGTCGGTGAAAGTCAGCGCCAGGATATTCTCCGGCCGAAGTCCGGCCACACTTTCAAGAAGATGGACGATTCGTTGGGTGATAACGCGAGTCTTTCCGCTCCCCGGGCCCGCGATGACCAGCAGCGGTCCCTCACCATGCTGGACTGCTCTTCGCTGTTCAGGATTGAGATTATCCATGAGAATTCGTAAGACATTATTCCGCTATTCGTGACCCCGAGGCAAGGGCCCGGCAGTTCCCTCTTGTTTGGGGCCGTGTGTCGCAGGTCACAGTGTTTGAGCGCGTCTATGTTAAAATGGCTAGTTTTGATATTCAGCAAAGGAGAAACTTGAGTGGCTGAAATTGATCTGATTGTTGGGCGAGAGATCCTTGATTCCCGTGGAAACCCAACCGTTGAAGCGGAAGTTCGGCTTCGCGACGGTGCCTTGGGTCGGGCGGCAGTCCCTTCCGGTGCTTCGACCGGAGAACATGAAGCAATTGAGTTGCGAGACGGAGATAAGCGCCGCTACCAGGGCAAAGGCGTTCTTCAAGCCGTTGAAAACATTAATACGGTGATCGCACGCGAATTGGGCGGGAGAGAAGCCAGTCGCCAGTCAGAGATCGATGAGCGGCTGATTGAGCTGGACGGCACTCCCAACAAGAGCAACCTTGGCGCTAACGCGATTCTGGCTGTTTCCATGGCGGTTTGCCGTGCTGCTGCACGCTCAGCGGGTTTGCCGCTCTACCGCTACCTCGGCGGAATTTCGGCTCGATTGTTGCCCGTGCCCCAGATGAACGTTCTGAACGGGGGGGTCCACGCAGATAACACAGTGGACTTCCAGGAGTTTATGATCATGCCAGTGGGCGCCGAGACTTTTTCCAGCGCTCTGCGGATGGGGGTCGAGACCTTTCACACTCTGAAGAAGATCCTGAAAGAACATGGGTACTCAACTTCAGTGGGTGACGAGGGCGGATTTGCCCCAAGTCTGAAGTCGAATGTTGAAGCCGTGGAACTAATCCTCGAGGCCATTGAGGCAGCAGGCTATTCGGCAGGACAGGACATCGCGTTGGCAATCGACCCGGCAGCCAGCGAAATGTTCCAGGATGGTAAGTACGTGTTCTTCAAGTCGGATAAGTCGAAGAAAACCGCCGACGAAATGGTCGAACTCTACGCCGACTGGATCCGGCAATATCCGATCATCTCTCTGGAAGACGGCCTTGCTCAAGACGACTGGGAGGGTTGGAAGAAGCTGACGAAAGAACTGGATGACAAAGTTCAGCTTGTGGGCGACGACATTTTTGTAACCAGCACGGAGCGGTTGCGGCAGGGGATCGACGAGGGCGTGGCCAATTCTATCCTCATTAAGCTGAACCAGATCGGGACCGTCACGGAAACCATGGCTGCCATCGATCTTGCGAAGCGCAACGGGTATACCTCCGTTGTTTCGCATCGCTCCGGCGAAACCGAAGATGCCTTTATTGCCGACTTTGTTGTCGGCCTCCAAACCGGACAGATTAAGACCGGTTCGGCAAGCCGCACGGATCGGATTGCCAAGTACAATCAACTGCTCCGCATCGAAGAAGAACTCGGCGAAACCGCAGAATTCCTGGGGAAAGCCGTCGTAGCCTGTGCGTAGCGGGAAAGGCAGGGATTAGGCAGGAGGAAATTAGGGATCAGGGAAGTCGGATAGCGGTCGAATTTTCAGGAATTTGATTCGGACTCTGTGGTGAGGAATTACAAGGAACTGGGGGTCTGGCAAAAGGCGTTAGATCTTACAACGGAAGTCTATCGAATGACCCGTCATTTCCCTGACGAGGAGAAATTCGGGGTGACGTCGCAGTTCCGCAGGGCTGCAGTTTCAATCCCCGCTAATATTGCTGAGGGCAGGGGGAGGGGGACGACCAAGGAATACGTTCAGTTTTTGCTGATCTCCCGAGGTTCGCTGATGGAGCTTGAATCGCACGGCATTATCGCATCGAGGCTCGGCTATCTTTCTGATGATGAGTCTGCAAAGCTGAAGATGCGAGTGGAGGAAATCGGACGAATGCTTAATGGTCTGGTCCAATCGGCGCGAGGCCGCAAGACAGATTCCCGCTCGCTAATCCCTGACCCCCAATCCCAAATCACTACTTATTAAGAGCTTATGAACAGACCAAAACCTGTAGTTCTCGTTATCCTTGATGGTTGGGGGTATCGTGCCGAGCGCGAGAATAATGCTATCGCGCTGGCGCACACGCCCAACTACAGTGCATTGCTCAAAATGTATCCCTGGACCCTCATCTACACTTCCGGGGAACACGTCGGGCTGCCCGATGGATTGATGGGCAATTCCGAGGTGGGCCATCTGAATATCGGTGCAGGGCGGGTTGTCTACCAGGAGATTACGCGCATTGACGCTGCCTTGCGGACGGGCGAATTCTTCAAGAAGCCTTTGTTGCTGGAATTGATGGACCAGGGGCGCAAAACGCGCCTGCACTTTATGGGTCTGCTCAGCGACGGTGGCGTGCATTCACACCAGCGGCACCTTTACGCGTTGCTGAAGATGGCCCGTGAAAACAATGTGAGCGAAGTTTTTGTTCACGTTTTCCTTGACGGCCGTGATACACCACCCACGAACGGGGTTGAATATGTCGCTGCTCTGCAGAAACAGATGCGCGAATTCAATATCGGCAGGATCGCCACTATCTCGGGCCGTTACTACGCGATGGACCGTGACAATCGCTGGCAGCGCACGCAAAAGGCTTATGACGCAATCGTGAACGGTGAAGGCGTGAAGTCGGATGACCCCATCGCAGCCATCAAGAATTCCTACAACCAGGGTGTGACTGACGAATTTGTGGTGCCGACCGTCATCACGGATTCACACGGTAACCCAACGGCGACCATCCGCAGCGATGACGCCGTGATGTTCTTCAACTTCCGTGCTGACCGCGCCCGGCAGATGACCCGCGCCCTGACGCACCCGGACCTCGATGCTTTCCCCCGCCGCGGGTATCCCGAGAAGCTGCATTATCTGTCGATGACGCGCTATGACAAGACATTTACCACGCCTTACGTTTTCCCGCCACAGTCGCTTAACCACATCCTTGCGTCCGTCATGGCAGAAATGAAACTGAAGAATCTGCGCGTGGCGGAGACCGAAAAATACGCGCACGTGACGTACTTCTTCAACGGCGGCGTGGAAAAGGCTTTTCCGGGCGAGGATCGCATCCTGGTTCCTTCACCGAAAGTGGCCACCTACGACCTGCAGCCGGAAATGAGTGCGCTCGGAGTGAAGGAAGCGGTGGTCAAGGCCGTCAACGAGGGTAGTCGCGACGTTATTATCGTCAATTTTGCCAACGCCGACATGGTCGGCCACAGCGGCAAGCTCGAAGCCGCCATCAAGGCGGTGGAAACGGTCGATGTCTGCCTGGGTGAGATCGAAAAGGCCGTGCGCGCCAAGGGCGGAGCGATGATCGTCACGGCCGACCATGGCAATGCTGAACTAATGGTGGATCCTCAGACGGGTGGACCGCACACTGCCCACACCACGAATCCGGTTCCGCTCATCCTGATTGCGGAGCAGATCCCGCCCAAGCTGCGGGAGGGCGGTGCACTGGCGGACATTTCACCCACCCTGCTGGGTATTATGGGCATTCCTCTGCCCCCTGAAATGACCGGCCACGACCTGAGGGACATTGAATTCAAGGGGTCGGCAACGACATCTGTCGGGTGAGTTCTTTCCGTCTCTTGCCACGTCCTGTTTCAATCAGCCATTGAGATCGCTGCACAATCCCGCCAGTATTCTGGCCCCGGCCACACGAGGGCAGCGAGGTTCAGGCGGAGGACCACTGTGCCACTGTGCACTGCAGCACTGCCCAACTTTTGACACCCTATTGGCCGTATGCGATAATTCGTGAGAGATTGGCAGTAGGGCGAAGCAGGCAAATGATGGAAAAATGTATGAGATTTGGAGCGGCTGGGATCAGCCTTTTTCTGTTTTCAGCCGTGGCTGTGGCCGGAATGCAGGCTCCGGCACAGAGCAAGGCCGACAAGAATGAAAGTGCGGCAAAACCGGCT
Organism: Acidobacteriota bacterium; assembly: GCA_021827245.1. Next base: position 3,608 of record JAKAWN010000107.1, on the reverse strand, counting down.
GCGGCAACCCCGGATCACGCCGCAGCCTATTACCATTACATGCTGGCGCAGCGATACAAGGACTTGGCCGGCATGTACAACAGCAGCGATTACGTGGAGCGGGCGATTTCCGAATACAAGAAAGCTATTGGGGATGACCCGGAGTCACTCTTCCTGCGTGTTCAGCTTGCCGGGCTTTACTGGCGAGTCAGCCGCATTCAGGATGCGATCAGTGAAGCGCAATCTGTCCTGAAGATCAATCCAAACGACGTGGATGCCCACCGGCTGCTCGCTCATATTTATCTCAGCACTCTGGGTGGCTCAAGTTCAGGCGCATCTTCGCGTGACATGCTTCAAAAGACTATTACCGAGTTTGAAGCAGTGTACCGCCTGGACCCCGGCGATGTGGAATCGGCGTTAATGCTGGGCAGACTTTACAGGGCGAACAACGAACCGCAGAAAGCCGAGGCTGTCTTTGAGAAGGTTCTTTCCGAGAATCCGGATTCGCGGCAAGTGTTGGTCAATCTAACCCAGCTCTATTTTGACCAGGGCGAATACACGAAGATTATTTCCCTTCTCGAGAATATTCCTCAAGGCAAGATGGATCCGGCATTGCTCTATTTGCTGGGGAGCGCTTACGCACAGAATCGTAATTACAGCAAAGCCGAGGATTCTTTCCAGCAAGCTCTGGCAAGAGAGCCCGACAGCGAAGACATTCGCCGCGCCTATGCCGAGGCGTTGATGGCTCAGGGCAAAATGCAGGGAGCGCGCGCACAGCTTCAGGAAATTGTGAAGTCGGATCCCCAGTCTCCCATGTCCTATGTCCGGCTGGCCCAGCTCGATCGCGAAATGGGAAATTTTGCAGAAGCGCAGAAGGAGTTGGAACAGGCGCGGGGCCTTGCCCCAGACAATCTTGAAATACCTTATCAGGAAGCGATCCTGGAACATACTCTGGGCAACGAGCAGAAGGCGATCAGCTTACTCGAAGAGGTGCTGAAAAAAACCGAAAAGCCGGACGGCAAGTATAACCCGGCTGAAGCCAACAATCGCGCAGTCTACCTGCAACGCTTGGGGACGGTCTATCGCTCCGAGGATGATTACGCCAAAGCCATTCAGACCTTCCAGCGCATTGTGGCTCTAGGGGACGACGAGGCGCCGCGAGGAGAATCTCTGATTGTCGAAACGTATCAGATGAACCACCAAAACCGCAAGGCGCTTCAGGAAGCCAATGCCGCCCTCGAGAGGTACCCGCACAACCGCGAGCTGCTCATGCAGCGCGCCGCCTTGCTGGGACTGGATGGGCATCGGAACGAGGCCATAGCACAGCTTAAGAAAATGCTGACCGGGAGCCCCGATGACCGTGACATCTACCTGACGATCGCGCAGATTTACTCTCAGGCGAAACTCTATCCCAAGGCCGAGGCGGCCATCCAGAAAGCTCTTGCGATGACCAACGATCCGGACGGCCAGGAGTATGCGCGGTTCATGCTGGGTTCAGTATATGAGCGTGAGAAGAAGTACGACCTGGCTGAAGAACAGTTTAGGAAGGTCCTGGCGGTGGATCCTTTGAATGATGCCGCCGCAAACTATCTGGGGTATATGCTGGCGGACCGTGGCGTGCGGCTTGAAGAGTCTGTGAAGTACATCAAGGACGCCCTCAAGATCGAACCCAATAATGGGGCCTACCTGGATAGTCTGGGCTGGGCTTATTACAAGATGAAACGCAGCGACATGGCTCAAGGTCCGCTCGAAAAGGCCGTCAAGCTGATTCCCAATGACCCGACCATTCGCATGCACCTGGGGTACGTCTACCTGGCGCTGGGTGAAAAGGTGAAGGCACTGCACGAATGGGAACGGGCTTTGGAATTCTCGCACAAAGGTATATCGAGTGACTTTGGCCCGGAACAGGCTGCCAAGCTCCGCAAGCAGGTCAATCATCTGAAACATCAGATTGGCCAGCAGGAATCTACCGTGGGCCAGAATTAACCTCGGCGTTCGGCTTGCATCAGCTTGCAGTTTGAGCCTTTCTCAACCATCAAGACGATATCATCCTGCCGCATCCCTTGACGAAGACTGTCCAAGCCCGCGCGTTTGCCAAAATTAACCTGGGACTGAAGGTCCTCGGCAAGCGGCCTGATGGCTACCACGAAATCCGAACCGTTTACCAGACGGTGGGGCTCGCTGATCGCCTCGAAGTTGCTGTTTCCACCCGTCAAAAGGGCATCGACCTGGAATGTGACCATCAAGGGCTCTCCTCGAAGCGGGAGAACCTGGTTTACCTCGCGGCTGCACTCTGGCAAAGGGCGAGCGGGTTCAGAGGCGGGGTCAGGCTTCGGCTCGAGAAGAGGATTCCCATGGGGGCCGGGTTGGGTGGAGGCAGCAGCGACGCGGCCGTCACCCTGATGGTCCTGGAACGTCTGACGGGTGATCGCCTGGCGCTCCCGGCCCGGCTTGAATTGGCTTCCAGGCTTGGATCGGATGTCCCTCTCTTCCTTTTCGGGGGCCGTGTACTGGGCTGTGGACGCGGCGAAGAGGTCTACCCTCTTGCTGATCTTCCGTCCCATCCCTGCCTGATTGTCTTCCCTGGCTTTTCAGTGTCGACCTCTGAAGCCTACGCAGCAATTGGATTGCGATTGACGGAGCAAAAGGAAAACCGTACAATTAATGTTTTGGGCAAGCGGCCACCTTTTCCCCTTGAAGCATGGGGGCCGGCCGAAAACGACTTTGAGATGTTCGTTTTCGCAAGGTGGCCTGAGCTGGCAAAGGTCAAGAGCCAGCTTATCCGGGCCGGGGCCGAAACAGCCTCCTTGACGGGTAGCGGTTCAGCGCTTTACGCCGTCTTTAAATCTGCCCAACAATTGAATCGCGTGGCCACTCGGATGCCCGCAGGATGGAAGGTTTACAAGGTTCGGACCCTTTCTCGTGCCGCATATCAGCGGCGCCTCTACGTTTGATCGAGGGGCAGGCTGGCACGCAGTCGTTGTTCCCCCATCGGGCGTGGTATAAGGTTAGGATCAGAAGTGAAAATCCAACAGAGCTATGCTCTATCTTTGAGTCAGGGTGCTGGGAGGTCGTCCAGTGGTAGGACACATGCCTTTGGAGCATGGAACCCTGGTTCGAATCCAGGCCTCCCAGCCAGATTTGGAATCCTCTTGAGAAAAGGGTAGACGCGATGGCTGATCGCATTCATCACGCGTTGAAAATCCTGACCGGGAATGCTCATCCGGCACTGGCCAGAGAAATCTGCGACCATTTGGGAGTGCCTCTGGCGCGGATGAATGTGGACCGCTTTCCGGACGGCGAAGTACGGCTTCAGATTCTCGAAAACGTCCGCGGAGCCGATGTCTTTGTCGTCCAGCCGACGTGCCGGCCGGTCAATGAGAATCTGGTTGAGCTGCTGATCATTCTCGACGCCCTGCGGCGCGCCTCTGCTTACCGTATTACGGCGGTGATGCCCTATTACGGGTATGCGCGACAGGACCGGAAGGACCGTCCGCGCGTGCCGATCTCAGCCAAGCTGATTGCCGACTTGCTGACTTCGGCAGGGGCAAACCGGATTCTGGCGCTCGATCTGCATGCGGGGCAGATTCAAGGATATTTCGATATTCCGGTTGATCACCTCTATGCGA
>JAKAWN010000650.1 GCA_021827245.1 Acidobacteriota bacterium | reverse complement strand
TTGACGCCAGGAGGCACGACGCCCGACATCATCGTGCGCATCATCTGCTGCATTGAATTCTGTCCATCAGCGGCCGCGGCCTGGGCGTTGGTCCGCTGTTGTGCAGTCGCGGCGAACAGGCTGGCTAGCCCGATCGCTGCCAAAACGAATCCAAGCCAAACAAAGACCTTCGTCTTCACCTTTGCCTCCCGTTTTGCCGCGACGTGGTGCGAACTTATCTGATTCACCGCCTGGCCTGATTATATTCCTCGGCTTTCGCGGCGAGTAATTAGCAGCCGTCCCGGCCATCAGAAAACGAGGACCTTATCCGCTTCCTTCGTCCAGGCTGTAAGCTCGTCCATGGAGCTTCGCTTCGTCCCTTGGGCGATGAGCTCGGGTCGAATCCCGCGAGCATCCATGCAGCTCCCGCAAATACCGATCCTGGCGCCCTTAGCCGCCAAGCCCTTCAGCATCCGCTCAATGTTGTAGTAGCCGTTCGGCGTTGACTGACCGGCCACAGCACATGCAGCACCATCTCCCATAAGAAAAACCGACACGGTCGTGCCCTCTTGCTTGGCGAGGGAGTTTGCCAGACGCAAGCCGTTGTAACTGCGCTCAGACCCGTAAGGCGCGTCGTTCAGTATGATCAGGTATTTCATCGAGATTCCTTCCTTGTGATCATTTGGATCAAGTTAGCCGCTAAATTCTGCGATAGTCGCGCCGCGTGAGATCGTTCACTCAGCCTGTGTCATCGCGGCTCGCTCCCCATAGCTACGGGAAGTCCGCGCGCCCTCCACTCTGGCACTCCATCTTCCAGCCGCAAGGCGCGAAATCCTTTCGCTTTCAAAACCTCAACCGCCTCAGTCGCCAGAACGCAATACGGCCCGCGGCAGTAGGCCACGATGTCTTGGTTTCCGGGGAGCTTCGCAAGGTGCGACTTGAGCTCTTTGAGAGGGACGGATAAGGCGCCCGGAATGTGGCCGGCCTTGTACTCTTCCGGAGGGCGTACATCAAGCACAACCACTTCGCCTCGGCGAACGCGCCGGAGGAGTGCTTTCTTCTCGACGGGCTCGAGGCGCTCAGGCCGCTCCCGGAGCTGCCGCACCATGGATTCGACTTCCGCAAGGCGAATTTCCGCAAGTGCTCGCAGTTTCTGAAAGAACTCGCAAACGGCCAGATCCGCGAGACGGTAAGTTACAAACAGACCCCGTTTTTCCGTTTCGACGAGCCGCGCACCCCGGAGCACCTGAAGATGCTGGGAAGTGTTGGCCACCGTCAGCCCAGCCTCTTGCGCGAGAGCCTCGACCGTACGCGGCCCCTGGCACAACAGGTCTAGGAGCTCGAGCCTCGGGGGACTCGCGACCGCCTTGCCAATCCTGGCGAGCTGTTCGTATATCGCTTTCTTGAAGTTGGGCGATGTCCTCATAAAGTATTCAATCGTATATTTGAATACTAAACGCGGGTGCTTGTCAATAGGTGTGTCGGGATTTGCCCGACGAAAGCAGGAAGGGAGACGAAACGTGCCCAGCGAAATCAGTGGTTTACGCCCCATTGCCGCAAGGTCAAGAGAGACTGGGTCAGGCAACGCCGCCGACGTGGCCGGCGCTGTCGATAGTGCTACAAGCGGGCGCCCCAGATTCAATCGCTACGTTTACGAGAACCTTCTCAACAATATCGAGGCGCAGGTGGAGTTCTGGAACCGCCGGGCTGTTCGCGACCCGAATCCCGAGGCGGCTCATGCCCTCTGGCTCAAGGCGGAGGGGTTGGGCTATGCCCTTCGATTGCTTTACTCCTTTGAGCCAGAGTTCCGGGAACTCGTCGAATGCGCGTCGAAAGGAGCAGAATTCGGAGTAACGGTTCCCACCCCACAGGACCATGAAAGAAAATACCTATGAAAGCCTCCGACATATCAGCAGCCTTGCGAGTGCTCGTCGCTGCCCAGCAGCCGGTGTTCGTTTGGGGCGGGCCAGGAATTGGGAAGTCGGCCGTGGTGCGTCAGCTTGCCGAAGCGTTGAAGATCCCGCTGCAAGACGTGCGGGCGCTCTTGCTCGATCCGGTTGACCTTCGCGGCCTGCCCTTCTTGGGAAACGACGGCCGGTCGAAATGGGCGACGCCGGAGTTCCTGCCGCAGGATGGAGCGGGCATCCTCTTCCTGGATGAACTGAATGCGGCGCCGGCCATGGTGCAGGCCAGTTGCTATCAATTGGTGCTGGATCGCAAATTGGGAGAATACACATTGCCCGAGGGCTGGGCCATAATTGCCGCGGGCAACCGCAACTCTGAACGTGGGGCTACGACCCGGATGCCCACGCCGCTGCGGAACAGGTTTGTGCATCTGGAGTTCGAGGTTGATGTGCAGGAATGGTCCGAGTGGGCGATCCGGGCTAGAATTCGACCCGAAGTGATTGCCTTCCTTCGTTTCCGGCCGGAACTGCTGAGCGTTTTCGACCGCGACGCCAACGCATTCCCTTCGCCGCGTTCGTGGGAGTTTGTCTCACGCATCCTGAACTCGAGGCCAGAACCCTCCGTGGAACATGAGTTGATTGCCGGCGCCGTGGGGAGCGGTCCGGCCACAGAGTTTTCGGCGTTTCTCAGGATGTTCCGAGAATTGCCCAACATTGATGCCATTTTGCTGAATCCCGCCCAGGAACCCGTGCCGGCGAATGCCGCAGCGCAGTATGCGGTGGCGTCGGCACTGGGCCGTTGCGCCTCCGATACCAACTTCGACCGTATCTGCGTGTACCTGAATCGCCTGCCGACCGAGTTTCGGGTGCTGTGTGTGCGGGACGCCACCCTGCGTGACCCAGCCATTCGCTGTACTGCCGGTTATGTGCGGTGGGCGGTAGAAAATCACAACACCATCGCCTAATAGGCCGTGGCGAAGCAACGCGATAGGCCTCAACGACCATGAATTCGCTCCACGTCTTGCCGTTGTCAGACTTCTCTCCTCGCCACGTGAAGCGCGTCTTGGAAATAGTTGTGTAAGTTGCGCGCGTATAAGCGTG
>JAKAWN010000106.1 GCA_021827245.1 Acidobacteriota bacterium | reverse complement strand
CTTGAACTCCTTCGTAAACTGCCGTCGAGACAAACCCATGACTCCATTCTCCTTTCGATGGCATTTTCATGCCATTCGCTGAATTTTGAGTCTTAACTGTTTGTCTCAAAAATGGGGACAAGTCCATGACGTTGAAGCACTGTTAGTTTTAACAGTTCCTCACCCACTTTTAAGATCGTAACATGCTGATGAACGGGAAGTTTGTTAGCGCCCTCTGCTCTCGTGGCAGCCGGGGGGGAAGGGTGCGCAGGAAAACGCCAGTGAACCTGCAACCAGGCGTGACGGAATTGCAGGATTTTGCAGGAGGGAGCGCCAGATAAGCAGCGGATTGTACATCAGGACGGAATGTCTGCCGGCGCACAGCGCTGAGCGTGCACGACCTGACGGTGACGTCACTACCGCTAGAGGCGCCGGGGAGGGGGAGGCGCGACCTGTGCAGTTCCGGCGGATGGATTGCCAAGTGCCCCAGGAAGTCGATTGTGGAGGGGTGAATTGATGGTGCACGCATCTGGTGGCTATGCGCCCTCGACGCGGATGACAGCGCACTACATCAACTTCTCAACTCAGGCAGCATCCCAGGAGAGGAATATCTGTTGCCGCAGCGTCTCACGCTCTTCATCAGCACATCGCTCTGCAGCCTTTCACGGGATGAATACTTTGTGCAAACTGTTGTTTTTTGCCGTTCTGTTTGTGGGCTTTACTACAAACCAGACGCTTGCCGCAAACACCCCGCAGGAAAGTGCCCTAGCGACATCGCTTAATAGCTTGGAAAATCAGGACCAGCAAGCAACGGCTAGGCCGGCGCCGACGACATTGGAAAAGGAGGAACACCGGCTCCCGCAAAAGGCCGTCGAGATCACCCGTGTTTTTGGTATCCCGGTCACGAATTCCATGATCGTGAGTTGGATCGTGGCCCTGGGCCTTATCATCTTCGCGCACTACGCCACACGAAACATGAAGCAGGTACCACAAGGGGCGCAGAATTTTCTGGAGTGGCTCATCGAGGGCCTTTACAGGTTTCTGGAGGGAATTGTCGGTTCACATCTGGCAAAGAAGACGTTCTGGTTTTTCGCGACCATTTTCATTTTCATACTTGCGGCAAATTGGGCAGGTCTCTTTCCAGGCGTAGGGTCGATTGGATGGGGACATGAAACCGCCCATGGCTTCAAAATCGACGAACCCTTGTTTCGGGGAGCCAACGCTGATGTCAACCTGACGTTTGCGATGTCCCTGGTTTTTTTTGTCCTCTGGCTCGTGTGGGCTTTTCAGGAGGTTGGTCCGGTCGCTTTCCTCAAGGAATTGTTCGGACCTAAGGGCGACATCGTGGGTCTGTTAAAGCCGCTCATCGTATTCGTGTTCTTCGCGGCGGGCTTTCTGGAAATTATATCGATTCTCTTCCGGCCCATTTCCCTGACCTTTCGTCTCTACGGCAACATATTTGCGGGTGAGAACATGCTTGAAACCATGGCAACGATGGTTCCCGGCTTAGGCTGGTTGATCCAGATCCCATTTTATTTCCTGGAACTGCTTATGGGGCTTGTCCAGGCTCTTGTCTTCATGCTGCTGACCGCTGTTTTTGTAGTGCTGAACTGCCAGCATGAGGAGGAGGCACCGGCAACTGCACAGAGTTGAGCAAAGAACTCCAACGGCTTGACCGTGTTCAATCGCGGGAGCCGGAGAAAGAGAGGCGAAATCATATGACGGGTAGCATACACATTGGCCTGGCAGCACTTGGCGCGGCAATAGGCGTTGGTCTCATCGGCATGAAAGCTTCAGAGGCAGTGGGACGCAATCCCACCGCCTCCACGAAGATTCTGGTCCAGTCCATCCTGGCCATTGCCTTTGCTGAAGCGATCGTGTTTTATTCTCTATTCCTTGTGCGATAGGGAGAGAGCTGCCGGGCTGCTGAGCCGGAAGCGGCCCGGTACTCAGGATAAGAACTTATGATGATGAATGCTCTTCTGCTGTTGCAACAAGAAACCAGTGCAGGACGCCCCGAACGGATTGTCGAGGTCTTTGGAGTGGACTGGGTACACTTAATTCCACAGATCATCAGCTTTTGCATCGTTTGTGCGCTGCTTTACAAGTTTGCTTATCAACCTATTTTGAAGACGCTGGAGGAGCGCCGTCAGCAAATCGAGCAAGGGTTGGCCAATACAGAGAAGATCAAGGACGAACTGGCAAAGACCGAAACTCTGCGTCAGGACGTGATGATGCAGGCCAATGCCCATGCTACCAAACTCATCGAGGAAGCCCGTGCGGCGGCCGCTCGGGTGCGGGAGCAGGAAACACAAAAGGCCGTTTCAGCGGCCGAACAGATAATTGCCAGGTCACGCGAGGCTGCTGCTCAGGACTACGCCCGCATGCTCGCTGAACTTAAGCATGAGGTGGGCCGACTGGTTGTGCAGACCACCGCAGCGGTCACAGGGAAGATTCTGACGCCCGAAGATCAGCGCCGCCTTGCGGAGGAAACGGCCAAGCGACTGGCCGTGTGAGGAAAGACTGGCGCAAACGATGACGAAACAGACCCGACAAGCTGCTCGTCAGGCCAAGCAACTGTTCCGTTTGTGTCTCATCGACGGGCGGTTGGATGAGGACCGCGTTCGCAGGGTTGCAGAGCGGATCATTGCCAACAGAAGGCGCGGTTGCTTGCTACTACTGTCGTATTTTAAGCGTTACGTGAAACTTGATCGCGTGCAGCACGCTGCCGAAATTGAGAGTGCTATACCGCTGCCCCCCGATTTGCAGGCCAGGGTCCAGGCGGACCTAGAGCATTTGTACGGCAAAGGGATAAGTATCGTGTTTGCACATCGCCCGGAGCTGATCGGAGGAATGCGAGTGAGGGTGGGCAGTAACATCTATGACGGCACGGTACAGTCTGAGTTGGCCGCCCTGGAGAGGAAATTGTGAATCCGAAGAGTCAGCGGAAGGAATCGTGTATCCAGATCGCCAACCGTGATTGGATCTTCGTAGTGAACAGCAGGGAGTAAAACACTAATGGCTGACCTACTACGTGAAATAGAAGCTCAAATCGCGGGAGCCAAGGCCGAGATCGCCAGACAAAACGTAGGCGTCATCCGAGAAATCGGTGATGGCGTCGCCAGAGTTGAAGGTCTTACCGATGCCATGCTCAATGAAATGCTCGATCTCGGTCATGGCGTCATGGGGCTGGCATTAGACCTTGATGAGACGGAAGTCGGGGTCATCATTCTCGGCGACTACACCCAGCTTGAAGAGGGGGATGAGGTCCGTGCTACCGGCAGGCTGTTGCAGGTTCCTGTGGGCAAGAATCTGCTGGGGCGCGTTGTGGATACGCTTGGAGAGCCGGTAGATGGTAAGGGCCCGATAAAGAGTGAAGTCGCCTACCCAGTCGAGAAGATCGCTCCGGGCATCATCCGGCGGCGTCCCGTCAGCCAGCCAGTGCAGACCGGCATCATGCCGATTGATGCCATGATTCCAATCGGCCGCGGCCAGCGCGAATTAATTATTGGTGACCGCTCCACGGGCAAAACAACCATCTGTATCGACACTATTATCAGCCAGGCACGCCTGAATCGGGCGGCTGAGGAATCCGGCGAAAAGGATTGCCGGCCTCTATATTGCATCTATGTCGCAATCGGCCAGAAGCAATCCAACATCGCCCAGCTGATTACGATTCTCGAAGACGCCGGGGCAATGCCTTACACGATCATTCTTGCTTCGCCAGCTTCCGACTCGGCTGCCAGCCAGTATCTCGCGCCATTCGCCGGAGCCGCGATGGGCGAGTGGTTCATGGACAACGGCATGGACGCGCTGGTCATCTTTGACGATTTGTCCAAGCACGCGGTTGCCTACCGGCAAGTCTCCCTGGTACTTAAACGCCCGTCGGGCCGTGAAGCGTACCCCGGAGACGTCTTCTACCTCCATAGCCGGTTGCTCGAACGGGCGGCGCGCGTTGGGGAAAAGTATGGCAACGGTTCACTCACAGCCCTGCCCATAATTGAAACGCAGGCCGGCGACGTTTCAGCATATATCCCAACCAATGTCATTTCGATTACAGACGGGCAGATTTACCTGGAAACGGATTTGTTCTACCAGGGGATTCGGCCGGCTATTTCGGTAGGGCTTTCGGTCTCGCGCGTCGGTTCGGCGGCACAACTCAAAGCCATGAAGCAGGTGGCGGGGCGGCTGAAAGGTGATCTCGCGCAGTTTCGGGAACTGGCCGCTTTCGCGCAATTCGGCTCAGAACTGGACGCCAGGTCGCAGGCCCAGATCGATCGTGGCAAGCGTATCATCGAGATCTTCAAGCAGCCTCAGTACAACCCCATTCCGGTTGAGGTGCAGGTGGCCGTGATCTGGGTTGTCCAGAATGGGTATGTCGATGACGTGCCGGTAGAACGGGTGAAAGATTTCCAGGCGGGCTGGACAGACTTCCTGACAACCCGCAAGTCAGAACTGCTCCGCAAGATTTATCAGGAAAAAGTGCTTAGCGAAGCTTTGATGGCTGAATTGAAGGCCGCGGCGGACCAGTTCAAGGAAACCTGGAAATAAACTCAGATTGAGGATGGGGCGAGGGCCGGGGCGCCGACCAGGCACCACAATGATGCCGGGCGCCCCAGGACCCCCTAACGGCAATGAATACCGCACGCGACTTGCGTCGGCGGATCAAGTCGGTCGCCAGCGCCGCACAGATCACGAGGGCCATGCAAATGGTGGCAGCCTCGAAGATGCGCAAAGCTCAGGAGGGCGCCCTCGCCGGGCGTCCGTTTATGCACATGGTGTACCGTATCCAGCGTGCGGCGACAAGGCGGATAACCGACTTCCGCCATCCTCTGGTTGAAGTGCGCGAAGTCCGCAAGCGCGGGGTCATCCTGGTCGGGGCGGAAAGAGGCCTATGTGGGGCGCTGAACAGCAACCTGTTCCGCATCGCCGTCCAATTCGATCCCCAATCGACCGTATTCATCACGGCAGGTCGCAAGGCCGCGCAGTTCATTGCGCGCACGCGACGGCAGCTTCTCGCCGAGTTTGCCTATGAGGACAAGCCGACATACCTGGAAGCCCGGGCGATTGCCGGTTTAGCTCGCGACCTCTTCCTGCAACGCGAGGTGGATGAGGTCCGAATCGTCGCCACATATTTCGTCAACACGATGATCCAGGTTCCAGGCGTCGTTGAGTTCCTTCCGATAGGGGAAATCAGGCTGGCAAAGATTCCGGGTTTTGCGTCTGAAGAGGAACTGGCAGCCGACACCGAGGAGTCCCTGTTTGAGCCTAGTCCGGAGGCTGTCCTGAGTTATCTTCTTTCGCATTATCTGAACATCTATATGTATCAAGTCTTGCAGAACGCCAAGGCCAGCGAACAAAGCGCGCGCATGGTCGCAATGAAGAACGCTACCGACAACGCCGAAGGCCTGATCCGGGATTTGACCCTTGAGTACAACAAGCTGCGGCAGGGCAACATCACGAAGGAATTGCTTGAGATTGCCGGAGGACAGGCCGGATAACTCAGATCTGCCATGTTGACTAAAAAATATAGTCGGGTGCGAACATGAATAAAGGCAAAATTGTCAAAGTCGCCGGCCCCGTCGTGGACGTCGAATTTCCCGAGGCCATGCCTGGGATCTATGACGCGTTGACGGTTGAATACCAGGTTCAGGGCCAGCACTCTAAATTGACGCTTGAAGTGCAGCAGCATCTCGGGGACAGGGTGGTCCGGGCAATTTCGATGTCTGGAACCGAGGGCCTCAAGCGCGGTTTTGAAGTCGCGGACACCGGTGCGCCGATTTCAGTGCCTGTTGGCGAGGGCGTGATGGGCCGCGTGTTCGATGTGACCGGGACCCCGGTGGATGAACGCGGACCGGTTCAGGCGGAAAAGTACTATCCCATACACCGGCCCGCACCGCCTCTCGTCGACCAATCCCCTTCTCCAAAGGTGCTGCCGACCGGCATCAAGGTCATTGATCTGATCTGTCCGTTCCTGAAAGGCGGCAAAGTAGGAGCGTTTGGTGGCGCCGGAGTCGGTAAGACCGTCGTCATCATGGAGCTGATTAACAATATCGCCAAGCTCCACGGTGGTGTCTCGGTGTTCGCGGGCGTTGGCGAACGTACCCGCGAAGGGAACGACCTCTACCACGAAATGTCCGAATCGGGAGTCATCAAGCTGGACAACCTGCCCGAGTCCAAAATCACGCTGGTGTACGGCCAGATGAATGAACCGCCGGGCGCGCGGCTGCGCGTGGCCCTGACCGGGCTCGCCATCACCGAATATTTCCGCGACGAGAAGAACCAGGATGTGTTGCTCTTTATTGACAACATTTTCCGCTTTTCGCAAGCTGGCTCTGAAGTGTCAGCTCTGCTCGGCCGCACGGCCAGCGCAGTAGGGTACCAGCCGACCCTCGCAGCCGAGATGGGAGCTCTTCAGGAGCGCATCACTTCCACCAAGAAGGGCTCGATCACTTCATTCCAGGCAGTGTATGTTCCGGCGGACGATCTGACGGACCCGGCGCCGGCCACTACGTTCGCACACCTGGACGCCACGCTCGTTTTGGACCGAGGGATTTTTGAGCTGGGCCTCTATCCGGCGGTGGACCCGCTCGCTTCCACGTCCCGGGCGCTTGCGCCGGAAGTGGTCGGCAAGGAGCACTACGAAGTTGCGCGCGGGGTGCAGAAAGCTCTGCAGAGGTACAAGGACCTCCAGGACATCATTGCCATTCTGGGCATGGATGAGCTCTCGCCTGAAGACAAGCTGACCGTGTTACGAGCGCGCAAGATTCAGCGCTTTCTCAGCCAGCCGTTCAGCGTGGCACAGGTATTCACCGGCCGCGAAGGCAGGCAGGTCCCCGTGGCGGAAACGGTTCGTGGCTTCAAGGAAATCCTGGAAGGCAAACATGATGGCGTGCCGGAAGGCAACTTTTACATGAAGGGTCCGATCGAGGAAATCAAAGAGGCGTGAGCGTTTAGGACACCCGGCCATCACGCCGCACAGAGTTGAATATGGCCGAAACGATCCGATTGGAGATTGTGACGCCGGAAGGCGCGGCGTACTCCGAAGATGTGGAGATAGTCACGCTGCCGGGTGTAGAGGGCCAGATCGGCATACTGCCTCACCACGTCCGGCTGATGACGCAAATGGTGCCGGGCGAAATGATCATCCACAAAAGCGGCGGCGATCAATTCATGGCCGTCGGCGAAGGCCTGATCGAAGTTACGGGCAGCCATGTTTCCATCGTTACGGATATGGCGATTCCGGTTGAAAGAATCGACGAAGCAAAAGTCGAAGAAGCGCGCCAGCGTGCAGCCGCGCGCCTCCGCGAAAAAATCTCCTCTGAAGAGGTTGCTTCCGTCAATGCCGCCCTGACCCACTCACTGACGCAGTTGCGTGTCAAGCGACGCCATTGCGCCTGACGCGACATCGAGGTATGTTCCGTGTGTGTACACCGGCGATACCTGCGCTTCAGAACCGGAATGGCGCTCCAAGAGGCGGGATCAACCTCGCATTTCGGCGTTTACATGATTTGCCATCGGTACTTCATGGATCAAGGAGGACAAGGCGATGAGAGAAACACGATTAGCAGCTGCAGCTCTGCTGATTGCAGTTCTGGCATTTTTCAGCGCCTGCAGCCAGGTTTCCACGCCTGATGACAGCATGATTACCAAAGAGATTCAGGCAAGCTTGTTTCGGGATCAAGCACTAAAGGCCCGAGACATCGGTGTCGTCGCGCAGGGTGGCACGGTTGTTTTGACCGGCCAGGTGCAAACCGCACAAGAGATGGCAACTGCCGAGGAGTTGGCCCGGCAGGTCAAAGGCGTGAAGCAGGTGGTGAATAAACTGTCCATCACTGGCGCGTCAGCAACAAAAGCTGAGACCCAAACCCCCAGGAGAAAAACCGCCACAGAGGCCGAAGCTCGCGCGCCGAGCAAGCGACCCGAGGCAAAAAAGGAGACCGCGCCAACGGGGGAGCCGGCGCGCGAGGCGAGCAGGGTGCCCGAGGCCAAGCAGGAAATTGCGACACCACCACCTCCTCCTCCGCAACCAGTCGTGCTTACGATTCCTGCGGGCACAGTGGTCAGCGTGCAGATGATTGACAGCGTCGATTCCCGGACGAGCCAGCCAGGCACGGAATTTGCTGCCAGCCTGGTGTCTCCCGTTGCAGCGGGTAAACAGGTTGTATTCAGCCCCGGATCTGACGTACGCGTGCGATTGACGCACTCCAAACAGGCTGGACACATAAAAGGAACTTCAGAGCTTCAGGTTGAGCTTGCTTCCCTGAGCCGCGAGGGGAAGGTCTATCCGGCCCAGAGTTCCGCGGCCGTGGCCAAGGGCACCTCGCGTGGCAAGCAGACCGCCAAGCGCGTTGGAATAGGAGGAGCAGTTGGCGGCCTGATTGGTGGAATCGCGGGTGGTGGAAAGGGCGCGGCAATTGGTGCGGGTGCCGGGGCAGGTGCTGGAGCTTTAGTTCAGGTCTTTACGAAGGGTACCAAAGTCCAAATCCCGTCCGAGGCAAGATTGGACTTTTCTCTGACAGCCCCCATTTCGATTACGCTAATGCCAAAGACGGAATAATCGGACCCGGTTTTGGAGGCCGTCCTGTAACTTTTGACAGTTGTGACCTGCGCCAAGTCCTTGTATAAGTGTTGAGGAATTAACCTCCAGCCTGAGTTGTGTGGCGTGACACTGTTTATACGGCGTCCGAGCAAGGCGCACAATCGGTAAGGCGAGTTATTGCCAAGGGCATCCCAGGGACCAGAAATGCGCTGGAGCCGCTGAATACGAGGGCAAGAAGCGACTCATGTGTACTGGGCACCGTGGTGGCCTGAACGAAAGACAGAGGGAATCAGATTAGTGAGTCAACGCAAGCCAGCACGGACGGCAGCCAAGAATGTAATTGGCACTGTCGGGAATCTCCTGATGGTGACAGGAGTGGTTCTAATTGGGATGTATGTGGCAGCTCGTATCCACAGCATCGTCATGTCACGAATAGCCCTTCACCAGTTTTCAGAAGTGCAGCAGAAGAAGCAGGCTCCGGCCAAACCCGCTCCGGCTACTCAGCCTGAAAGGCAAAGCATCGGGTCCAACCTCTGGTCAACGGAACGCCTAGCTGCCTACAAGAGGGCCTTGTCGAAACAGATCACCCCTCCGCTGGCGGTGCTGCAAATTTCCAAGATTGGCTTTGAAGTGCCGGTTTTCGAGGGAACTGGCAGCCTCACACTGAATCGTGGGGCAGGTTGGATCAAGGGAACGGCGCGTCCGGGGCAGCGAGGCAACATCGGAATCGCGGGACACAGGGACGGGTTTTTCCGTGACCTCAAAAACGTAATGGTAGGAGACAGAATCGAACTGTTCTCTGCAGCAGGGGAAGAAACATACGTGGTGGATCAAATTCAAGTCGTGAAGTCAACGGATGTTCAAGTGTTGAAAGATCACAGTGTTTCCGCGCTTACTCTCGTCACTTGCTACCCGTTCTATTTCATCGGGAGCGCGCCGGAGCGCTACATCATCCGGGCCTCGCTTTTGCAGAACAACCTCGACGGAAAAGCAATATTTCAGCCTGATTCAGGGGATGAAAAAATCAAAAGTGAGGAGAAAAGAAGATGAGGACAGGAAAACTCATTGGTAGACCTGCTGCCGCCTTGCTATCGGTAGCGTTCTTACTGACCTTCGCGGTGAGCATGATGGCGCAGATCCAGAGCGAGACGACCGCAACCACCGGCCCCTCCACGAAGGAGGTTAGTGTGCAAAGGGGAACAGTGGTTTACGTTTCAGGGAACGATCTCATCGTCAAGGGAGAAAACGGGGAAATCAGACATTTTGCCAATGTTCCAGAGAGTGCCAGGATCACCGTCGAGGGAAAGCAGCTTGGGATTCACGACCTCAAGGTCGGCATGAAACTGGAGCGTACAATTACGACGACCACCACCCCACGGTTAGTCACCAAAGTCGAGACCGTCTCAGGAACGGTCTTCCAGGTCAATCCTCCAAATTCCGTGATCCTCCGTATGGACAACGGCAAAAACCGGCAGTTCAGAATCCCTAAAGGGCAGAAGTTCGAGATTGATGGTCAGAAAGTTGACGCATGGGGGCTCAAGGAAGGAATGAGAATAACGGCAACAAGAGTTACCGAGACTCCAGAAACCCAGGTCGTGGTCCAAAGAGAAGTGCGAGGCGAGATGCCTGCCCCAGCCCCACCGCCAGCTCACCTGCCAATTCTATTGGCGGTCATAACGCCGACACCTGCTCCAGCACCTGAAGAGGCAGAGGCCACCGGAGAAGCTGAACATGAAGCCCTTCCCGCAACAGGCAGCAATTTGCCTGTGATCGGACTTCTCGGAGTTTTGATTTTGTGCCTCGGCTTCGGCCTTCGAACAATCCGGAACACCCGTTAATGCCGGCGCTGCAACTTCACACGCGTTCGGTCATAAGCAGGCAGGGCCATTCAGAGTTGAGTGGCCCTGCTTGTCATATGCATGGCACTTGGCGGGAGCACTCTGGTGACAGCCCTGAGTCCCGGTCCGATAAGGCGGGCAGTATCGGCAAAACTGTCCACCTGCGGGAGCAAAAAGAGCTGGAGCCGCTTTACCCGGAATGTTCTACGTTCGTCGTAGTCTACTTCCAGAGGCGAACGTTGGCGGCTTTCAAATACTGATTTCCAAAGCTCTCGATTTCGTACTTGCCTGCCTTCTTGTTGAAGCGGATCTTTGCTGCCACGATGATCTGGCCGACTCCTTCGCCCTTTGCATTCACACTGACTTGCACGAAACCGAACGGGTAATCGACAGACCGACCGCTGTGGTAAAGCTCGACAAATGGGAGGTTGCGCGCCGTCGCTAGCGTGATCACCGTGTCTGATCCAACCTGGCGCTTTCGCGCGACGGCAATCGGTGTGCCGACTCGTCCCGTCACGTTGATCTGTCCCAGGTCTTCCTTCTCCAGCGCTCTTCGAAGAGCGTCAGGACCTTTTTCCTTAACCAGTTCGGCAAGCTGCTCCAGCTCTTCGTCAGTCGTGTAACGGTTGATCCGGAAGTCAAACTGCATGGCTCTGCCGCCCACAACGCCGCCGGTCCCCATTGCCACGCCCGAGTAAGACTCCGGCTTCGCCTTTGTTTGCTGCCCATCGGTGGTTGGCAATAGAAGCAGGCATCCCAGCACCAGCATCACCGCCACCCTTCCTCTTTGCTTGTTCATGCCACAGTCCCCCAATCCGAACTGAATCCGTCCTGAGTCTTCGATCGTCCCGCCATTGCGGACGGCCCCCCGTCTTCCGGCCACTCTATTACAGACTTCCTCGTGGCGGCTGAACATTCAGAAAGAGCTGATCCAGCGCTCAACCAGAAAGCATCGTTAAACTTAGTCAATAATCGGAATCTGAGATGCCAGTTGCAGATCGATCATCATGCTAAGGCGCCGATCGATTTGGAAAAACCTTGCCGCCCGTTTTGCACCCAGAATCTTTTGGAATTTCGGCAAATACTCCAATCTGTTCTCCAGTGCAGCCTTGTCCAGTTCGGACATCCTGCTGGTGAGTTCAGCCGCTTTGGCGTCATCCATCTGGTCATAGTTCTCGGCATAGTCTTTAATGAGCTGGTACTTCTTATCGCCCAATTTCTGTTGTTCGTTGGCGTAATCTCTGTATGCCGGCCAGAAGGCGGAAGCCTCCTGATCCGTAAAATCCATAGCATCCGAAATGATCTCCATCTTCCGGGTCTGAACGTCCTGCCTCAGTAGGGCGACGTCCGATTCGCTAAGAGGCGTGACATCAACGGCTGCCTCGGTCTCTTCTGAAGTCTCTTCTGTCTGAGTCTGTGCGATTGCCATGCTGGTTAAACCAAGCAGAACTATCATCTGTAACCCTAAGATCATGATCTTTCTCATTTCTTACCTCCTCGATTGGACGAAACGTGACACTTCCTCGCGACCCAATTGCGGGTAGTTGGTGACAATCCCCATCGAATGTCCAGTGCAACCCTTGAGCCCTGACTTCGTTCTAAGCGTCAACCTGAAGCTACGTTAAAATCTGAAACATTCCACCCCCTCTCGATTCCTTCAGGTTGAAACAGAGCCTATTTCACGGAGTAGCCACGGCCATCCATGCAGCCAGCGAAGGCCTTCTTGAAAACCTCCAGCGTCTGCTGCTTTTGCTGGCCAGCTGCGGCCTGCGCCTGCTTTTCTGCCTGCTTGCCGGCCTTTTTCTGCTGGCGTCTTCCCCGCATTGCGCCTACAGCTGCTCCTGCGGCCGCCCCTTCGCCCGCGTCTCCCGTAATGGCTCCAACCGTCGCTCCGGCTGCCGCTCCACCGGCTGCTCCTTTCACCCCGCCTCCTTTAGGTTTCTTTGCCTCCTGTTTGGGGGGCGTCGCGGGGGCTGCAGGATCAATGCCCGTTTGTTGCTTGGCCCAGTCGTAGCACTCCCCTTCATCCTTTTGCTGCTGGGCCGCGCTCTGGTTGTTCTTCGGATAGGGGAACATCCCCAGCCGCGCCGCCGGCGACTGCTGGGCTGATGCACTCTGCGGCTGCGAAGGTGTTTGCTGTTGCGGATCGCCTGCAAAAAGATCAGTCAGACCTGCCGCCAACAGGCAAGTGACGAATAAGACAGCCAGCCTTTCAAGCTTTTTCATCGTTCTCCTCCTTCGGGCTTGCTCCACAACGGTAGGGCACTTGGTCAGACTCTGACTATATGTCATACCTCTTCGTACTCAGTGGACTATGACTTTTCACATTTATTTTCTGCTCTAGAGTCCCCTGGGAACCTCAAAATCTCAGGCGCGACTCTGCCGGGTCGAAATTCCCTTGATGACAACGCGGCACAAGCAGGGTCCGTGCCTCCCCGTCGTCACTCATCATTCTGCAGGCGAAATGGCGATGGCACTACTGTCAAAAATAACAGTTCTGGGTCAATGAATTTTTCTCGCACTTTGTATGCTGTGTGCTCTTCGGGAAATACAGTCCAGGAACCATCCCACGTAGATTAGGGGAGAGCCTGAATTCACTTTTCAAGGTAGCCAGTCTGTACAATCTGGTAAATTCCGAATCAATGTGGCTGTGGCTGTGCCTGGCCCGGGATACCCTTGACCGGAGGCACCGCCGCCTGCGGCCCATTCCACTGGGCGTCCTGCAGCTTCCAGCCACCACCGAGGGCTTTGTAGAGTTGCACGATGACCAAACGCTGATTGAGCTCGGTCTGGACGAGGGAGTTCTGTGCAGGGAAGAGCTGCTGCTGCGCTTCGAGAACTTCATAATAGCTGGCCTTGCCGGCCACATACCGAAGCAGTGAAACCTTGACCGACTCTTCATAGGCCTGCACTGCAACAGCCTGCTCCTTGCGGATCGCCTCGTACTTCTCGCGGGAAATCAGCGCGTTCGAAACGTCCTGGAACGCGCTGAGCACGGTCTGCTTGTACTGGAGGACAGTCTGTTTCCAGAAAGCTACGGTTTCCCGCTTGTTGGCCTTCAGAGCACCACCTTCATAGATAGGGCCCGCGGCGCCCGCTATGAAGTTCCAGAAATTCGAGTTGCCCGACGTATAGTTGGACACCGGCGCACTGCCGCGTCCGAACAATGCGCTAAGGCTGATCTGAGGAAACATGATGGCAGTCGCAACACCTATTTGCGCATTGGCGGCACGTACCTGTTGTTCAGCGGCCAACACGTCCGGACGGCGCTCCAGCAAGGCCGAGGGCAAACCCGTCGGAACGTTGGGTGGAATACTCTCCTCCAGCAGTTTGGCAGTGCGTGGGATTGGACCGGGGTTTTGTCCCAGCAGGACACTGATCTGATTTTCTTTAAGTCCAATCTGCCTCTCGATCTCCGGGATGCTGGCGGCAGCACTGGCCTTAGCGGCAGCGGCGCGGGAGGTGTCCAGTTTGGAGGCAACTCCGCCCTGCAATCGTTGTCTGAAAAGCGTCAGCGTCTGGTCAAAGGAGTGCGTCGTCTCCTTCGCGATTTCAAGCTGCGAATCCAAGGCAAGCAACTCGAAGTAAGCCCGGGCCACGTCACCGACCAGTGAAAGCATAACAGCGCGCTTGCCATCCTCGGTGGCAAGGTATTGGGCCCGAGCCGCTTCGTTCGAACGCCGGATGCGGCCCCACAAATCGGCCTCCCATGCGGCGCTCAGGATGGTCAGGACAGCGCTCTTCGACTTCGCCTTGCTCCCGCCCACGCCGGCGATTGCGGTCAGGGGGTTTCGCGTTTCCCCGATCAATCCATCGTAGCCAACGCCGGGAAAGTATTGTGCCCGGGCTTGGGCGGCAATCTGGCGAGCCTGCTCGATGCGGGTCACGGCGATGCCTAGGTCATAGTTGTTAAGCAGGGCTTTCTTTACCAGAGCCGCCAGCGCTTTGTCCTGGAAGACTTCCCACCACGGTAGGTCAGCCAGCGAGGCTTGTTCCGCGGCACCTTCAGCACCCCTAAAAGAAAGCGGCGCGACCACGTTGGGTCGGCTGTACTTGGGGCCAACCAGGCAAGCGGGCAGAACCATGAGCGAGGGGAAAACAACTAGGAACAGAACGACAACCAATCTGCTGCGCCCGTTCGCCGGTTTCGACTTTCCAGCAATATGGGGAGGGACACGCGACCTAAGCTGGGCGATATTCTCGACGCCCGTGATTGATTTTCTCCTTGTCATTTTTCAACGCTGCCTTTGGCTTGCGGGTTCGCGTGTCTTGGTCCGCCCAATCTTTCAACCAGGAAAAACAGCGCAGGGATTATGAAGATCGCTATGGCACTGGCGGCAGACATGCCTCCGATCACGGCGGTGCCCATCACCTGCCTCGAGATTGAACCTGCCCCGGACGCTCGCCACAGCGGCACGCACCCAAGGATAAACGCGAACGAGGTCATCAGAATCGGCCGGAGCCGGAGCCGAGCTCCTTCTAAGGCTGCGTCCACTAATGGCCGGCCTTTATCGGATTCCATCTTGGCGAATTCCACAATCAAGATGGCGTTTTTGGCCGCGAGACCAATCAGCATGATCAATCCGATTTGCGCGTAGATATTGCTCTCAAACGAAAGGCTCTCGAACCGTCGTAAATATAGGATGCCGAATGCCCCAAAAACCGCAACAGGCGTGCTGAGCAGTACGCTGAAGGGCAGCGTCCAGCTCTCGTACAGAGCCGCCAGGATCAGGAAGACGAACAGCAGCGAGAACCCGAAGATGACCGAAGCCGGCACGCCTTCCTGCGCTTTCTTCTCCTGGTACGACATGCCCATGTAGTCATAGCCCATTCCCTGCGGCATCGTCTGCGCAAACGCTTCCTCAAGCGCCTTCATGGCTTGGGCGGAACTATAGCCGGTGGCGGCGCTGCCCGTGATCTGAGCGGCTGGGTACATGTTGTAGTGCATGATGTACTCAGGCCCCATCCGCGGTTGAACTGACACGACAGAAGATAGTGGTACCATCTGGCCCGTGCTGTTGCGCACGTAAAAGCGTCCAACATTTTCCGCCTGTGTCCGGTATTTGCCCTCGGCTTGAACGTATACCTGCCACGTGCGCCCAAAGCGGTTGAAGAAATTGACAAATGAGCCGCCCATAAACGCCTGAACCGTTTTGTAGGTGTCGTTCAGCGCAAGTCCCTGTTTCAGCACCTTGTCACGGTCCACCTTGACAAAAAGCTGCGGGACGGCTGGTAGCGCCAGGGTGAAAACCCCGGAGAGCTCAGGCCGCCCGCGCAATGCCATCAAAAACTTTCCCAGGTTCTGGTTAAGGAACTCGGGACCCTGCCCGGAACGGTCCTCAAGCACAAAGCTGAAGCCACCCGAGGTCCCGACGCCGGGGATGGCAGGCGGGGGAAAACAGATCGCTACCCCGCCCGTGATTCGCCTCAGCGTTGCATTGATATGCCTCTTGATGGCCGTGTACTGCTCCTCCGGCGCAGTGCGTTCGCTCCATTCCTTTAAGGACACCCAGAAGAAAGCACTATAGGTGTTCTGCACGCTGCTCAGCATGTTGTATCCGACCACACTGGTCACGTGGGCGACGCCGGGTGTACTCTTCAGGGCACCCACAATCTGGCTGGCGACGGCGTCCGTGCGCTGCAGCGAAGAAGCATCGGGAAGCTGCAATGCGACGTACACGTACCCCTGGTCTTCATCGGGCAGGAAGCTCGTGGGCAGCTTTGCGCCAAACCAGCCCGCCAACGCAGAGAAGCCCAGCAGCAGGAACAGTGTGAATCCCCATTTGCGAATGAGCACACCGCACCAGTTCACGTAGCCATCCGTCGCCTTGCTAAAGATGTTGTTGAAGCCGCGGAAGAACGCTCCCAGGGGACCTCGCGATTCCTTCCGGGGCCGAAGCAGCAGACCGCCAAGCGCGGGGCTAAGGGTAAGAGCATTGAAGGCCGAGATGATCACTGAAACAGCGATGGTCACCGCGAACTGCTGATAGAGGCGTCCGGTGACCCCCGGAATGAACGCTGTAGGTATGAACACCGCTGAGAGGACAATGGCAATACCGATGACCGGCCCGGAGACTTCCTCCATGGCCTTAAAGGCGGCGTCTTTTGGTGCCAGTCCCTCTTCGATGTGGTGCTCTATCGCTTCCACCACCACAATAGCGTCATCCACCACTAGCCCGATGGCCAGCACCAGCCCGAAGAGCGAAAGTGTGTTGATGGAGAAGCCAAGCAAGGGAAAGACCGCGAACGTGCCGACCAACGAAACAGGTACGGCGAGCAGCGGAATCATCGTAGCGCGCCAGCCCTGCAGGAAGAGGAACACCACCAGGATCACCAGCAAGAGTGCCTCAGCCAGGGTCTTGACAATCTCGGCGATACCTTCCGTCACGGGAATCGTCGTGTCCAGAGCAATGGTGTACTCAAGACCTGGTGGGAAACGCTGCTTCAGTTTCCCTATCAGTTCCCTGGCCGCTTTAGCCGCTGCAACGGCGTTGGAGCCGGGAAGTTGATAAAGCGCGACAATGGCGGCAGGCACGCTATCGAAACGGCCGCGGAGGTTGTATACCTGGGCACCGAGTTCCACCCGGGCCACATCCTTCAGCCGCACCATGGTACCGTCGGGGTTGGCGCGAACCACGATCTGGCCAAACTGCTCCTGTGAAGTCAAGCGGCCCTGCGCGATGACGGCGTAAGTGTACTGTTGCCCACTCGGCACCGGTTCGCCACCGACCTGGCCCGACGGGTTGACCGTGTTCTGCGACTGCACCGCACTGATTATTTCAG
>JAKAWN010000105.1 GCA_021827245.1 Acidobacteriota bacterium | reverse complement strand
ACTGGTGACCAGAGCAGCCACCCGCTCGGCTTTGCCGTCCAGCATGTAGCCCATTCCGCGATAGAGGCCCCGGCCGTATCCCATCGCAAGAACATAAGCACGCTCGGGATGCAACTGGATCGGGTGGAACGAAGGGAACGAACTGTCCCAAACGAACTTTGCCAGGTTCTTCTGAGGAACGACGTAGGAGTGATCGATGCCTAGCATGCGCGAATACGTATTTTGGGGACGACCTTTCACAAAGCTGCTGGACTTCTCATAAACAGGCACGTACAAAGCGCGCCCCCCGATCGTAAGCAGATTGCCGCCGCTCCGCAGGTATGCCCGAATAGAATGCCAGGCATCGGCCGGCACAGCCGAACCGTAAGGGAGTACCAGCAGGTTGGCCCCTTTCAATGTGGCGGGCTCCTTGAGCGTATTCAGACCAGCAAATATCGGATGAAGAAGCCGCAAGGCTTGTTCTAGCACATCCTGCGAGACCGGCTGACTTTCCACACTGGGGAAACCGGGTTGCCAAAAGACTACAGTGTTGGCGAAACCAGTCGAAGCAAGCATGATCAAAGAAAGAATGACATATTGTAACCTTCGCATGATGAAGACTCCTAGGGAGAGACTGGACCGTTCGCTCTGGGAGCTAGGGAGAGAGCATATCATACGTCACACTGACTGTTCTACTGAACATGTTGCGGCTTCACGGTAAATTTGTTCTGAAGGATTACCGGTGAACATGTAGGGTTATGAAGTCGTGCAGAGAGTCCCATCCCGGGCCCAGTTGAGGGGGTTTCCTGCGTTGAGTAGGTCGGCGATAGGGCGGCAGAGGCGGTTGGCCCCAGGAGAGGGGCCATCTCGGCATGAGGCCTGAGGGCGACGAGGTCATGCGCAGGTAGTCGAAGACCAGGCGCACGTGGCGCGTGAGTTGGCGCATTTTCTGCGCGACGCTCGGCGTCCCGCGGGATTTGATCACGCCGATGGCGAAGCGGCGCAAGCGGGTGATATTTTCCGGGCCGTAGCCCGTCGAGATGCGGCTGCGATCTTCGTCGTAGTTCCAGTCGAGCATGTAATGACAGCTCTCGATGCTCCACTGCCCGCGATTCACTTTCAGCACGCGCTGGGGGCTGGCCTCGTGAGGAGGCCGGCTGGTGAGGCCATAGGCGAGTTCGACTGAAGTTTGGCCGGTTTTTTTCTCCGTGCGCTGCCGCTCGACGAGGTAGGCTTGGCCAACGTGGGGAAAATCGAGGTAGCGGTTCAGCTCCGTCGTGATCCAGATTTTGCGCGTTTCGATGCGTCCGTGATCGGGCGACGTGGGCTCGACGAAATCCGGCTGGCCCCGATCGCGGAAGTAAAGTTCCAGGTCGCGGAGCAGTCCGGGCTGGTTCGCCTTGACCGTGAAATAGTAATGCGCCCGGCGCTTCTCGACCAGATAGCGGGCGAAGAGGCGCTGGGTGAGCAAGGCGTCGGCACTGATGTCTTTGCCCTCGATGTCGATGGCCTCCAGCAGCGGGATGGCTGTCTTGATTTCGTTGGTGCGCTTGACTTCGTCCCGATCCTTTACGGGCAAAGCGCCCACTTTTTTTGGGTGTAGCAAGTTTTGGTCTCATGCCCGATGACGCTCAGGATATGGGTCGGATGCCCGTGCTCGTCGAGAGCATTACACATGGTCTTGCCATCGATGGCCAGGGTTTGATCCTCCTCGGCGTAGAGTTCATTCCAGCGGCGCAGGGCGCGATCCAGATCGGCGGGCTTGACGCGGATCAGGACCTGGCGGATCACGTACTCGCTGGGCACCCCATAGCGGCCCTTTTCCCAGCGGCAGCCGAAGCGCTGGCGGGCTTTCTGGCCGAGGCTCTGGGCCCAATCGGCGATGGCGTGATAGCCGCGCATGCCGCACAACACGGCCCCGGCGGCAATCGCCAGCACCGTCCGCAAGCGATGCCGCCGCCCTTGAGCGCGGCGCGGGTCGGGAATCTCGGCAAAGAAGTCGGGAAGCGACTGCATCTGGGCGGCCGTGAGCGTCCTTTGCGATTCTCCTGAGCGGTAGGCGGGCGGCAGCGTGGGCGCGCACAACACCTGGCGGGCCCGAGCCTCGAGCGGCCGGAGGAAAACCCGCTTGGGCGATTGCGGGCGGGCGCTGTAGCCGCGGCGGGTGCGGCGAAACCCGCGCGTGTGGCCCACCTCGATCCAGTTCGCCGCCCGATATACCGTGCCGCGAAAGCGCGCGGGATCGACAAAGGTTTCCAGCAACACCACGCCGTGACCGAAGGCTTCTTCCCAGTCGCGCCCCAGACGCTTCTCGCACAACGCTAAAACCCGCGATCCCAGGTTCGAACGATGCCAGGAGGGCAAAATGAGGAAGCGGCTGTTATTGACAACCAGCTTCAAGCGGCTATAACGACGGCGAAAATCCCAACCGACCCAGCGATCCCGTGCGGCACACTTCAAGGCCGAGGCCGAAAAGCTCAGCAAGGCCATCCACTCCTCGCGCCACGTCGCCACGTACCACAACGTCTCGCTGATCTTCGGCAACGCCCCCAGGTAGTGATGATGTTCCATCAGCTCTCGAAAGCGTGCCTCTTCCCCTGAACGAACCAGCCGAACAACGATCTCATGCAGGTCCAAGGTAGTCTCTCTCCTTCAGGCGCAGCCTTGCCCTCGGCCGGCCTCAAACCGAGCATACCCTGTCGTGCAGCGAATGTCCAGAGGAAGCTTATAACCACTAAGGCTGCCTAGCATTTGAGGTTCAGAACAAAATCATCCTGGAAGGCGGTGTTGCAAAGGGTTTAGTCCGGCACAGCCTCAAAACGCCGATATGGAGGCAGGCACCCTGGTTGTTATCAAGCCTTTTCGTCGAGCAGTTCTGCGACACGCGAGGGATCGGTAGTGGGAAGTCTGCAACTATAGTTCTCGCAGACATAGGCGGTGGGCTTGCCGCCGATCGGGCGCATCCCCTCGATGAAGGGAAGCCAGCCGCCAAGCTGTTTGTGGTCCGGGCCGTCCACCACGAAAAGTACTTTGTTAGGAAAGTACCGCCGATTCACTACGTCAAGCAGCGCCCGGGTTTCCGGCAAGGCGGGATTCCCGGCAATCACCACCTGAAGAGGTTTTGAAAGGGCGAAATCCACAGCAGCCATCATTTGGGGCACGGTTTCAGGCGCCTGCTCGATCTGGCGGCTGAAGGCGAGGAAGAGTTTGTGAGCTTTATCGCGCCATGCCGGGCGATTGGCCATTTCCGCCAGCCGCAGCAGGTTCATGGCGGCGACGGAATTGGCGGAGGGCTCGGCACCGTCGTATGCGTCACGCATTCTCACCAGAATCGAGGGGTCGGTGGGCGGTGTCTGGAAGTAGCCACCACTATTGTCGTCCCAGAAAAGTTGGTCCTGCTTTTCCTGGAGCTTGATGGCCCAGGCCAGATCAGGCACGCGGAATGAGGCCTCATAAAGGTCGAGCAAGCCCTGGATCAGGTTGGTGTAATCGTCGAGAAAACCGTTGATACCAACGTCGCCGGCACGGTAGCGGCGTTTCAGCCTGCCGCCCTGCTGGTCATAGAGCTTGGTCTTGATGAAATCCGCGGCGCCTTCCGCTGCCTGGAGATAAGCGGTGTCGCCGAGAACCTGCCCGGCGCGCGCGAAGGCGGAAATCATCAGACCGTTCCAGCAGGTGAGGATTTTATCGTCAAGCGGCGGGCGGGGACGATGGTCGCGGGCTGCCAGCAACTTCTTACGGGCATCGGCCAGCATGGCCTCGATTGCCGCAGGCGGCCTGTCAAAGCGCCTTGCAGTTTCGTCGATGCCGTGAACCGCTTGCAGGATGTTTTTCCCTGTGAACTCGCCTTGAGGATCGTTCTCGGGAGCGACGTTCCCGCCGGGCATCACGTCGTAATAATACTCAAAAACCGATGTGGAATCGTCGCCAAGCACCTCCTCAATTTGTCCGGAAGCCCAGAGATAAAAAGCGCCCTCGCCGTGCTCGGGCGTGCCCTTTTCAATCTGGCTGTCGGCGTCTTCCGCGCTGAAAAAGCCGCCCTCGGCGCTATGCATGTCCCGCAGGACGTAGCCGAGAATGTCCCGCACGATGCCGGCGTAAAAAGCATCGTGGGTAATCTGGTACGCCTGCAAGTAAGCAATAACCAGTTGCGCCTGGTCATAAAGCATCTTTTCGAAGTGCGGCACGTGCCACCGGGCATCGACTGAATATCGGTGGAAACCGCCGCCCAAGTGGTCGTGGATACCGCCGTCCGCCATGGCCTGCAAGGTGTGGAGCGTCGTCTGGAGGGCATCCTGATCGCCGCTGCGGGCGTAATAGCGCAAAAGGAAATTGAAGACTGCGGGTCGCGGGAACTTCGGTGCGCCGCCAAACCCGCCATTCACGGGATCGTAGCCGGACTTAATCTGCTGATACGCGCGGCTGAGAGTGTCTTCCGCAATGTGGGCTTCTTCGGTTGAGGACGCATGGATGGCCTTTTCAAGCTGTTCAACCACATCGTTTGCAGATTGTTCGATGCGCGTCTGGTCTTTCTTCCAGGCCTCGGCAACGCGCGTCAGGACGGTGCGGAAGCCCGGGCGCCCGTAGCCGTCCACAGGAGGCCAGTAAGTTCCTCCGAAAAAGGGCTTGAGGTCCGGCGTCATGAAGACGGACATCGGCCACCCGCCGCTGCCAGTGGTGGCCTGCACGAAGGTCATGTACATTTTGTCGATGTCCGGACGCTCTTCGCGGTCCACTTTGATGTTCACAAAGTCTTCATTCATGATCCGGGCGATTTGAGGATTGGAGAAGCTTTCGCGCTCCATCACGTGGCACCAGTGGCAGGTGGAATAGCCGACGGAGAGGAAAATGGGCTTGTTTTCACGCTTCGCCAGCTCAAATGCCTGCTCGCCCCAGGGATACCAATCCACCGGGTTGTGGGCATGCATCAGCAGATACGGACTGCTCTCGTGGATGAGATGATTCGTGTACGGGTACGAGGCCCGCTGCTCCCTGGCTTCTGTCATGGATTCTGCCCCTTCGCTCATTATGCCAGCCGAAGGTTGCTAAAGCCAAGCTGCCGCGACGGTCGGGGCGGTCAGCGCGAAAATCCACATTTCCTTCTTATGGCTCAACATTCAGTTTCGGTTACGTCGCCGAGGAAACGCATTGTATCGAGAGGACCGTTAGAGCCATCCGGATCGTTTGCGCAACATCCGGTCTTGCGGAGGGATATTCGGCGCTGATACGGGTGGAATTTCCCCCTTCCGCGGCCGAGCGCCTTCACTGCCTGTTGGTTCGCGCACAGCGTCTTAGCACAGCTTTTGCATCCATTCCCGGGTTGTGGCAGAATTTTTTGACGGCTTGAGGAGTGAGCCTGACAAGGCGCCGGGATTGAAACCCGACAAGAAAGTTTTGGCTTGGTGGTGAAACTGCCCCCGGCAGAGGGTAATGCCCGGGAGAAGGATACCATCACCCTGTTGTTCAACTCTGTTGAACTCGGATTGAGCACCGTGAGGAAAGGACTGAACGACTTTTTCCAGCCCGAGTGAGCTTGCATGGGCGAATTTCAAACGGAAGTCCGGTTAAGCCGGGAAATGTCCTTGACGGACGCCACGCTGATCGGCGTGGGGGCCATGATCGGGGCAGGGATCTTTGTTCTGACCGGCATTGCGGCGGGGGTAGCTGGCCCGGCGCTAATTGTGGCGTTCGCCCTGAACGGCGTGGTCACGCTGTTCACCGCGATGTCCTATGCCGAACTGGGCTCATGCTACCACGATGCTGGCGGCGGGTATTTGTGGTGCAAGGAGGGCTTGCCGCGATGGAACGGCTTCCTTTCCGGATGGATGAGCTGGTTTGCGCACGCCGTGGCCTGTAGCGTGTACGCGCTGGGATTTGGGGCCTATTTTGGTTACGTTCTGAACGAGATGGGCTACCGGTTGCCACACTGGGCATTCCTCTCACCCCAGAAACTGTTGGCCGCCGCGATTGCTGTGTTGTTTGCCTACGTGAATTTTCGGGGGGCATCGGAGACAGGAAAAGTCGGCAACATAGTTACTGGAACCAAGATCGCCATCCTCCTGATTCTTATCGTCTTTGGCGTGGGATTCGTCTTTCACCAACCGCACTGGGGAACGTCAGGCTTCACGCCCCTTTTCCCAAACGGGTGGAGCGGAGTGTTCAAGGCGATGGGGCTGACGATTATCGCCTTTGAAGGGTATGAGATCATTGCCCAAAGCTCGGAAGAAATCAAGGACCCGAAAAGGAACATTCCGCGAGCGGTTTTCTATTCGCTCATCATCGTGATTCCCATCTACCTGCTGGTTGCTTTTGTCGCCCTGGGAAGCGTTCACCCTCCAAACGGCATGACGGCGTGGGCTTATTTGGGACAGCAAAAGGAAATTGCGCTGGTTGAGGTGGCGCGCCACTTCTTCCGTGGCGGTGCGCTGTTGGTGCTGCTGGCAGGCTTGATTTCCACTATGTCGGCCTTGAATGCCACGGTCTATTCCTCCTCCCGAGTTGCTTTTGCGATGGGAAGAGACCGGAATTTTCCAGGCTTCTTCAGCAGCGTTCATTCCAGGAGGAACACGCCGCACTGGGCGATCCTGCTTTCCCTTGTGATTGTCGTTTTCATGGCAATTTCTCTGCCCATCCAGGATGTGGCGGCAGCCTCGGACGTGATGTTCCTGCTGATCTTTTTTCAGGTGAACCTGGCCCTGATCCGGCTGCGGAAAAAAAAGCCGGAACTCGACCGAGGATATTTTGTTCCGCTCTTTCCCTGGATCTCCATAGCGGGGATTGTCTGTAATTTGGGCCTTGCCGCCTACATGTTCACGTACAGCCTGAGAGCCTGGCTGGTCGCCATGGGCTGGATAGGGGTGGGCATGCTGATTTACAAGTCCTACGCAGGCTCCCGTGAAATCGAGCACGAGCGCAAAGTCCGGGCACTCGAACGGCTTGAACGGAAGGAATACCGGGTGCTGGCTTGCGTTTCAGACAAGGAAAGCCTTTCAAGCCTGGCGGAGGCGGCGTTTGTGGTGGCCAAAGAGCACAATGCCGAGGTCATCTTCCTGAATGTTGTCGAGGTGGAGGAAACCGAGCCCTTAAGGGCCGGCTTGGCGGAATCCGCTACCGCGCAGGAGTTGCTGGATGAAGCCTGCTGGATGGCGATCGAACGCGGCATTCCGGTTCGGTCGATCGTACGCGTCTCTCACCGGATTTCCCAGGGAATCGTGGACACGGCGAAGGAAGAAGAATGCAATTTGGTCGTTCAGGTCAGAGAAAAGAGGCCTGCATTCTTTGAAAGATTCTTTTCCTCAGTCGTCGACGCCGTGGTCCAGAATTCTCCCACCGAAACGGCTGTGCTCCACGGAACCTTCCCAAGGGAAGGGATTCGCCGGGTTCTGATTCCATTCGGCTCGGACATCCATACCCGTCTTGCCATTGAGACGGCCCGCGCATTCAAGGACTACTACAACTGCTCCGTAAAGATTGCAGTCGTGTTTGAGCCGGAGGTCCCGCTGACTGAACGCGACGAAAAGCTGGAAGGGATTCGGAAGCTGGTGGAGGAAGTTTCTCTTGAGGCGGACGTTGAGGCCATCCACGAAACGGATGTGCTACGGGGAATCCTGCGAAAGGCCAGGGAGGCGGACTTGATCCTGATGGGAGCAAGGACAGGCGATTTCCTGCAGTTGTTGCTGGGGAAATCGCTGACCCGGGAAATCACCGAAGGAGCGCCGTGCGCCGTATTGTGGGTGAAGGAATATGAGGAAAGGCCGTCTTTTGTCGCCTCGCTCTTCAAGGCTGGCCATGAGGAGGCAGAACAGTGAAACAGTTGATCCCGCATTTGCTCAATAACCTTGCTGTTGAAGTGCTCAACTACCTTCCGCACGTGGTGGCTTCGCTGTTCCTGCTTCTGGTGGGATGGTTTGTCGCCTGGCTGGTCAAACGGATCGTTATCCAACTCTGTGTGATCTTCCGCGTGCATCGTTATCTGCCGCGCTTCCGCTGGCGGAAGGCGTTGGCGAAGGCGGATGTCCGGGACGCCCTCTTCAATTACGTGGGAAACATTTTCTTCGTTGCGATGTTCCTGGTCTTTGTCTATGGTGCCCTGGCGACGCTTAGACTGACAGTCTTGTCAGCTCTTCTGGAAGAGACCATCCTCTTCCTGCCGAGGGTCATTGGTTGTTTTGCCATTTTTTCCATAGGGCTCTTCCTGTCCAACCGCATCTCGGTGGTCGTTCACATGGCAGTGCTGCGGGAAGGAATTCCGCGGGCATCGCTGATCGGTAGATTCGTCAAGGGAGCGCTGCTGATGTTCTTCAGCGCCATGGCGTTGACGGTGCTCAATTTTGCGCGGGAAATTGTGATTGTGGGATTTGCCGTCGGCTTCGCGACCATGGGAGTGCTGGTAGTGGTTGCCGCCTCGTCCGGAGGGAAGGAAATGTTCCAGAAGATCTTCCACTGGCCGGAAGAAAAGTGAGCGTCCCTCGCACTTCCCCGATTGGAACCATTCTTCAAGCCGCTGAAGCTTTGCCTTTGCCGGTTGGCGTCCTCCGTGCTGTGAGCTTCACAGGTGAGCGGCGAACCAGTCTTTCGTTCGCCCGATCACCTCAGTCTCCCACGCGACCGACGTGTAGGTGTGGTCGGCGCCGGCGATAATGACCTTCTCTTTGATTTTTGCTCCCGAGGCATGCAAAAAATCCTGCGCGTGCGAGCGAGGAATGTGTCTGTCGTTTCCGGGATGAAGAATCAGCGTTGGCTTGGCAAATTGGCGGATCGCCCCCACTGGATCAACCTTAGGAGCCTCTTCGAGGAACCGCGCGGAGATCTCTCTCGCGTCATATTCTATTGCGCCGGGATGGTCCGCAGAAGGTTTCCCCAGTTCCATTGCCAAGTCCTGGAGAATGACGGGATGCGCAACGGCGCTCCAGAGCACCAGAGCCCTGGCCTTTGCCTTGGCGGCGACGCAGGCTGCCACGCAGCCTCCCAGCGAAAGGCCGCACAGCCCCAGCCTGGTCGAGTCGGCCCATCCCTGGCGCCGCATGAAGCGGATGGCCGCTTTGGCGTCAAGGATTTCACTTTGCAGGGTGGCGTCAAGAAATGTTCCCTCGGATTCGCCCGAACCGTAGAAATCAAAGCGCAGGCTTGCTATCCCCTCACGGGCCAGGGCGCGCGCGCACTTGATGAAGATCCAATGGGATTCCATGCGGTCGCCTGTGAAGCCATGGAAGAAGATGACACCGGGAACTCTGCGCCGGCCACCACCTGGCCGGTGGATCATGCCTCGCAGCATGCTGCCACGAGCGCTGGTAAATTGCACACAAGACTCGATCAGCCTCAAAGGGCCCCCTGCTGTTGGATGAATTCCCGCGACCACCCATCGATGGCGCGGTCGCTTGCCGTGCGCAGTGCCGGACCTTCTCGTACGGCCTGGCAACGGGAAACGCCAGCTACCCGGTCAACTCCTATTCGGTCTGGGGTTTTGCGTTTCCTTTCGTGATTTTGTACCCGTCCTTTTGCCAGGAATCAATCCGGCAGAAGGATGCGACTTCATAGCCCATCTTTTGCAGTTCCATTGCTGCATGGGAGCTGCGCCCTCCGTGATCGCACATGGTGATGATGGTCGTGTCCTTTGAAATGTGCATTTGCCGGATCTTCTGGGGAAGCTCATTGACCGGAATGTTGATGGCCTCGGGGATATGTCCCTTCGCATATTCCTCGGGCGTGCGCACGTCGATGACCAGCGCTTTGCCCTTGTGATCCAGCCATGAATGGAGCTCCTTTGCGGACGTCTCATGCGCGCCGAGGGCGATTGATGGATGTTTCTGGGAAAAGGCGAATACGCAGGTTGCCAGCGTGCACATTGCCACGATGGCCGGAATTGTGATGTTTTTCATCGGGCCTCCTCCTTTAAAGGTTTTCTGGCTACCCAAGCATCTTGGGATTTTGCCAGGTGGAGTCGAACTGGTGCGTGGTTTTGAAAGGCTCCATGCCGCCATTCGCCGCGGCTTTGGCGGTTTTCGCCAGCAGCGCGGCTACCTGAGTCTTGCTCATGGGCCTGAAAGTCTGCACGGCCTCGAGCGCCTGGTTCAGGCGTTCCATTGTATCGCACCCATTGATCACCACGGAGGTGGGTAAATTCATGGCATAGTGCAGGCATTCTATGGCCGGCAGTAGGTGGCTGCGTGGGATGATCCCATTCGCCAGTGGCTTCATGCCGAGCACGCCAATGCCGTGTTTCACGCACACAGGCACCACCTTTTTGGCGAAACTGTGGTAGTGCGGGTCCATGACGTTCAGAGGCATCTGGACAGTGTCGAAGGTGAACCCGTGCTTGAATCCGGTGTTCAGCATCTTCAAATGGATTTCGGGATCCTTGTGTCCCGTGAAGCCGATATACCGCACCTTGCCCGCCTTGCGGGCGGCCAGCGCGGCATAAAACGCGCCGTCCGGCCCGAAAATACGGTCCGGATCGCCCATGCGGATCACCTCATGGAACTGGATCAGGTCAATCACGTCAGTTTGCAGCCGGCTCAGCGATTGATGAAGTTGTTTTTCCCAGAGGCGTTTCACCTGGGCATCGGTCTTGGTCATCAGGAACACCTTCTGGCGATAACCATCCTCGAGAGCTTTACCCATCCGAATTTCGCTGACGCCGTCGTTATAATCCCAGCAGTTATCCATGAAAGTGATCCCATTGTCGATCGCAGACCTGACGATGTTGATGCTTTCCTGTTCTGTCTGCTGGACACCGATGTGATAGCCGCCCAACCCGATCAGCGAAACCTTTTCTCTGCTGCGCCCGAGCGTGCGGTAGATCATGCCATGAGATGTTGTTGACGCTAGTACCTTCTCGACTGTCGTGGGGTTCAGACCGCCTCCGGTTACGCCCGCAATCCCGGCGGCCATCCGGCCCAGGAAATCTCTGCGTGTCTGCTTCTCTTCCTTCATGAGATTACCTCCCATGCGTTGATTACGCCTCGAAAGAGGAGACCGCCATTTCCATGAATCTATCCGTGAATCATATCATGCCTGCGGAATCACTTCACGGGCCAGACGGTTGCGCTGCTTTCGAGACAGGAGGCCATACATACGCTGGATCACCTCTTCCCAAAGATCACAGGATGGCTCGGTGCGGCAACCCAGGTGATTGTCAAATGCCTGGTTCTGCGCTTCTTTTATGAGTTCAACAGGAGGCGGCGCCATATCGGACACTCAGGCATAACTCTCATTGAAAAAGGGCCACCTCCCGCAGGAATCTTTGTAGGAGGAATTGATCACAATGGACGAGCTTGAGATTGAGGTCCACGCCCGCGTGGCTAGTCGTCGGGATACCGAAGGGAATCCTCGAAGAGTCGACGGCGTGCAATTCAAAGAAAGTAATCGCGACGATCGCTGCCCCCACACAAAGAAAATCCGGCGAAGACAGACTGTTCAAGCACATTTCAGCGCGCGCGATTTGAATTCTTTCCGCTCCGGTTTAGAATGCTTTCTTTATGAATTGTATGTTTGGGATGCGGTGTTTAAAATGGATTCAAGGTTTGTTACCGACCCTCGCCGACACTGCAGGACAGGGCCGGGAAGGGGTAGAAAGTCATGACAGGTATTACCAGAGTCATAGGCAGGTCAGTCTTCCGCACAGGGAAGGCAAGAAAAGTTGTCACGCTGACAGCAACCCTTATTTTGCTTGCACTGATGGGGAACCCTGTCGCTGCAGTCGGGCAGGGGTTGAACCAGATTCCCGGTATCTCCCAGCAGCGCCCTCCCGGGCCCGGGGGTCAACTCCCCCCGATCACGCCCTCTAATTTCCCCAAAAAGCGTACTGAGAGGCAGAAACAGGCTCTAATTGATTACAACTTCAAGCAGTTGAAGAAGCACGCGGCAGATCTTGCAGAGCTGGCAAAGTCTCTCCAGACGGAAATCGAGAAATCCAACGCGAACGTGCTATCGCTCGAGATCGTTAAGAAGGCGGAAAAGGTCGAGAAGCTGGCCAAGAAGGTCAAGAACGAAGCGAAAGGTTTTTAGCTGGCTCCGCTGGAAGGAGATCGCGAGACAAAATCCTCCCCCCAGTGTCCAGCGCTCGTGCGGCGAATAGCGTAACTGATTTAATCCACAGTGACGCGAGTTGTTTCCGCAGCCGCGTCAGCGACCGCCTCGGCCTTCTCGGCCGTCCGGATCCGCATCCCGTAGAACGAACGGTAAACGAAGTAATATGAGATGGCAAAGAAGATGGCCGCGAAGACGTGAGTCAAACCCGGTCCCTTCGTAGCCGTCAGCCTCACGGCAAGCTCCACTGCCAGCAAGCCGAACAACGTTGTGAACTTGATGATCGGATTTAGCGCCACCGACGACGTGTCTTTGAACGGATCACCTACGGTGTCGCCGACCACTGTTGCGTCATGGAGTTCGGTGCCCTTTTCTTTCAGTTCGACTTCGACGATCTTTTTGGCATTATCCCATGCTGCCCCGGCGTTTGCCATGAAGATAGCCTGATAGAGGCCGGAGATGGCAATTGAAATCAGGTAGCCGGTAAAAAAGAACGGGTCCAGGAAGGCGAAGGCCAGGGTAACAAAGAAGACGGCGATGAAGATGTTCAACATGCCTTTCTGCGCGTACTGGGTGCAGATGGCTACAACCTTCTTGCTGTCGCTCGCCGAGGCTTTTTCCACCCCTTCCAATCGAATGTTGGCTTTAATGAACTCCACGGCGCGATAGGCGCCGGTGGTTACGGCCTGAGTCGAAGCACCCGTGAACCAGTAAATCACGGCGCCGCCTGAGACCAAACCGAGGACAAAGGGTGCATGGAGCAGTGACAGCTTGCTCACATTTGCTGTGAGACCGTTGGTGAGAGCCATGATGGTGGCAAAGATCATCGTCGTGGCCCCGACCACCGCAGTGCCGATCAGTACGGGCTTGGCCGTGGCCTTGAAGGTGTTGCCCGCGCCATCGTTGGCTTCCAGCATTTCCTTGGCCCGATCGAAGTTCACGTCCAAGTTGAAGTCTCTTTTAACTTCCTGCTCAACGTTGGGAATGTTTTCGATCAGCGAGAGCTCGTAAACAGACTGCGCGTTATCGGCTACCGGCCCGTAAGAATCGACCGCAATTGTAACCGGGCCCATGCCTAGAAAGCCGAAGGCGACCAGGCCAAAGGCAAACACCGGCGCTGCCAACATGATGTTTTCCAACCCGTGCAGGCTAACCCAAGAACCGATGGCCATCAGGACCATCATGGTCAGGCCTAGGTAATAGCTGGAGTAATTGCCGGAGACGAAACCGGACAGGATATCGAGCGACGCTCCGCCTTCCCGTGCGGAGGCCATTACCTCCTTAACGTGCCGGGACTCGGTGGAGGTGAATACCTTAACGAGCTCGGGAATCAGCGCTCCGGCCAGGGTCCCGCAGCTTACGATCGTCGAAAGCTTCCACCACATCGTGGGATCGCCGCCCAGGTCCGGCACGATGAACGCAGAGACGAGGTACGTTAGACCGATCGAAGCAAACGATGTGATCCAAACGAGCGACGTTAGCGGCATTTCGAAGTTCATCTTTGCAGCATGTCCATAGCGGGCTTTGGCGAACGCGCCATTGATGTAATAAGCGGCAGCGGCGGCCACCAGCATCACGATGCGGATAACGAAGATCCACACCAGCAGTTGCAGCTTGATGACTGGGTCTTTCACCCCCAGCAGAATGAAGGTGATTAACGCCACGCCGGTCACACCGTAGGTTTCAAAGCCGTCGGCTGTCGGCCCGACCGAGTCGCCGGCATTGTCTCCGGTGCAGTCGGCAATGACGCCCGGGTTACGCGCGTCGTCTTCCTTGATCTTGAAGACGATTTTCATCAGGTCGGAGCCAATGTCCGCAATCTTGGTGAAGATGCCGCCGGCAATACGCAACGCCGCAGCGCCCAGGGACTCCCCAATCGCAAAGCCGATGAAACACGGTCCGGCATAGTCGCCAGGTACAAAAAGCAAAATGATCAGCATCATCAGTAGCTCAACGCTGATCAGCATCATGCCCACGCTCATCCCTGACCGCACGGGAATCCGGTAAACCGGAAACGGCTTGCCCTCCAGGCTGGCAAAAGCAGTCCGTGAATTCGCCAGCGTGTTCACGCGGATCCCGAACCACGCCACGCTGTAGCTTCCCAAAATTCCGATCACGCTGAATAGCAGGATGATCGCCACCCGGAAAACTTCGTAATGAAGGAGCAGGCCAAAGTACAAAACAATGACAGCGGCAATGAAAACCCACAGCAGGAAGAGGAACTTGCCCTGCTGGACAAGGTAAGTCTTGCAGGTCTCCCAGATCAACTGCGAGACGTCTGCCATGGCCCGATGGACCGGAAGGTTCTTGAGGCGAGTATACATTACAAAGCCAAAAAGCAGTCCGAAGAAGCAGAAGAGGATCCCGAAGAGCAGCAGGTGATGGCCGGTTATTGTCCCATCCAAAAACTTGACCTTGGTGAAGTCGGGAAGCTGCAAATTGGCTTCGCCGGCAGGCTGCTCGCCTGTCTGAGCAAAAGCAGAGGAGGCTCCAGCCAGCATCAACGCAGTGCCAGCCAGGGAAATTTTCGCAAAAAGTCGGCGCCCAGACCACACCCGCGAAAGGTGCCGGGTCACGCTAAAATCGAGCCCCGGAAGAGACAACAGCCCGGCAGTCACCAGCGCCGGTATGGTGAGAAGAATGATAGGTGAAACGTTCATAGTTGTTCCCTCGAATCCGAGTCGGTGTCCACTTTGATGGCGGAAACTCGGACATCCTGAAGATTGAGAGTACTGGGTCGTGCGTACGATTGCACAGACCAGCCTAACGGGAAGTCATTTAGTCATTGTTTTATAGCATAAGCCGGAAATTGCCGTCAAGGAAATGAAATACGGCGAGATGCTGCCGGAACGTCACAGATACGGGTCATAGTTTCTTATCGCGTCTGATGCGTTATCGCGCGGGTACCCAAGCCATGCCGTCACAGACCGGGCCGGCGCCGATCTCCTTCTCAACTTTCCAGGTGTCAAGGTTGATGGCAGCGATTTGCTTACTGCGGTCGCAGGAGACGTAGGCAACTCGATCGTCGGGCCGAACAACGATTTCCTGCGGTGCGACCGGAACATCAATGG
This sequence comes from Acidobacteriota bacterium, assembly GCA_021827245.1. Next base: position 2,173 of record JAKAWN010000105.1, on the reverse strand, counting down.
TATGAACAATTTCCCAAGTTTTCAAATCAACCACGGCGACCTTATTCTTATTGATGATGGCGACCAGCAAGTAGCGGCCGTCGAGCGTGGGCGCCGTTCCGTACCCGATGCCCGGCAGTTCCACCCAGCGTGACAGCTTGTTGGTCTCCGTATCGATCACAGCCAGGCGAGGGTTGTGCTGGTCAGACGTAAAAGCATAGCGGTCGTTTATGGAAACGGAAATCCGCTGCGTTTCTTTGCAGATGGGGATGATGGCGATAGTCTTTCGCGCGGCGACGCCCAGCACGGAGACTGTCCCCGGACCAACATTCGCCGTGTAGATTCGGCGACCGTCATGGGAGAAGGCCAGCATGTGCGATTCGCGTTGTCCGGTGGGAATGGTGCCCACGACCTTGTTGGTTTTGGGATTGATGACTGTAACAGCGTCGGCCAGCTCCGTCGAAACGTACAGCAGCCCATTGGTGGGAGAGAACTTGGCGCAATGCGGACGCAGAGGCCCCACGTCGATGGTCGAAACTACCTTGCGACTGGCAAGATCGATCACATCGATCGTGCTGCCATTGCTTCCCGGCATTCCCACGCCGGAATTTCCATAAATCGGAACATAGGCTATCCGACCGTCCGGAGATACGGCGACCTCATGGCCAGTAATTCCGGTTTCTATGATCGTGGCGATTTCACGGCCTGCAGCCGGATCGACGATGCCTAAAGTGTGATTGCCCTTGTTGTCGACCAGCAACAATCCGTGTGCGGACGAGCGGGAAGGCAACCTGCCAGAAGCCCATAAGGCGATTAGCGGAAAGCCCAAAGCTATGCCCAGGAGCAGCGAAGAACTCCGAGTGATCATCATGATTTCCTCCCTCTCGTCATGCGGATCTGGATATTGAATTGAAGGGCTGCCCCATGCTGCCCTGCAGAATCTGGTTGACGGAACGGCTACCTGGAACAGACTCAAAGTGTGTGCCCGGCTCTCACTGCCAGGTCTTGCACGTTTTGCAGCCACTTGTCATCGTGGGCCGCTACAGCACCTTGTCCTGCGCATCTTCGCATTCTGCGCACGGGCAAAGTTCCCGCAAATAATCAAAGGTATAGATGCCGGCTGAATGCCCGTCACTCCAATAAATCTGGAGGGCGTAGCGGCCTACCAGTTCCGCCCTATCCGGCTTCAAAGGCCCCGAGCCGAAAATGGGCAGCGGTCCCGCCTCGCCGGCCTGCGATGAACCCGCATCCATGCATGTCGCGCACGGGCATCGGTCTCGAAGGTATTGGTAGGAATAGGCACTATGATGTCCGTCCGCCCATTCGATCACCAGTTCGTCACCCTCGCCGTGAAGCCGAATCGTCTTGGGAGTGAAGGCCACACCGCTACCCCGTGATGATTTGCGGAACTTGCTCTCCAGCCTGGCTGACCTGTTCTACCAGAGCTTTTGCCACAGCCTGATAAGCTTCGGCCAGCGGCGAATTCAAATCGAGTGCAACGGGATGGCCCGCGTCACTCTGCGCTCGAATCTTCGGATCGAGCGGAATTTCACCCAGGAACGGAATGCCCAATCTGGCCGCCGCTTCCTTTGCCCCGCCATGGCCGAAAATATCCTCCCGGACACCGCAGTGCGGGCACACATAGTAACTCATGTTCTCAATAATTCCCAGAATGGGGGTGTTCAGCTTCCTGAACATGGTGATCGCCTTCCAGGCGACGTCGAGCGCAAGTTCCTGCGGCGTGGAGACAATCACAGCACCGGTCAGAGGAATGGTCTGCGAAAGGCTCAACTGGATATCGCCGGTTCCCGGTGGCAAATCTATCACCAGATAGTCGAGTTCTCCCCAGTTCACGTCACCCAGAAACTGCTGGATGGTTTTGTGCAGCATAGGGCCACGCCAGATGACGGCTTCGTCCTGCGGAAGGAAGTACCCCATGGAGATGATCTTGATTCCCCACTCAACCGGCGGTTCAAGCTTGCCCTCGACGATGCGCGGTTCCTGCTTGCCACCCATCAGGGATGGGACGCTGGGGCCGTAAACGTCCGTGTCCATCAGGCCGACTTTTGCTCCCTGGCGATAGAGCGCCACGGCAAGATTGGCCGCTACAGTGGACTTTCCGACTCCGCCTTTACCGCTGGCCACGGCGATGGTGCTCTTCACCTGTGGAATCAGGCTGGACTGGGTCTTGGGC
>JAKAWN010000104.1 GCA_021827245.1 Acidobacteriota bacterium | reverse complement strand
AGGCTGTGCTGCCACCAAAAGAGACGGTTGCGCCCGTTGAAAAGCCGGAGCCGTTTACCGTGACTGCTGTTCCTCCGCCAGTGGGGCCGGAATTAGGTGACACGCCGCTGATCCTGAGAGAACCGGACGTGTAAGTGAAGCCTCCAGGGAGGGTGGAAGACTCACCATCCGCCGTAGAGACTTCGACGCTGACGCTTCCGGCGGCGTGGGCCGGGACTACAGCCTTCACCTGCAAAGGGCTGATGATAGAAACTTGGGTTGCGGCTACCCCTCCGAACGTGACCGCGGGAGGAGTGTTCTGGGTGGCGGACGAAAAATTCGATCCGTTGATCAGAACCACTGTCCCTCCTGTTAGAGGCCCTGAATCCGGCACTATTGATTTGACCGTAACGTTCGGATTTTGGTTCGCTCCGGTGGCAGAAATCATCCCCCCGCCGCATGCCGCAAAAAACATTGGAATAGCTGCCGCAAGCAGAATGGCGAGGCACACAAAAAACTTTCGTTCGAGTACATGTGGCTTCATAGCATTTCTCCCCAAGGGGCTGAAACTGGCCCGACGTCGTGGAACAGCAGCCTGGACAGACGATCATTGAGACGGCCAGCTTGCGTTTTCCTGATCAATGGTTGGGGCCCTTCGTCTTTTCAATTACGCCCCTCTTTCAATTACCTTTTGTTCTCTCCTCTTTACACGGCCTGCAATTGCACACTCAAGGAGATGGAACAATCGCCTCGGCCTGATTTGAATACGCGGATTCGACGTTGTTGCTGTCGACGGCGGTAGTTACGTAGAAGTAGGTGTGACCTGATTGCACATTATTGTCAATGAATGACGTACTGGAGATCAAAGAGGAATTTAGCTTGGCGTACGGGCCGCCGGAAGTGGAGGTCCGGTAAACGTTATAGCCTGCGACTGAGGAGGTGCTCCCCGACCATGCGAGGCCTACCGTATGATAAAAAGCGAATGCCGACGCCAGAGTTCCTGTTTGGGAATCCAGGTTCCCAACGGCAACAGAGACAGTTCCGGCCGGCGAAACCGGCGTGACGGCTTGAATCTCAGCAGAGCTCACAAACTTGACGGACGTCGCGGCGATACCTCCAAACGCCACGCTCGCTCCACTCTGGAATCCACTTCCCATGATGGTCACTGTTGTACCGCCGGTCACCGGCCCGGTTTGGGGAGATACGGAGCTGACGGAAGGTCCCGAAGTGTACGTGAATGCTGAGGGGAGGGAAGCCGACTGGGAATTAGATTCGGTTACGGCTACGGTGACAGTCCCTGAACTCTCGGGCGGCGAAACCGCATTAATCTGGGTCGAACTTGCCACGCTGACAGCGGTTGACTGAACGCTTCCAAACGCCACTGCTGCCCCTGTTTGAAATCCTGTTCCCGTAATGCTAACGGCCGTCCCTCCATCGGTAGGGCCTTGCGACGGTGAAATGGCGGAGATGGTCACGGCGGTTGAGGTCGCGTCAGCGTACGTAAATGCGCCCCCAAGGGTGGCCGACTGATTGTGCCACCCTATCACGGTTACAGCCACTGTTCCGCTTGCATGTGCGGGGGTAGTCGCTTGCAGCTCCGTTGAGCTGACGAATGTGACGGCAGGTGATGCGATTCCACCGAACGCCACTGAAGTGGAATGCCAGAATCCAGTCCCTACGATCATCACAGTGGTTCCGCCGGCAGTCGGTCCGGTGTTGGGTCCGATGCTGCTGATTGCGAGCTGTGAGCTTGAGAAGCCGTTTGTTTTGTTACTTGGCGTCTTGCCGAAGCATGTGACGCAACAGGTAAGGATGAAGGCGATAGAAAGTGAAAGACGGCAGGTTTTGCCCGAGTTCGGCCTTTCGAACCACATTGGGAATGCTCCCTTCGTGTATAAAGATTTGACTGGAGCATCGGGTCTTCCCCCCCTCAAAATGACTCAATGCGCTATATGTTGCCCTCCCCGGCTATCTCTGCCCGGCTCTATTCCAGCAGAGCACTCGGACCTCAATACCTCACTTCTGACATCAATGCACGGAATGCTTGCTTGCGCTTCCCGTGTTGGCCGTTGTCTGGTCCCGAAAATTGGACGCACACCGAGCCGCCTATTACGTGATCGATGATGCGCTAACGGCCTTTTGCATCAAGTTAGGATGTTCTTCCCGGTGACGGCCTTTCTTTCCAAAAGCGGATTGGATTAAGGCTTGCGTTGAAAAAAAGTGACGTGACGAGAGCTTTCGAGTCTGCCTGTCATCATCCCATATTTCCAAGTACAGTGTGCCGAAGCCATGAAAAGGTCGTCGCACAGATCCCAACCAAAGCCAACTCGGATTCGTACAGTTGGCACGTGATTTAGCTTGTGCACACGAGGCAAACTATCATCTGCTTTAAGATTCTTTCCTCTTTTGAGAGCAGCATGGTGCTTGCTCACACAACTTGGTTTACTACCGTAGACAAGACTACTAAGCCGAACACCATAACGACAACTGTACGAAAGGCTAGAAGAGGGTCAGGATTTCTTATGAACAGGGGGACAGGTGGGTTGCTCGGGGCGGCTTCGAAACCCTGCACCGGCAAAATCCATACAGGAGGATAACTATTAACGGAAGCGCTCGAATGTTGATATCATACGGAATTAACGGCATCGCACGTAGTTCCATGACAGCCGGTGCTTGATTACCTCATCCAGGAACCGATTTGCCATGGCGTCTTGGTCTCTGATTGATCGGGAAAACTTCGTTCAAAGATGGAGCTGTGTGCGCGTAATCAATACATTTCATTTGCTTATGCCGTTTCGAGGTTTAGTATTGGTAGTCAACGCCGTGGCGGCCTTTCCGTCAGCGCTCATGCTCGGAGTTCAACCCTGCTGGAGGCCTGACACTGGCGGCAGACAATCATTTGTGAGGCTTGGCTATGGATCGGAAGGCGCGCGTGAATGAGCAGCCAGTGGTGTGCCTGCTATCCACTCATCCCCTGCTCCTGGAGGAGTTTACCCGGAAGCTTTCCAGGTCGCACTTTAGAGTGAAGGCTTTTCGGCTGCGGCAACTCTTTTTTGAGGACGTAAATCATCTGGCCATCCCTAACGCCGCAGTCTACGTTGTTGACGGCCACGATCCCTTCGCGGCTGTCTTGGTAGGGGCGTTGGTGAATCGCTTTTCCAATTCTCGTGTTGTCGTACTCTCCGAAAAATTCACGGATGCCAATGCTTTCCCGCTCCTGGAACTAGGAGCCAAGGGTCTGCTTAATTATTCTCAGGCATCACAGCACCTGCCGGAAGCCGTCAAAACGGTAGCCGAAGGAGGATTTTGGGTAGATCGCCAATTACTCTCCCGATTTATGGACTCAGTTGTGCACAGTGCTCGGCGGCGCTTTGTAAAGGCGCGTCCGCGCCGCCTGAGCCCGCGGGAGCGTGAAGTCCTTGAGTGCCTGCTTGAGAACCTTTCGAATAAAGAGATTGCCAAGAGACTGGACATCTCCGAACGTACAGCCAAGTTCCATGTGTCAAATCTGCTGGCCAAATTCGATGTGAGACGACGAATCGACCTGATCATGCTTCAGTTCCACGATCAAAGGTCATAGGCCTTGTGATCTGACTCGGCAACGAAGCTTGGAACCCCAGAGACTTGATATTGCTGGTTATAGGTTTCAGCGACCTGGTCTTGAAGATCCGGATCGGTGCTCGTACTTCTTATCACTTACGCGCCCGGACGAAGGAATTCGTTGTCTTGGGGTCTGAAGTTCCTTCAGGTTCCCCGATGCCCTCTCCAAGCCTTACCAGGCTGTCTTTAGGAATTCAGAAATCCTGCCTATACGAACCCTTCATACCCCCACTCCCCAGCCGTTTTCTGAAGGAACCTTCACCCTCTTCCCAGATTCCCATCCTGACAAGATCGCATCCAGTCCATTTGGACCATGCAATTGTGTGACCCCTCGCGCTGGATGATGGACGGGCTACCCTTCTTCACTTTGGGTTTGTTTCATCGGAGCCAGGTCCACCCGCCCCGATAGCCTATGCATAAGAAACATAAATGATTCTTGCCCGACACGTTGGGCGAGCTTGCCTGCAATAACCCCCCTTTGGTCAGGGCTATAGGTTCGAAATCTCACCCGCGGCTGCCTGACCGCATTTTCTATTTTGTCAACCGGAGATTCTCTTGCAGACTAATGAGACTCCTACCGACTTTGCATAAGCAGGCTGTCCGGCGTTGATCGACGGATCGGCAAGGGTAATCTTGCCCCCCTTGATGAAGCCTGCTCATCAAGCCGCCCGCACCGCGGGCAGTGTCTGACTGTCGATGTTGGCAGAAGATTGCAGGAGGCGCTTTTAAGCCGGCGCAAAGTCTGTTAGAGAGAAAGATGTAAAATCCGTGTAAAGTTCGGTTTGGCCGTGCACGGCACGAGGTCCGGGCGACTTTGCACGGTATATAATTCAACTGAATGCATTGGAGGCTGTCCAAGTCGAACGACCAGGTACTGTTCGTCGCGGTATTCGCCGTTGGGCTTATGCTGGCAGGGGTACTACTTTACCGGTGGATCAACCGTGCGAGCGTCGCAGACCGTGAACAGCAGCAAGAATTCCTAAATGCTGCAATGCGCAGTTTTCGGGGAGAATTCATAGCGCCGATTCTGGAAATTCGCGCATCATTCCGTCCCATACCGCGAGCAACTACGACCCGTGCAGTGGCGAACTACCTTGGAAGTTTCTACACCCAGTGGCGAAGGAATGACGCGAACGGACCTTTAGTGTCAAGCCTCAGTGTGGCGACAATTGATAATGACGGAAAGGTGCAGTACCGAACGTTCGATCCCAAAACCGGGAAGTTCAAGCAAGCGCAGATGCCTCAACCGCTACAGGTTTTCCGTCCGAGAATAGAAAACTTCAATACTCGAGGGACACATCATGTCCTGTTTTACCGCGCTGGAGGTTTTCCCTTTGCAGTGGATGGGGGCCGGCCGTTAGTCGTGGTCCCCTTGATGGAGTTCGAGGGGCAGGATGAAGGATTCGGTCCGTGGCCACACACGCAGGCTCCGTCAGGGCTGAATCCCCCTCCTGAACTATTTACAGGGCATGAGGAATTCGGATCAGCGCGACAACAACGTGGCGGCAAAAGGTTTTCTACGATGCCGATGCGCCCTCTGTTGCCGGGCCGATTACGGGGTTGGTGCTTCCTGGGGCTTGATCTCAGCTATCTCAAGACACGCTTCATCCCGCGCTTGGTGGAACAAAGCTTCAGCAAGGCAGGATTGTCCAATTATCAGGTTGCGGTTCTGTCAGGCGATCCGCAAAAAATCATTTACAGCTCTGAGGCGGGCTTGACGCCGTCATCTTTCGCTTCGCCGGATGCGGAGGAAGTGCTTTTTGCTTCTTTCAGAGGTCCCGGTTTCCGTGGCCGCCGCTGGGAATTCACTTTCCGCACTGAACCTGGTGATCAAAGGGGCGATTCTGCTTTTGGGGCAATGCGCGTGCTTCCCCGAGTGAGCGGTACGCAGAGCATGATTGCACGTGACCATTTCCTGAAAGCGAATGCCTGGGTCCTGGTGGCCAGGAGCAAGGCCGGTTCGATTGGTGCAGTTGTTGCCCGCACACGGCAGCGGAATCTTGCCCTGGGATTCGGAGTGCTTTTTCTCCTGGCATTCAGCATGGGTTTGCTGGTGATCACCACACACCGAGCGCGGGAGCTTGCGCGGCGCGAGGTGGAATTCGTCGCGGGCGTTTCACACGAGTTTCGCACTCCCCTTGCTGCCATTCAATCCGCCGGCTTCAATCTTGCCAGCGGGGTCATCCGAAAATCGAGCCGGGTGCAGGAATATGGCGAGCTTGTGCAAAATGAAGCGAGGCGGCTTGCGGGCATGATTGAGCAGGTGATGAACTATGCCGGCATCCAGTCCGGCGGCAAACGCTATGAGCTTATTCCGACCCAGATTTCGGGAATTATCGAGCGGGCACTTGCCGAATATGAGCCGGCTCTCCGTGATGGGGGGTGGCAGGTCGAGAAAAAAGTCGCTGATAATCTTCCGTCGGTGCTGGCTGAATCGCCGGCGGTGGAGACCGCGGTCAAGAACCTGATCTCCAATGCCATCAAATATGCCGGTGCGGAGAAATGGCTTCGCGTGGCGGCTGTGCCTGTCCCCAAAGCGGAACCTGCTGAAGTTCAGATTTCCGTTGAAGATCATGGTCCGGGCATCGATCCGGGCGATTTGCCGCACCTCTTTGAGCCGTTCTATCGTGGGCGGCGCGTATTGGCCTCGACAGTGCCGGGAGCCGGGCTGGGACTCAGCATTGTGCGCCGCCATATTGAAGCCCACGGCGGCCGGGTGGACGTCGAGAGCACGAAAGGGAAAGGATCGTGCTTCACTCTCCATCTGCCCGCCATCTCAGAACCCCAGCGGGAGGCTGTTTAAAGGGCGTGCTGCTCAACTGGAATTGTTGCAGGTGAAAACACAAGCAAGTATGAAGCGAAGGCCGATCATCCAGCCCAGGCTGCTGCTGGTGGAAGACGACGCTGCCTTAGTGCTGACGCTCACCGATCTTCTGACCAGCAAAGGCTACCAGGTGGGGAGCGTTCAGGACGGCCAGGAAGCCCTCGATCTTGCATCGGAAGGGGCGTATGACCTGATTGTGCTGGATGTTATGTTGCCACATAAAGACGGTTTTGAAATCTGCCGTACTCTGCGGCGCCGTTCCGTTCATACGCCGATCATCATGCTGACGGCGCGCGGCCAGGTTGACGACAGAGTTTCCGGTTTGAAGCTTGGCGCCGATGACTATCTGGCAAAGCCCTTCGAGCCTTCTGAACTGCTGGCGCGCGTTGGAGCATTACTGCGGCGAGCGTCTCTGCTTCAACAGAACAGCCGGGATTCGGCCTTTCAGTTTGGCTCCGTGACGGTCGACTTCCGCCGCACGGCGGTGCGACGCGAGGGGAAACTCGTCGAGTTGTCGGCGCGGGAATTCGAGTTGCTCGCATACTTTATTCAACAGCAGGGTACAACGCTTTCACGCGAGGAACTCCTTCGGGAGGTGTGGGGTTATGACGGAGCGACGCTCACCCGCACTGTTGATGCCCACGTCTGGATGTTGCGGCAGAAACTGGAGGAAGATCCTCAGAATCCCCGTCACTTTCTCACCGTTCGCGGCCTGGGTTACAGGTTTGTGCCAACGCCTGCCTGAATGATGTTCCTTTACAAGGCTGCACCGATCAAGGATAGGAGAATTTTCGGAACATACCGCGGGATTTCCCTGCGCTTTCAGGTCTCGAGGCTTATAGCATCCGGCTGCAGGTGAGAATTCCGTCCTTGAACAGGCAATGGTCCTGAAGGAGGGACGCCCACTCCCCAAGAATCAGGGAGTGGGCTTGTTGGTCGGGTTAGGAGGGCCGTGAGAAAACTTGCTCGGAGCTTTCACTCCTAATATGCCCAATAGGGGCCGATGACTCCGTTTGGCCCTGTCTGGTTCTCGATTCCCACAAAAACCTTGCGGCCAAAGAAGAATGGCAGGCCGAAATCAACGTAGTCTGTCTGCTGGCTGGTTCCGCTGTCACCTCCCAGATCATTGAAGGCAAAATTCTGACCATTATTTGCCGCAAATAGAGCAAAAGCATTCGCGATGTTGAAGCTGACCGGGTTCGAGGTTCCGTTCAGGCCAGTGGTGGTTACTGTGTAACTCAGGGTTGATTGAGGGCAGTAAAATCCTGTCGGATTCCCTTGGGAATCCAGACACTCCGGGATGTTAAGAGTAGTGGCATCGAGAAAATAGAGGGCGTTTGATCCGCTGTCGATGAAGCTGTTGCTGTAGTCGATGTTGTTGTAAACTGCATGGAAATTCCCGCTGGGATCAGTCGTATAGACCTGAGCGTTGCCGAGAGCGTTGTCAGACTGGGTTCCAATGCCAAATATCATCGATCCGGAGACGCTCGGCACCCCGGTGTCAGATATGGATGGCAGCGAAATGAGCAAGCCGTTGTTGTCCTGAGGAAACGTCCAAACCGGGTTCTGAAGCTGATACTGCACCGGAACGGAGGCGCTGTTGCAGACCGAGCCCGCAGTGGGAGGACACAGATAATACAGAGCCGGCACACTAGTCGTGGCGGCACACGAGGAGCCGCAGTCCTGTTCGAAGACCCCGACTCCCAGGATCCCATTGGCCCCGAGCGATTGCACGGAGTTTTCGGGTGCTGAGCTGCTGCTGATGCACGAGCTGGGTACCGGATACTTGGTGGGATTTGAGCTGTCGATGATTTGGATAGGAACTCCGCTTCCCTTTTCGCCTGCCATCTGGATGTCTGCGGACACAACCGGCCCCCAGACGTACGATCCGTCTGCAAAGGCAGCGCATTCGTTCAACGTGTTGCCGCTGCTGCTGCTGTCGGTGATTGCCGGCAAGGATAGGTTCACTGCCGAGGAAAGCAAGCGCAGCCCCTCTGAGCCTGTGTCCACCAGGACATCCTTGATGGTCTGACAGTTCGAGGTGCCCGGCACGCAGATGGTCACACTGGTGAAGACCCCGTTGGTGTAGTCGCCAGCCGGGCCGCTGTTGACTTCAATGGCTTGCGTGTTTTCTGCCGTACTGGGCGAGGGGGTCGGAGTCGGACTGGACCCGCCTCCTCCGCCGCAACCGGCCAGGGCCAGGGAAACTGCCGCAAGCAGAGGGAAGAGAACGAACCGGGTGTGCCACCATCCTTTAGGCAGTCTCATCGCACCACCTCCGCTGATACGTTGGCCGGCACGAGGCTTGGTACATATGCAACCCCATGGAACGCCCGCATGTGCCCGCCGCTGACCAGTACAAAGTCTTTAGTCCTGATCACCAGCGGCCCGCCGCGCTGCCGCCGGGACCGCGCTGCCTGCTGGAACTGTGCAAAGTAGGAACCCAGCAACTGACGCAGGTCAGGCATGGTCGGGCTCTGCCACGAAATCCCAAAAACCATGCCCTTTGGCGAAACATATTCCCTGACAACCTTGCCGTTTAACGAGCTGAGCTGTTTGATTGAATAGCCTTGGCCCGACATCTCGCGAAGCTGCGCATGCATTCGCTGCTGGTCGGTGGCTACAGAATTCTCATACTCTCCAAGAACCGCCCAGCCGGAAGAGCTTGCCAGAAGCAAGACTACAAAAACAGACAGAAAGATCTTCATATTCCTCCCTTGATTTGGATTACTCGGGGGACCCGGCGGTCCCGGTCGAACACGTGAGTGAAACCCGGAGATTGGCTCCGGTTCAGACCTCAATTGGGTCGCCCGTGCCATCCGCGTTGTCGCCACATTTGCTGCATCTCATCCATCTTTTTCTGCTGTTCTGCGGTCAGAATCGGATGGATCTTTTCAAACGTCTGCCTGTGGATTTCGCGGAACTTGGCGAACCGTTCTTCCCTGGACATTGAGGTATCCTGCCGCAAGGCCATTATCTGCTTGTGCTGTTCTTCCAGGATCGGTTTAATCTTGGCCTGCTGCTCATTTGTTAGATGCAATTGCCCGGTCATGCGGGCCAACTGTTGTTCGGGGGTCATCGGCCCACGCATTCGCTGCCCGCGATACTGGGGCAATGGCGTGCCGGATAACATCTTGATTCCCATCAGGATCATGACGGCAACACCCGCCACCAGCAGAATGGTCTTTGCCTTCTGGGATCGTCCGCCCTGTCGCCATTTTAAAATCTGAGAGCTGTCCAGTCCGAAGGCCCTTCTTGTTTCCTCGGTCATCATCTATCCCTCCTTTGGGGCGTCCACACCCTACTTTCGCACACTTGCCCGCTTTACAGGAAAATAGACGCCACAGCCTTTCCGTGAGTTGCGCCCCGTTGGTTAAATCTGCGTAAAACCATTTCGGCAGACGGCAGGTCTGCCGGAAGGTGTTACCCCATTTCTTGCGGTGGGGTATCCGCACTCGATGCACAAGAGTCGCCCGTTAGGATAGCGCGGGTCTGAATCCATAGTTCAGCTTGTGGGCTTGCCATTATGAAAAGAAGAAAGCTTAAGGGACGAAAGTAACTCGGAGGGCGGGAGACTCATCTCCCCACAGTGCGTGCGCAGCAAGGCCCGGCAGGATTCAGATTTGATTCGGGTTGGTTCTGGTTTGGCTGGTGTCTTTTCAGTTCCTGGTCCTGCGCATAGGGGTACCTTCCTCATGGGCCGAGGCCTGGCGAGTCTGGGCAACACACCTCCGGAGAGAACTCCAGCCTGTCCTATGAAATAGCCAGATTGACCGCCGCATTGCCAACCGCTTTCCCGCTCACGGGCAAGTCTGCCCCGGCGGGCATGTGATAGCCAAATTGACGAGCGTACTCCTGATAACAGAGGAATTGGAACCGAGCGTGCCATTGATCGTGATCGTGTAATTCCCCGTTGTCGAACCGGTGGTAGCTGGGGCGCTCCGGCAAGAACCCAGGAACACCGCGCAAAGAATCAGCAGGCAAAGCGTACAAACCTGAATGCGGAGCCACCGCTGGCCCGCCAGATTCGGGATTTGATCCCGCTTGCGCACGAGCACGAGCGCACCCACCAAGACTAGAGCTAACAGGGACAGAACCAAGGGGGGCGTCACATCAGGCGGAATGTAGGGAGGCGGTGGAGATCCGCTGGTCTTTGTAGTGTGGATCGTCAAGGTGATATTGGAGGAAGCGGAACCGCTTGGAGTGACCGAGGAATGCGAGAAGCTGCACGTGGCCCCAGGAGGCATTCCGTCTCCACATGCGAGCTGGACCTGGTTGCTGAATCCGTTGATCGGCGTCAGGAGAATCGTGTAGTTAGCGGGTGCTCCGGGAACGATCGTAGCCAGCGCCGGAGCAGCAGTGGACAAACTATAATCCGCAAAAAGAAGATTTAAATTGACTGTTGTATTTTGTGAACCGCTAGTTCCTAGAACTTGAAACTGGAATACGTCACCGTACTCGCTATTTACCGTGTTTATGGGCAAGGCGTTGGTGAGATTGCTGATCGTCAGAGTACTGGTTTGCCCCGCGAGGATGTTCGCGGGACTGAAGGAACACGTTCCTCCATTGGCTGTTAACGTTGAGGGACAGGCAAGCGTGATGCTCCCGGTGAAATTGCTGGGCGCCGACGCCGCAATCTTAAATGTTGCCGTCGTATTTCCAATCAACGTGGTGACATTGGGGCTCGGAGAAGAAAGCGTAAACTGCGCAACGCCCGTACCCGAAAGGGCAACCGTCTGCGGACTTCCGGCCGCGTTATCACTAATCGACAAAGTACCGTTTCGCGCGCCGCTGACAGTGGGAGCAAAAGTCACGCTCACACTGCAACTTTGGCCCACATTAAGCACATTATTCAGTGTTGAACAAGTGTTCGATTGTGAGAAATCACCGGTGGTGCTGATGGTGGTGATAGTCAGGGTTTGCGTGCCGGTGTTCGTAATTGTCACCGTTTGGGGTGGGCTGACCTCCCCGATGGTCTCGTTCCCGAAAGCAAGGCTGGAAGGAGACACTGTGACCGCAGTTGCGGTCGTCACACCTGTTCCACTCACCTTGATGGTCTGCGGGCTCCCGGCGGCATTATCGGCAATGCTGAAGGTTCCAGTTTCCGGAGCCGCCGTCTTGGGTGTGAAAGTGATGTTTATGGTGCAGGACCCGCCGCTCGCGGCTACGGTGCCCACGCAATTGTCCGTCTCGGCAAAGTCGTTCGTATTCCCAGTACTATCCGTCTCAGTAAAAGTGATCGAGCTTATGGTCAGGGGAGCTGTTCCTTCGTTAGTGACCATAACAGTTTGCACGGCACTGCGGACATTCAGGGTCTGATTTCCGAAGTCGATCTTTTGAGGCACGATCGACATGCCAGGGGAGTTGGCCGGTTGGATTTCAGCGATGAATGCATTGCCGGCCACCCCCGCCAGGCTGGATTGATACGCCTGATAGGTGCCAGCAATTGCCGGGAAATTCGTGGAGGAAGTGCTGCCAGTGATGTAGACGTTGAACGAAGGATCGAGGGCGATGGCTTGGCCGAAATCGGCCCCGCTTCCCCCAAGATATGTTGATTGGACGAGCCCTGTTCCGGTGGGGTTCAACTCGGAAACGAAAGCGTCAGAGCACGCGGCACTGCCGCAGGCGCTGCCGCCACTGATCCCCAGAACAGCCTGGATAGGACTTTGTGTCGGAAAATCACTTGAATTCGTGAAGCCCGTTACAAAGGCGTCGCCCGAAGAATCCACAGCAATTCCATTGCCCTGGTCTGTCCCGCCACCCCCAAGAAGAGTCGAGTAAACCAGCGTCGGGCCCGAGGGGTTCAGCTTTGCAACAAAGGCGTCAGTAAGTCCATGATTTGTTAATTGGAAAACGCCAACTGTAGTCGGGAAATTGGTTGATGTGCTGGCACCCGTGACATAAATGTTCCCGCTCGAATCCAGCGCAAGCCCATAGGCTCGATCGTCGGCACTGCCCCCTAGGTATGTCGAAAACACGAGTGATGAACTTGTGGAATTGACCGTGATCTTGCTGACGAAAGCATTGACCGTACCGGCGAGCGCACCCTGACACGGATTTTGGATGGGAAAGTTCGATGAAAACGTGTATCCCGCAACAAAAATACTGCCGGAGCTGTTAACTTGGATGCTTTCCCCAACGTCGGCTTGTGATCCGCCCAAATAACTAAGATAAGTGAGTTGAGAACCGGAAAAGTTGACCTCAGCAACGAAAGCGTCCGAGGACCCCGCGTTGTTCGGTTGCAAGGCATTAGTAGTGATCTTAAGGTCAGCCGATTGCGTAGAACCTGTAACGTAGGCATTGCCTGAGGAATCGATCGCGATGCCTAATCCCGCGTCTGCTCCACTGCCTCCGAGGTAGGAAGAGTAAACAAGACTCGCGCCGGTGCTGGCCAGTTGCGCGACAAAGGCGTCGCCCCCTCCCGCGTATGTGGTCTGAAATGCACCGGAGGTCGTTGGAAAGTCTGAAGAGGACGTGCTACCTGTGATGAACGCGTCCCCGCCGGCATTAACTGCGATTGCAGCTCCCGAATCTGCCCCGCTGCCACCAAGGTATGTGGAATACACAAGTTGTGGAGTAGCCGAGGTACTTGACGGGTTGCCTGAGGGATTTATCTTTGCCACAAACACATCGCCATTGCCGGAGTAACTGGCACTTTGGACGCCCGTAGTGGTCGGAAAGTTAGATGAATTGGTGGTTCCAACTACATAGGCGTTTCCAGAAGTATCAACGGCGATCCCGTAGCCGATATCACCGCCATTGCCTCCCAGATAGGTCGAATAAGACAGAACGGGGTCAATCACCAACTCCTGCCGCCGATCGTACCGGCCCACTTTAAACCCCACCTGGTTTCCTGCTCCTATCTGGTAGTGAACCGCAACTTCGCGCCGCCCCGCTCCGCGCCCCTGATAGGCCCTGGGGCGCCGCAGATAAACCGCTCCTTCGCCCACCTCCACCACCAGGTCACCGGCCCGGTCCAGGTGCAAGGATTTCACGCCTTGCAGACCGAGGCGGATCGACTTCGGATTGGCTCCCGGCGAGATCAGGAAATCGTTTTCCAGTTGTCCCTGGCGGCCGAAATAAACCAGGTCAACGCCGGGATAGATATGGTGGTAACGAACCTGGGCGTAATTGGGAATATGCGTGTGCCAATCCCGAGGATTGTTCCCAATAAAATAATCGCTATACCCTGCCAATTGAGTCTCACCGGTAACTTGCGCTGACGAAGCGGCTCGCAGCAGCCGGACGCTCAAAGCGACCAGAGAAGAGGATTGCTTTCCCGGCGTGCGTCCGTGGTTTTCAGGATGAAGAGCGAGGACGGCTTCGCGGGAAGTGAGGAACAACGTGTAACCCTGGCCTCGGGCGAGATACTTGACCCGAGGGTTGGTTTGTCCCTGATTGACCTCGAAGCTGACTGGCATGTGAGCGTAGCGGCTTGCCCAGAGTCGCAATTCAGGCGTGCTGCGAACGGGAGATGCTTGAACTCCGTTCGAGATCACACTGGTGGCTACCAGCGCGGACCCAATAAGGCATAATCCAACCAGGCAGCGCACCCATGGCGACTGTCCTCGACCCTTTCGGGCTTCCTTATGCACCGTAGCGCAACTTTTCTTATTCACACTCTTTCTCCTTGAACATGCTGGAAAATTCTCCAGTATTCTCCAAAATCTTTAAATTCCGTTGCCAAGCTTGCGTCAAGGCAGACTGCGCTACCCTCCACAAATATCAAGGTGAAACTGCCAAGTTAACAGTCGTCGTTCGCTTAACGCTGCTGTTGCTTCCCATGGTCCCGATAATCGCGATGGTATGCGTGCCCGTGGGGGTACCCGTCACTGCCGGAGTGGTAGTCGGGCCGACATAAGTGTTGTTGCACGCAGCCACAAAGGCAGTCAGTAAGCCCGCCATTATCAGGACTGCAAAGCTCGCGCGAAGACGTAACGGGGTCGTACCTTGCAGGCGCCGCGCGCTGAGCGCTGCGGCAGCCACAAAAATCATACTGAGTACCACCAGAAAAACCCACCACTCAAATCTCGAATTTGTTCCCGGCGGCGGAATCCCTCGAGGGAGCGGCCGTAAAGAAGAGGATTTCTGAGCCGTAGTGCTGATAGTGAGAGTAGACGTCGCCGCAGATGTACCGTTCAGCACGAGTCCCGGCGGCGAGAAGGTGCAAGTCGTATCAGGCTTTTGCGGCGTGGCGTCCGTCCCCTGTGGCAGATTCGAGCAACCCAACAGGACAACTTGTTTGAATCCGTTCGATGGGGTCAAGGTGACGACATAAGTAGCCGACTGACCGGCCGTAACCGAGGCAAGTGGCGGCGACGGCGGAGTCTGCGACAGCGAGAAGTCCGAGAAAAAGATCGTCAGGGGTACAGTTGTCGTCTGGCTGCCGCTGGTTCCTGTTACTGTGAAGTCTACGGGAGGGGCGGGACCGGGGTTGGAGACATTTGACGAGAGCCCGCTTACTGTGAGTGCGCTCGTCTGGCCTGGCGTGATAGAAGCAGGGTTAAAACTGCATGTTGCTCCGCTACTGCATGAAAGGCCGATGGTGCCTTGAAACGAACTGGGCGCTGAAGCTGCGATCGTGAACGTTGTTGAATTAGTCCCAATGAGAAGTAGAGCCGATCTTGCACTCGTCGAAAGCGAAAAGACCGCGTTTCCCGTTCCACTCAGGGACACGTCCTGAGAACCAGCGGTTGAGTTATCCTGGACGATCAATGAACCCGTGCGATTTCCGGTCGCCGTTGGCGTAAAAGTAACACTGGCAGTGCAGGCGGCACCCACGTTCAGCACGTAAGAACCTGTGGCGAGATTTCCGCAAGTGTTTGTTTCCGCGAAGTCTCCCGACACGCTGATACTGGTAATCGTGACGGCCGTGCTCCCGGTATTGGTAAGCTGAACTGTCTGTGGAGGGCTCGTGTTTCCTACCGTGGTCGCAGGGAAAGAAAGACTAGTCGGAGTAACTGTCAGTGAGCCTCCCGTCGTGACGCCAGTCCCGGTCACCGTGATTGTCTGGGGACTACCTTGAGCATCGTCCGTGATAGTGACCTGATCTGTCACGGGGCCCGTCTGGGTTGGCGTGAAAGTCACTTGAATGGCGCACGTCCCACCTCCTGCCGGGACGATTGTCCCACAGTTGTTGGTCTGACTGAACTGCCCGCTGGCAGTGATGCTTGTGATTCCGAGAGGCGTGCTGCCCGCGTTGAGCAGCGTGACAGTCTGCGATTTGCTTGTTGTATTTAGAGCCTGGTTCCCGAAATTGAGTGTCTGCGGGCTGAGCGCCGCTGCAGGTGCGTCTTGTTGGGCGATCTTGGCGACAAATGCATTAGTGCTCGAATTCGTTCCTGCATAAGCGGGCTGAATCGCTCCGGCAATAACAGGGAAGTTCGTTGAGTTGGTGCTGCCTGTTACATATGCTGCGCTTGAAGAGTCGACCGCGATAGCCTGGCCTAAATCCTGGGCACTTCCCCCCAGGTAGGTGGAATAGACCAAATTCCCGGAAGGACCAAGCTCACTGACGAAGGCATCAGCACATACAGTCGCACCGCAAGAGCTCGCCCCGGAAATGCCAAGGACCCTTTGCAGAGCATTCACCAATGGAAAGTTACTCGACTGGGTGTAGCCGGTCACGAAAGCGTCGCCTGACGAATCGAGGGCTATCCCATCTGCCTGATCGGTGGCGCTGCCACCTAACAGGGTAGAATAGACCAGGTTAGTTGCACCGGCTGCCAGCTTGGTGATAAAAGCATCTCCCCCGCCGTTGTTAGTGGACTGAAAGGCTCCGCTGGTTACCGGAAAGTCGGTGGACGTGGTGTTGCCAGCCAGATAGATGCTTCCGGCCGAGTCAAGGGCAATGGATTGAGCGCTGGTTGATCCGCTCCCGCCCAGATAGGTCGAGAACACCAGCGAGGAAGTTTCGGGATTGATTTCCGACACGAACGCGTCAGACGTCCCCGAAAGTGACGACTGATAGGGATTTTGAGTAGGAAAGTTGGAGGAGAAAGTATATCCGGTGATATACGCGTCGCCCACGCTGTCCAAGGCGATGGCTAGAGCTTCATCCGCCCCACTTCCTCCCAGGTAAGTTGAGTACACGGGTCCCGTGCCTTCTGGATTAACTTCCGTCAGGAAGGCATCGGAGCCGCCAACGAGGCCAGGTTGCAGTGCATTCGTCGTCGTGGGAAAGTCCGTTGACGTTGTGGAACCCGTTACAAAGGCATCGCCCGAGGCGTCCACCGCAACGGCACGCCCATAATCAATTCCGCTCCCACCTAGATAGGTGGAATAAACCAAGGTCGTGCCCGTGGGGTCCAGCTTGGTCAGAAACGCGTCGATGTTTCCAGCATTGCTTACTTGAAGGGCGCCGGATGTCGTCGGAAAGCTGGTGGAAGAGGTGTACCCGACAACGTAGGCATCCCCCGCCGAGTCGATCGCAATGCCAGTTGCCGTGTCGGACCCAGACCCACCCATGTAGACAGAGTAGATGAATGCGCTTCCCGCAGGATTGAACTTCGTGACGAAAATATCGTTGCCGCCTCCGTTGATGGGCTGCCCTGCCGTTGTTGTGGGAAAGTTCGTCGAACCAGTGGTTCCGGTGACGTAGGCATCTCCGGAGGAATCGACGGCGATCCCGTAGCCGATATCCCCGCCATTGCCTCCCAGATAGGTCGAATAAGACAGTACCGGGTCAATCACCAACTCCTGCCGCCGATCGTACCGGCCCACTTTAAATCCCACCTGGTTTCCTGCTCCTATCTGGTAGTGAACCGCAACTTCGCGCCGCCCCGCTCCGCGCCCCTGATAGGCCCTGGGGCGCCGCAGATAAACCGCTCCTCCGCCCACCTCCACCACCAGGTCACCGGCCCGGTCCAGGTGCAAGGATTTCAC
>JAKAWN010000649.1 GCA_021827245.1 Acidobacteriota bacterium | reverse complement strand
AAGATAAATGTTAAATATATTCGTCACTATTATGGCCTTTCGGAAAGCCCCCACTGAAAACAAACCGTTTGCTGGCTAAAAAAATCAAAATCTCGCTTCCGAGCGCGGAAGTCAGGCTAACTTCGGTTGGCGTTTCCTGGTTGCTGCCCGATTTGCCGCAGGGACGCTCTTCTTGGGCATCCACTCGCAGACGTACATCCAGAGCGAGATCTTCCAGCGCAACGTCTTTACCAAAAACGGAAGTTCTTGTGCGGGTGCAAGGCCCCGATTGATCGGGGCCTATTTATGTCCAGGGCGTGCCAACTAGCAATAATCCAATCTACGGATCAAGTGCGCCCTCGGTCAGGTCAATGTTGTTCAGGTGGCGGGTGGTTTTTCTGACGTATTCGTGAGCCGGCGGAGGATTTCCGATGGACGTATCCGCCAACAGGCGCGAATTGTCGAAAGTCTGGTCCAGGTCCATAAACCGGAAGTAGGGCCCCATGGCTGTCAGGAGCAGGCGCAGGTCTCCATTGCCGTTGAAAGCG
Source organism: Acidobacteriota bacterium (assembly GCA_021827245.1). The sequence continues at coordinate 2,494 of JAKAWN010000649.1, read as the reverse complement.
GAATTCCAGTAAGCCAAGTACTCGCCAAATTCTGGTTGGTGGAGGTCGCTTTGAGGCGAGAGCTTCTTCGGCCATTTCTTCATCTGCTGCAGCAGTTCGTGCCGGACAAATTTGAACGGCGGCCGTCCGTCCGAGGGATCATCGGCAGCGCGCAGGATGGCCTCCAGTGTGGAGGCGGAATTCTTGCCGGCCGATATGTGATAAGTCGTCCAGTTGCGCCGGGCAAAGAGCAACTGCACAGTCGCGCAAGCGGTGTAATCAACGGGGATGATGTCCAGATGCGCATCCGGATTCGAGGGAATCAGGCGAACGGCGTTGACCGCGGCCAGCGCCCACATGATGACATAGGAACGCGGCGTCCAGTCGCGCGTATCTCCCATGATGATGGAGGGGCGGACTACCAGCAGCTTTTCGCGGGGAATGGCGCGGGCGACGTTCATCTCTCCGATCATCTTCGTGTAGCAGTACCGGACCAGGTGAGCCACGCCCGAGTCGGGCGACTGGTCTTCGTGGATGTTGCAGTGCGTCAGGCCGGTCCCGCAGATGCTGGCCGTTCCCACATACAGGAACGTCTCAAGGTTCGGCAGAGAGTGAGCCCAAGCCAGGATTTGTTGAGTACCACCAATGTTCACCTTCTCAACGTTTTCGGTGGAGGCAGGCGCGAAGGAAGTGTCCGCCGCGGCGTGAATCACCGTGTCAACCTCGCCGAGGTCCTTCAGGCGGCACAACTTCTCTGCCAGCGAACTGTCCGAGAGGTCACCTACAACCGGAATGATTCTGGTGCTGTCAAGTGCATCGCCGTGGAATTGAAAAACCTGCTGCAAACGGCTCCAGGCCTTCTGGGCATCATTGGCGCGAATCAGACAATAGAGCCGCCGGATCTGTGGCCTTTTGGACAGGAGAACGGCAAGTTCGCCGCCCAGAAAGCCTGTTGATCCGGTAAGAAAAATGTTCACGTTTTCACCTCATCTCCTACGAAGTTTCAGCGTAGGAATGCTTTGACCATGCTGTACGAAAAAATGAATGAATCTCCAATCAGGCCCCAGAAAAGGGCGCAGAATAGCGAGCCGATGGTAAGCGCTTTGAGAAACGCCACCAGTCTGAAGTCCTGATCTCTTCTAAAGAAAATGTATGCGTGCAGGGGGCTCCACCAGGTTGCCACGGCTGCGAAGACACAAGCGGGCCGGTTCAGAATGATAGACTTAATCTTACTCCGGGCACCCCTTGACTCCGGCTGATCGAGCCACCGATGAATTCTGTCGGTGAAGAACACGTCTTGCTGGAAATGCTGATAGAGGTAGTAACCTCCCCAGGAAGCCACGAAGATGGATGGAAATAGCGGAAAAAAAACGAGATATCTGAATTTTATAGTAAGCCAAGGGAAGTAAACGTAGTCAAAAAGCCAGATGATAAGGAGATACAGGAGGTATACTGCACCGAACTTCGAGGCCCGCTTCAGCGGTCCCGCCAGTACTCTTTGCCACATTGGATTCTTCGTGCTTCTCCTGCTGTGCTTCCCGTGTAGCTCTGAGACTAACGGTACCTGGAACCTAAGCTACTACCTGTTCTCGCTGGTCAGCACTGCTTCCCCTTTGGATGCCTGCCGGTCCTTCGAGGGTTGTATCCTGCTTAATGCGGTCAGACCGCCGTAGCGGCCGTTGAAACGCGGCTCTCCTTCCACAGCTGGATATAAGGTTCAAGGTCGCTCATCATGGTGTGGAATTGCTCGATCCGGAGCGACTGGGCACCATCGCTCATGGCTTTTTCCGGGCGGGGATGGACCTCGACAATCAGGCCATCGGCCCCGATGGCAACAGCCGCCTTGGAAAGCGCCGGCACCAAGCTTCGCTTACCAGTGGCGTGGCTGGGATCGACGATTACCGGCAGGTGCGTCAGTTCGTTAAGAACCGCTACTGCGGTGATATCACAAGTGTTGCGAGTCGCCGTCTCAAAAGTGCGGATACCCCGCTCACAGAGGATGACGTTGGGGTTGCCGTGCGCCGTGATGTATTCGGCGGACATCAGCAGTTCTTTGATGGTCGAGCTCATTCCACGCTTCAGCAGCACGGGCCGCGGGCATTTGCCCAGCGTCTTCAACAGCGCGAAGTTCTGCATGTTGCGCGCGCCCACTTGCATCACGTCCGCATATTCCCCCACGCGGTCCACGTCGGCATCGCTCATCACTTCCGTCACGATGGCAAGCCCAGTTGCCTCACGCGCCTTGGCCAGCAATTTGAGCCCTTCCAGCTCCAAACCCTGAAAGTCATACGGGGAGGTGCGGGGCTTGAAAGCACCGCCACGCAACAGTTTGGCCCCGGCCGCCGCAACGCCTTCGGCCGTTTCGAGAATCTGTTTTTCGTTTTCCACCGAGCACGGTCCCGCCATCACCACAAACTCGTCTCCGCCGATCTCGGTTCCATTTACGCGAATCCGGGACCGTTCCTGCTTGAACTCCTTGCTGACGAACTTATAGGGAGCGGAGATCCGTACCGCC
>JAKAWN010000103.1 GCA_021827245.1 Acidobacteriota bacterium | reverse complement strand
GCGGCGGAAATCGACATATCCCGGCGCCTTGACACACAGGTTGTAGGCGCCCGGTTTGAGCCAAATGCTACCTTTGAGGCCCTCCACTGTGCCGGCATAGGCATTGTTGATCAGCACTTCTGCTGTGGCGGGATCAACTCGCAGCCTGACATGGCCTTCATCGACGCCGCTCCGCAGGCTGGGCGTGTTCGATGGATTACCATAGAATGAGCGACCCCAGAGAGGACTACCCCAGAACGGGCCGTAGGTGTAATAATTCCACATCGGATAAGCGTAAGAGTAGTAAAGTGGCAGAGCCGCTGGTCCTGAAAAAGAGTTATACCCTGTGCCGATCGAGACGGGACCCAGATGGGGCCGAATCTTGCGAAGGGTGTGGACAACGACTGAGCCCACCCCTGTCATGGCCTTTGCCGGTTTTGAAGTGGCCTGGGACTGGGCTTTCGCTTGCGTACTCCCGCCTTTCTTCTTTGCGGCAAAGCAAGGACATATACTCAGCAGTATTGTTAAGGCAAGGAGCAGCGGGCGGTAGACAACTCGAGAGCACATGGGCCTAACCCCACCAATAACTAAGTTTATTTTCCTCCCCATTGAGCGGCATGTCAACGAGATTGCAGACGGTCATATCCTTTGTTGTAGCAGCAGGGCCAATTGTTCAGACTTGTGTAAGGGCAGTGCTGTTCGTCGGAGGGCGGATGCAGAACCCTGAACGCGTTATTTCGGCAGACGGCTGGGAAGAGCGTAATTACCTTTGATGGTGAACACCATACGGCCGTCAGGGGTGGGCCTTGCGCCATAAGTGCCGCTTCCTTTCAAACCAGCGAGCCTGCCCGTGCCGCCGGTGAATCGCCATCTGCCTTCAAGGTGCACGGGAACGGGACCCTTCATGACCGCGGTCCCCTGGTAACGCAGGAAGTAATTATCGCCATCCTCCATCGTACCGACGGCGTAGCCCTGGTCACTGGATCTGTTGAACTGAACGTCGTCTACTCCGGTGGCCGTGTAATGCTTTCCCCTTGCACCGGCGATCGTGAACGGCCGGCTCCAGGAGCATACGCGCTGATCAAGACTGATAGTGTGATGGCCACCGTCGCCGACGTTGGCGGTCTGGTGCAGGATGGACCGCTCACACATGGAGGACGCGGAGATGGCGCCGGAGGTTTGCGCCCGTGCAGCGAGAGTGGGGAGCATGAAACCAGCGAGGATCAGCAGGTTGAAAAAGCGCGCCGGGATTTCCCGTTTCCATTCGTTCATTGGGTATCTCCTTCATGGGATTTGACGAATAATACGCCGAGTGCCGATGAGCGGCCCAACCGGAACAGACCGCACAGGTATTTGTTCCGGCACTAGCCACGGCGCGGCAGGTCGAGTACTCTGAAAGCTGGGAGATCAATATTTACCTTGCGCTGGCGGAATCGGTGCTTGTGGTTCATCTGCTGTTCATTCTGTGGGTGATCGGCGGAGTGCTGCTGGTGCGCCGCCATCACCGGCTACAATGGTTTCACATTGGCTCGCTGGCCTATGGCATTTTCATTGAAGTTGCACCCTGGCCGCCGTGCCCGCTGACGATACTTGAGCAGATGCTGGAGGAGCGGGCCGGCATCACTCCCTTCCACAGCCCTTTTCTTCTCCACTACCTGGAGGCCTTTGTCTATCCCAACGTGTCCCTCACTCTGCTGGTTTCCGTCGCAGTTGCTGTCTGTGCTGCCAACCTGGCTTATTATGCTCTTGGCCCGCTAATAACGCTCTGGCACAGTCGGCGCGCACATGGAAAAAAGTCGGTGCAAAACGGGGCCAAGCCCAGATCAAGCCAGACTGAGCGCAGCGCTTTGCGGCATTAGTCTATTTCCAGTGTTTCATAGACGTGATTCTTCAGCCCCTGGACAACTTGGGTGCTGTATGCTTCAAGTTCAAAGACGATGATTTCATTCTCGCCTGCTTTCAGCCAGGGAGCAGGAAGGAAAAGCGTCTGCTGCGGTCCAATCTTCCAGAAACGTCCCAAGTGATGGCCGTTTACCCAGACGTGGCCCTTGCCCCAGCCGCGCATGTCGAGGAAAGTGTCACCCACAGATTCGAGTTGGAAAGCGCCGCGATAAAAACGCGGACCTCTTTTGGGTTTTGGCGAGAATCGGAGCCGCGAAAGGTTTTTGAACGGGAGCGGATAGATCTCCCAGCCTCTGAGTTCACGGCCGTTCAGGGTGACTCTTTCGGTGACTCCTTTGCGGTCATTCACCATGCGCGGGCCATAGTTGATTCGGCCCATATTTTCAATCAGGATATCGAGGGGCTGACCGGGAGCCAGATCCACATCCGCGGCGTCCTGGTTGAAGCGACGGTCCAACTCGGCGAGCTTGTTGTCGCTCTGGTAGACGAGGGCGTAGTCCCTCATATAGATGATATGCAACCGGCCACTTGTTGGCCGTCCGACATACCAGCGGTACAGGATGAATCCATAAGACTGGCCTACCATCTCCATTGGCTGCGGGAAATCAGAGCGGACAGGGTTCATCAACAAATCGTCCAGCCGGGCGGCCTGCGTCAGTTGAAAGGGCGGAATCTCAATCACCGGTAGCGTAGCAGGCAACGGCCGCGGGTGGACCGCGGGAGAATGTTGTTGGATCAGCTTCTGCAGGTCAAAATACTTTGCGCGGGGCCGGCCCGCCTCATCGAGTGGAGCGTCATAGTCATAGCTGGTGACATCGGGCTCATAAGCGTTGCCGTAGTTTGCTCCATTCATGAAGCCGAACGACGTGCCGCCGTGGAACATGTAAAGATTGAAGGAAACGCCCTGCGCGAGCATCCAGTCGACGCCTTCCATCAGATTCTGATTGTTGCCCCGGTGATGAATCTCCCCCCAGTGATCAAACCAGCCGGGATAGAATTCGGCACACATCCGCGGCACGTTGCGGCGGAAGTCGGCAAAGCGTTGGAACTTCTTGGCGGGGTCGGAACCGAAATTGATGAAGGAGAGAACGTCCGGCAACGTTCCGCCGGCCAACATGCGCGGCTCAGGGCCGTCGGCGGTGAAGAGCGTGATGTCAAAACCGACGTCCCGGATCATTGTTTTGATGGCGTTCATGTAAACCTTGTCGTTGCCGAAGGAGCCGTACTCGTTTTCAACTTGCGCCATGATGATGGGCCCGCCCTGCGTGACCTGGAGCGGTGCGAGCTCGACGCCGACGTGCAGCATGTAACGCCTGGCAGCATTGAGGAAGCGGGGATCGGTGCTTCTGACCCTGATGTCGCGTGTGGCCAGCAGCCATGCCGGGAAACCGCCGAAATCCCATTCTGCGCAGCTATAAGGGCCGACGCGAAGAATTACCCAGAGGCCCTCCTGCTGGGCTGCCCGGACAAAGGCCGCCGCATCGTGTCTGCCCGCAAAGTCAAACTCGCCCGGCCGAGGCTCGTGGAAGTTCCAGAACATGTAAGTGGAAACAGTGTTCAGGCCCATAGCCTTCAGTTTTTTCAGGCGGTCGCGCCAATAAGGGCGCGGAATGCGGGCGTAATGCATCTCGCCGGAGAGGATCTGGAAAGGTTTGCCGTCAAGCAGGAAATGCCAGCCATGCCAGCCAAAGGTGTGCATGCCGGTGGTAGAGAGCGGTGCTCCCGTGTTCCGTCGGACCTGCAGGATGCGCGGGCCGAGCGCCTGGAAACCGGCGGCCATTGCCGACGCTCTTATGAACTCCCTCCTGCCGACCTTTCCGCTTGAGCTTCCGGTTTTCACGTCTCGATCCTCCGGTTCTGCAAAGGGAGGCCTCGCCCTGACGGTTGTCAACGTCCGGACCATTGATTATGCAGTATCTGATTGCTGTATCATAATACGCGCGAATTTGGAAGCAGCCAACAATCCATATCGACGGCGTGGCCGGGAAGGAAGACCGAAGATGACACAGACGAGATCAAAAAGAAGCAAGACGCTGCGGAGCAGGGCTTGGTTTGGACAAAACGACCGCTGGGGAATGGTTCATCGGGCCTGGCTGCGTGCGGAAGGGTTCAGCGAGCGAGTGTTTCAGAACAAGCCGGTGATCGGAATTTGCAACTCCTGGAGCGAGTTGAACAATTGCAACGCCCACTTGCGCCAAGTGGCGGAAGCGGTGAAGCGCGGAGTGTGGGCGGCGGGCGGCTTTCCGCTGGAGTTCCCGACCATCTCTCTGGGCGAAATGCTGATGAAGCCGACCACCATGCTCTATCGAAACCTGATGGCCATGGACGTCGAGGAGTGCATTACATCTTATCCGCTGGATGGCGTGGTTCTGCTGGCGGGCTGCGACAAGACGACGCCCGCGCAGTTAATGGGCGCAGCCAGCGCAGACATTCCAGCGATCATGGTGCCCGGAGGGCCGATGCTGCGGGGAACGTGGCGCGGACAGGAAGTGGCCGCCGGAACTGACATGCGGCGGCTGTGGGATGATGTGCGCGCGGGCCGCATGAGCGAGGAAGCGTGGTGCGAGGTCGAATCCTGCGTGTCACGAAGCGCCGGCCACTGCGGCGTCATGGGAACGGCCTCAACCATGGCGTGCGTGGCCGAAGGGTTGGGCATGACGCTGCCGGGATCAGCCGACATTCCGGCTTCAGACTCCCGGCGCCTCGCTATCGCCGAGAAAAGCGGTGCGCGCATTGTGGAGATGGTGTCCGAAGACCTGCGGCCTTCGCGCATCATGACGCGGCAGGCAATCGAGAATGCTATTCGTGTTGACATGGCAATCGGCGGCTCAACCAACGCCATCGTACACTTGGTGGCGATTGCCGGGCGATTGGGAATTGATCTGCCGCTCGAAAAATTCGACAAGCTTTCGCGAACCACGCCGGTGGTGGCCAATGTCCGGCCCTCCGGCCGCTACCTGATGGAAGACTTCAGCTACGCAGGCGGCATCGCGGCTCTGATGAAGGAGATTCTACCGCTGCTCCGCGCCAGGGCTCTGACCGCAACCGGCAAGACGGTTGCTGAAAACCTTGCCCAGGCAGCCTGCTTCAATCGCGAAGTAATTAAGGGTCTTGACGAGCCGCTGCGGTCCGAAGGCGGCACAGCAATCCTTCGGGGCAACCTGGCTCCCGCAGGCGCGGTGATCAAGCAATCGGCTATCTCACCGCATTTTGCCAAACATCGCGGAAAAGCGGTCGTGTTTGAAAATAACTTCGACCTGATCAAGCGGATTGATGATCCCAAACTGGAAGTCGACGAATCAAGCGTCCTGGTGCTGAAGGGTGCCGGGCCCAAAGGCGCTCCGGGCATGCCGGAATGGGGCCATCTGCCCATTCCCCAGAAGCTGCTGAAAGCCGGCGTTCGTGACATGGTGCGGCTGAGCGATGCGCGCATCAGCGGCACGAGTTTTGGGACGATCATTGTTCATGTCGCGCCAGAGTCGGTAGAAGGGAGCCCGCTGGCGGTGGTGAAGGACGGTGACTGGATTGAAGTGGACGTTCCAGGACGACAATTAGAATTAAAAGTATCCGGCTCAGAATTAAAGAAACGCTTGAAGTCCTGGAAACCGCCCGAGCCGCATTACGTGCGCGGCTACGGCAGAATGTTTCTCGATCATATCCTGCAAGCGAATGACGGATGCGACTTCGACTTCCTGCGGGCCACAAACGGCGCGGAAAGGATCGCCCCGCCAGTGAAGTTCAAGAACCCGGGGATGTAGGGGAATGCAATGGGTGGCCCGGAACGGAAGGGCCACGGATTTCATGAATGCAGGGATCACCACTTACGCGGTGCATGCGACCGTGACGTGCTCTGCCTGCTCGCGGGCGGTGCGCAGGATTTTGATAGGGTCGCCCTCGGGTAGGAACTCCATGGCAATGTAGCGGTTGTAGTGGAGCTCCGCCAGTGTCTTGTAGATATTGGCGTAATTGATTTCGCCGGTGCCGGGCTGGTGGCGGTGGGGGACGTCGGCAATGTGGCAGAGGCCGACGTAGTCGATATTCTTTTGGAGTTTTTCGATCAAGTTTCCCTCGGCGATCTGCTCATGATAGAAATCGTATAGGAATCGCACCTGCGGGTGGTTGACGGCCCTCATGATTTGAAATCCTTCCGCCACTGAAGTGAGGAAGTATCTTGGATTTTCTTCCGGATCGATGTTTTCAATCAGGATGGTGATGTTTTTCCCTTCCACCAATTCCGCCGCCCTTTTCAGCCCTTCGATACAACTGGCATGCTGCTGGTCGTGGGTCAGTCCCGGCACGATGTTGCCGGACATCACAATCAGATGAGAACATTCCAGCCGATGGCAGATGGGAAGCATGTCGCGGAGATCCTTCAAAAAGGCCTTGCGCTCCTCGGGATCGCCAACTCCGTGGCTGAGACCCGCAGTGGTGTCAAAGGTGATTCCCAGTTGGCGCTTTTTCTGATTGATCCGGCGATAGTCGGCGTCCGACCATTTTTTGAATTCGCCTACCAGTTCAACGGCGTGGTAGCCCGCCTCCGACACCTTTTCCAGGCGCTCGTCGAAGGGAAGATCGCGAAAAACGGTCCACAACATGATGGAGATTTTGTAAGGTGCCCCGGCGGTCGCTCCCTGGACAGGCTTCAGCGACGCAGCCGAGAGAAAGGATGGAACACTTGCGCTGCCCAGACTCGCGCCTGCGAGGATTCGATTAAAAGTCCGACGATTCATAGTGTCTTCCCCGGGTAATCCAAATTTGCCGCTGGCTTCCCGCAAAGGAAGGGCGCGGCGTTCGTGATCATACAGAGCAGCCTTGCAGGAAGCAAACGGAATCTGGGGGCGAAGCTTTCGCATCCTTTCAAGAGGGGCTGTGGCGCCCTGAAGCGCACACGATTGCACTTTCCACTTGAACATAATCAAAGAACGTGCCATCTTGCAGAGTTCTGGTTTCCGAGTCCGGACCCGCTAAGCCGGCGCTTTCCCCGGCAAGGAGCGAGTCCGGAGGCCAGGTCTGCAAAGGCGGGTGCGGCAAGTCACAGGGCTGCACTCTTTGCGTGCCTTGCTTCACTGATCTCTAAAATCAAGGGTGAGAAGATGATCCACATCGGTGTTCTTCTTTCGGGTTTAGCTGTGCCCCAAGCGGCCGCGACCGGCCAGATCATAGGCCTCAGGCCGGTGGACGTGGCGATAATTGTCATTTACTTTGTATCGGTCCTCGGCATCGGCTTTTACCTCAAGAAATTCGCCAAAACCGGCGAAGACTTTTTCGTGGCCGGCCGCAAAATGACAGCGTGGGTTGCCGGACTCGCTTTTATTTCCGCCAACCTTGGATCGCTGGAACTCATGGGTTGGGCCGGCAACGCTTACCAATACGGCATCCTTGCAGCGCACTGGTATTGGGTGGGCGCCATCCCGGCGATGATCTTCCTCGCCATTGTGATGATGCCGTTTTATTACATCAGCAGAACGCACTCCGTGCCGGGATATCTTGAGATGCGTTACGGCCACGCCACCAGCGGCTTGAGCGCCATCACTTTCGCCGTCATGACTGTTTTGATGTCCGGTGTCAATATGTACGCGATGGCGGTGGTATTGCAGACGATCCTCGGCTGGAACTTTAACCTCAGCATCTGGGTTTCTTCGCTGGTCGTTGCAATCTACGTGGGGTTGGGCGGGCTCTATTCCGCCATCTTCAACGAAGTGGTTCAGTTCTTCCTGATCTGGCTGGGCGCACTGCTGATTCCAATTCTGGGGCTGGTAGAAGCGGGCGGGTGGTCCGGGATGGTGGCGCGAATCCATCACAATTTTCCGGGGCAAGACTTTACGCACATGTGGGGGCCGATGCTTAACCCTTCACAGAACCCTATGGGCGTGCAGTGGTTCGCCATCGTTTTCGGCCTTGGCGCCGTGCTTTCGATGGGCTACTGGACGACGGACTTTCTGGTGGTGCAACGCGTGATTACCGCCAAGGACATTCGCGCCGCCAAGACCGCACCCATTATCGGCGCGTTCTTCAAGATGGCCGTACCATTCATCGTGATTCTGCCCGGTTTGCTGGCCCTGGCCGTCCTGCCGTTCCACCTTTATCCAGATAGCGTGGCCTTGGCCCACCATCTTCACAGCTATGACCAAGTCCTGCCGCTGATGATGGCACGGTATCTGGGCCCGGGCTTGCTGGGCCTGGGGATCACGGCGCTGATCGCGGGATTCATGTCGGGCATGGACGGGAACACCAGCGCTTTTGCCACCGTCTGGACTTACGATATCTACCGGGTTTTCATCAAAAAGGACGCGAGCGACCGGCACTATGTTGCCATGGGCCGTTGGTGCACCATCATCGGTATTCTCATCAGCATCGGCGCGGCATATATCGTGACGCATTTCGGAAGCCTGATGGATTACGTCCAGGCGCTCTTCAGCTTTTTCATCGCGCCGCTATTTGGCACTGTTATCATTGGGATGCTTTGGAAACGCGCCACGAAGGCGGCAGGCTTCTGGGGCCTGCTGGCCGGCATTTCGACCGCCATCGGCATCTTCGTGATGATCCGCGTACATCCGAGCAGCGTCGCATGGTTCTGCTTCTATGCCGGGGCCAAGGTGCTGGCGCAACAGATGTGGCAGGCGCTGTGGGCCTTCCTTGCCGTTGTTGTCGTATCCGGGGTGGTGACGCTGGTCACAAAGCCAAGGCCGGAAGCCGAGTTGCGGGGCCTGGTGATGGGCCTGACCGACGTTCCCAGCGAAGGCCACCTGCCGCTACTCAAGCGGCCGGTTTTCTGGGCGGGAGTCTGCTTCGGCGTGTTCCTGATCTTGCAGTGGATTTTCCGATAGCCGCCAGTGGGATTTGATTGAGGATCCTGAGTCATGCTGAAATCGAGAACTGGGGAGTAATAGAATGAGTGAAGAACGGCATATGATTCCCGTCTGGTTCTTTGTGGGGATTCTAGTTTTCCTATATGGCATCCTGATATTTATCACCGGACTGGCGGAGTGGTCTCATCCGCCGCACACCGTCCTGGCCAACCTTCACGCGCCCGTATGGTGGGGAGGGCTTCTGATCGCCATAGGCGCGCTCTTTGTCAGCCTGTTCAGGCCCAGGCAGAAGCCACGTTAGTGAGCTTCGCCCCAGGCTGCTTCAATCGTCGCACGCCTTTACAGTGGCGGAAGCAAGGGAAAAACCCCATCGTGCAGAGCTGCCATTGCGCACCGCGCGCTGACCGCGATGCACACCGGAAGTTTGTCCCCCTTGGAGACAATCCAACGGGGTATGCTGACAATTGAGGTTAGTTTTCCTGGCATAGTGTGCCGAGCCTTGGCGGGGCCGAATGTTCCCGGGGTCCTCGTGAAGGGGTGTGTGATCGGACGTGGGCGAGCCGCCTTCTCTTTTCGCTCAAGCGTTGCTCGTTCCTACGGTTTGAGTAACAGGCGGGCTTAGTGATCACATGAAAGTCCGCACTATAAGGACTTCACCGGGACACGCACACGGCTCAGGAAGAGGCGGTGCGGAAGGTGAAGTGATCCTGGAAATGTGTGTAGGGCTTACCGTTCAATTCCACGTAAGGATAGACGAAATAGTTGACGGGCGCGCCGGACTGCTTGGGTTCGAGGGTGATGTCGCGCCCGGCTGAAAAACGGACGCGGTCCGTGTCCACGCTACCAAAGTAGAAGCCGTATTTTGCGGGATTGAGCGACGCCTCGGCGATATCTACCGGAACCCACCCTTTGTTTGGCACATAAAATTCCGCCCAACAGTGATAGCCCGGAATCACGCCCTGGGACTTACCGGGCGGCAGCGGAAAACCTATGACAAAACGCGCGGGAATGTGTTCGGCACGCATCATTCCGATGAAGAGTGAATGGAAGTCTGTACAATTGCCGTGGTGGGCGTTGCAAGCCCAAATGGCGTCTCCGTGACCCCAGCCAGTCCCCGTCTTCTCATACTTCATATTCTGGAAAACGTAATTGTAGATGGCATGGGCCTTCTCGATTTCTCCTCGCTTGCCTGCCGTGGCCTGATCGGCAACCTGCTTGATCTCGCCGTCGATAGGAATCAGGCGGTCTGGCTGGAGATAGCGCACAAGGCTTGGGGAAATATGCAAGGGATCGCTATTCTCCGCCATAAGTTGACGGAATGATCCGACGGAGTACTCGTCACGCCTGACGTGATAGGCGAGAGTGAAGCTGGCCGTCGAAAAGCGCGGATGCCGGATTTCGGCGTACGCCATGCGGTCGCCATATTCGGGTTCCTGAGTGATACGCAGAGGAACTGTGCCGGTCATCTTGAGCAGCTTGACGGTTTGGTGCCGACCGGATGTGGCGACAGGAATCCAGATACGCAGGGTGCGGATATATTTCGGCAGTTTCGTAAAATGAACGCTGTATGTGAAATCGAACTCACGCGCCGGGACTTGCTTTTCGGTGCTTTTGGCAGCGGTCTTGCGAACGGCGCAGGACGCAGCTGTCATTAACAAAATGCAAAGAGCAATACGTTGCAGCTTCAATGGAAACCTCCTCGTGAAGACTGGCCTGTGGATGTTCGGCTGAAGGAATCGACCCGCGATTGGAGGGTTACGCTCAGGTGAAGCCGCGGTTGAAGGAAGGATAACGCATAATTCAGACAAAAAGAATCCTACCGCACAGTTCCCGATGCGCGCAACTGCAAGGGATGCCCGACACACATGCACTTGTCGGAGGTATGACCACTACTCCTGAAAAAGACGGCGGGCCCTTGCTTGAGCAGGAGCCCGCAACGCCAAGAACCTGAAATGGCCGCAGCGCCACGATTCACGCTCTCATAACAAAGGCGGCACTGTGATTCCTAGGTGAGGAACACCATGACGGATGGGGTCCCGACGGCCGTGAACTGGCCGGTGAAACTGACCTTGCCGGTTTGCCGATTCACGCGAAACGTCGTGAGGCTATCTCCACGTTGATTGCAGGAATAAATAAAATTGCCAGAAGGATCCACGGTGATGCTGCGTGGATAGTCGGCGTGAGTCCATTCCTCACCCACGTAAGTCAGGCTGCCGTCCTGCCCAATGGAGAAAGTGGTGATCGTGTCATGCAGGCGGTTGGCGCCGTAAATGAATTTTGCGTCCGGCGAGATCCTGATTTCGGAGGCCATGTTCGATCCGACAAAGTCCTTGGGGAGGGTTGAAATCACCTGCTTCTGTGTCATGTTTCCGCTGGATTCATCGTAGTCGAAAACGACCACGCAAGAGCCCTCTTCCTGGATGCAATAAAACCACCGGCCGTTGGGATGGAAAACAAAATGGCGCGGGCCGTCGCCGGGGGGTGCCGAAATCTCATGAGGATTGTTCGGGGTCAGCTTGCCTTTTGCTGTGTCGAAATTCCAGATCATGATCTTGTCCATGCCCAGGTCGGTGGAGATGACGCGTTTGCCACTGGGATCGACGTGAATCATGTGACAGTGGGGACGATCATGCCCGCTGATGGCAAAACTTCCCGGCGGCGCGTTGGTGGCGTGCTTGGGACCAACCGGACCCTTGTCCACGTGAACGTCGGTCGCGGGACCCAGGCTGCCATCGGGACGGACGGGAAGTACTGCCACGCTTCCAGCGCCGTAATTGGCGGCAAAAACGTAACGCCCGGAAGGATGCACGCTGATGTAGGCAGGGCCGGCGCCTCCCGAACTAACTGTATTCAGCTTTGTAAGGTGTCCATTTGAGGCGTCGATGGAGTAGGCGGTAACGGCACCGGAAGACTTGCCTTGGTAATGCACAAGCTCATCGCAAGAATACAAGTGCGTCTTTGCGGAATTTAGCGAGAGCCACGAAGGATTATTGGGATTGGCAAACACTTCGCGCTGGGTGAGCGCGCCGGTTGCAGGGTCCATTTCGAAAAGATAAATCCCGTCGCCGTGGCTGCGTCCGAATTTCTGCCCTTTGAAACTGTAACTTCCCACATAGACCAGGCGGGGCTTTCCTGAAGGTTGTGCTGGCTGTGCTTCCTGCGTTTCTTTCACTCCGCTCTGACGGCTGCACCCGATTGCAGAGCCAGCCATGGCGAAAGCAGCGGCGCTTTTCAGAAAATTGCGGCGTGATGGTTTGGCAAGTCGGTTCCAGGACAACTGCGTGTCATCCGATGACATATGAATCCTCCTTTGAGTGTCAGTGCATTGAATCCGGAAAAGCCCGATTATGATGTCATCTAGCTAGGAACGCAAGTATGGTTTGCTGCGAGGGGGGACTTTGGCTCCGATCATGGCGGGCTACTGCGGATGGGGGCCAGATAAGGGGAATTCGACGCCGTGCTCTTCGTTCACCTGCCGGCTGGCCTCAAGATTAAAATCAGAAAGCGGAAACTTTTGCGCCAGCTTGCCATGGAAAACCCATAGCGTATTGCCCAAGATGGCGTAATCGCGTGCTTCCATCTTTCGGCCGTCCCTGTAGATGAAGACGGTAGCAGGGAACTCGTGCCGGGTGCTGGGCCGCACCCTGGGTGAAGGCCGCGGCCGAAGTTCAGAACTGGGCGGAGCGGCAGGAGCCTGCGCCGCATATTGGCGCAAAGCTTGTTCCTGGCGCAGTGAGCGAACCTCCTCAGTCAGTTGCTGAACCTGGCTGGAAAGGAGGGCTTTTTCCTGAGCAGCTACTTCAGCAGCCACGTCGCCATGGGCAATTCTGGAAGCCTGCTCGTATTCGTAATCGATTGGCGGCCAGAGGCCTGGATAGAAATATTCAAACGGATAGTTTGACGGGTATCCAAAGAAGGGAGGGAGGACAACTGGCTGCGCGCCGCCTCGGAACGGTCGGAACCGAAAACCGCCGTCGCGGAAATGTCCCACATTTTGCGGACCAAGCCTCGGATGAAACGATTGAGCCCTGAGGGCGAACGGATATATCGCACCCGCCAGAAAAAGAACAATGGCCAGCAGGTACTTCATAACTGAAGTTTATCACAAATGCGATCCGGCGGCGCGTCCAACTGGGCACAAAGCCCGCCTTGACCACGGGTACATATGCGCTACTTCCTGTAACGCGCAATAACCAGCCAGGCCAATCGCCCCGATGGACGCCGTGCTCTCGTGCGTGAAGATGGCTTTCCAGCTTACTCGGCCATCCACGGTCATGAAGACGCCACCTGCCGAAGCCCCCACGTAATTGGCGTTGGGGTTTCCCGGAATCCCAACAACCGCGGCGACACGTCCGCCCGCCACCGTTGGCCCAACGTGGCGGAACTTGAGATTCTTGAAGACATCCTGTTTCTGGTTTTCAGTGCCAGACCTTGAAGCGGATTTCACCCGTGCTTGAGCGAAGCCCGCGGCTACTGTAGTCGTCGGGAACACGATTGCGATATAGGTCAAGCGTCTGGAACGCACCATTGCACCCCCTCCTTAAAAATTCATGATGTTGCATGAATATAATCCGGTATTTGAAAGCGTGTCCCGCTCGCGCCAGCCATGCCACGGTGAGCTTAGTAAGCCTCAGTGAAGAACACAGGCATGGTGTCGAACCGAATGCCAGCGGGCACGCCACGGGCTGGAACAGAAAAACGCGCCTCAAGCCCTTCGGGACGTTTTCCTCAGACCTCCGGGATGCCGAGGTCCTTGGATCCCAGCGGCGACATCTTGACCTGCGGCGCATACTGCTCAAGCAGGTCGAGGGCTATCTTGGCGCGGCGGACGCGTTCGCGGCCCATCCTTGCCGCAAGATCTTCAATGTGGCCGCCGGACGGATAAATGTCCGGGGCATTGCGAAGGCCGAACTTGAAGTAATTTGGAGC
Source organism: Acidobacteriota bacterium (assembly GCA_021827245.1). The sequence continues at coordinate 3,711 of JAKAWN010000103.1, read as the reverse complement.
TGCCACCTGGATGATCTGCGGCATCTCGTAAAAGCGGATAAAGCCGCCGAAATTGTCCGGAACTTCGATGTAGAGATCGATGGGAATGTCGACCGCCTGGCGGATGGCGCCGATCTGAGCGGGAGTCAAGTCGGTTGGAATATTCAATGTAGAAACGCCCGCCTCCTGGAATAATCGTGCCGTGGCTGGATTCGCCGCCGGCAAAGTGACCGAGCTCTTGATGACTAGATTCTTCGGCAACTCGCCCTTCTTTTTCATTTCGTTGATCACCCAGATCAGACCGAGATCGGCGGGAAGAACGCTGCGAATGCCCAGATCGCAGGCGCGCTTGACATCTTCGACGGCGTAAACCAACTGGTCGGCGCCGCGATGCTGAAGGCCGATCACCTTACCCGCGCTGGAGACGGTTTGCGCCCCGGTCTCGAAAGTGGCGCGCGGCCCGACGAACAGGCAGACCTCGATGCGCTGGTCGTGCCCAATGTGGGCCATTTCCGAAATCTCGGCCTTGGTCAGCAGCATGATGCCGCTTCCCTGGCTGACGCGATGGATTGGAATATTCAGGTTTTTGGCCGCGTCGAGCACTTCGCGAAAGACCCGCGGGCCCTCGACGCTGGGGATTTCAAAACGGTACTGCCCGCCGTCCTTGAACCGGAGCGAAGTGGGCTTGAGCGCGTGGTTATCTTCAAACGGCAGCTTCAGCTTGGCGAGAAATTGTTGTGTCTTTTTCATGGCAATCTCCTGGTGAAATCCGCAATCCTGAGCTCTGATTTGACGTTCAAAGCGCGCAGGCCGTATTGCTTCGCTGGCCTTACGCCAAATGTAAGAACCTGCACCCTATTGAGTGTATTTCAGATAAACGGTGCGCGACTCGGTGTAGAAATCGAGCGCCAGCGGTCCCTGCTCGCGCATGCCGAAGCTGGATTCCTTGGTGCCGCCAAACGGTAGTTGGTACTCGACACCTGCCGTGGGCAGGTTAACGGTGATCAGGCCTGCCTCGATCCCGTTGATGAACTGATGCACATGCGTCAGGTCGCGCGACACGATTGAAGCAGAAAGCCCGAATTGGATGCAATTAGCAAGGCGCATAGCGTCGTCAAAGTCATTCGCCACCATCAGAGCCAGCACCGGGCCGAAAACTTCTTCCTGGGCAATGCGCATCTCCGGCTTGACCCCGTCAAAGATCGTTGGCTCGACAAAGAAGCCCTTGTCGTAGATGCCTCCGGTCAGGCGATTTCCGCCGCACAACAGTTTAGCGCCTTCCTTCTTGGCAATTTCAATATATTTGAGATCAGTTTCAAGCTGCTTGGCATCGACGGCAGGCCCCATCTGCACTCCCGGCTCAACGCCATTGCCCACTTTCAGTCCCTTGGTTTTCGCCACCAGCTTTTCCAACAGCGGCCTGTAAATGTCCTTTTCAATGATGGCGCGGCTGCACGCGGTGCATTTTTGCCCGGTTGAGAAAAAGGCTCCATTGATCAGGATATCGGCCGCGTAATCGAGATCCGCGTCCTTGAGCACCACGGTCGGATTCTTGCCGCCCATCTCAAGCTGAACTCGAACCTTGCGCCCGGCAAGCTTCTCATGGAGGCGGTTTCCAACGTCGCATGAGCCGGTGAATGAGATCGCCCGGACCGCGGGATGCTCCACCAGGGCATTGCCTGCTGCGCTGCCGCTTCCGGTGACGTAATTCAGGACGCCCGCCGGAATGCCTGCCTCAACCAGCGCTTCCACCAGGCGGTAAGGACTGAGCGGCGCCAGGCTTGCCGGCTTGATCACCACCGTGTTGCCCGCCACCAGCGCCGGCGCCATCTTCCAGGCCGGAATGGCGCTGGGGAAATTCCAGGGCGTGATCAGCCCCACCACGCCGAGCGGCTTGCGCATCATGTAACAAAAAACGTTGGGCCGCTCGGATGGAATCTGATAACTGAACGAGCGGGCGCCTTCGCCGCCAAAGTAGCGAAAAATGTTGATGGCTCGTTTCACTTCTCCTTTTGCTTCGGGCAGGGTCTTGCCTTCCTCGCGCGTCATGTCTTCAGACACTTTGTCGAGGCGGGATTCCAGCAATTCCGCGGCCTTGAAAAGATATTCGCCCCGGCGCGGCGCAGGTAACGACGCCCACCCGGGCTGCGCCTTGGCTGCCGCATCACAAGCAGCCTGGACATCCTCGCCGCCTGAGGCCTGAAAGTGCCCGAGTACTTCGTCGGTATTGGCCGGATTGATGTTGGCGAACGTTTGCCTGGACCCACATTCAATCCATTGCCCCGCAATCAGGTTTCTATAGATTTGTGGCATAGAACCTCCCTGTGTGATCATGGCTGGAATGACATTAGCAGAACATTTTGAAAGCGATACGTTCGTGGCAGCGTGCCTTCGGCAAGACAAGCGCGCCGCTCGTTCACACTACCATTGGTCAGCCTTATATCGTACTATAAAGTTCTTAAGATTGAAGTTCGAGAATTGGCTTGTGAGGATGAAGTGAAAATAGAAACCATTGTTACCGCTATTGTTTTCTTGAGCGTGGGTTTTCTAGCCGGATTCATCTATAAGTCACACAGCCAGGCCAGTATTTCCGCGCAGGCTGCCGTGGCAAGCGCCGCGAGCTCAGGTTCGCCCTCAGCAGGTGCAATGGCCTCGGGAAGCAATGCCAATATTAATCCTGCAACAGGGCTTCCCAATGGACATCCGCCGCTTGAGGTGGCTCAGATTATCGAAAACTACCAGCAGCAGGCCGCTCAGAATCCGCAGGACCCCCAGATTCCGCTCCGACTGGCCAACTACCTTTATGACCAGCACTATTTCAACCTCGCCATCGAGTGGTACCAGCGATCCCTGACCCTGAGTCCTAAGAATGTCAATGCGCGGACCGATCTGGGAACATCTTATTTCTATGTCGGCCAGCCGCAGCAGGCCATTGCGGAATATACGAAGGTTCTTGCTCTGAATCCGAATCACCAGCCGACAATGTTCAACATGATCGTGGTGAATCTCGAGGGAACACACGACCTCAAGACCGCCAGAAAGTATTGGGATGAGCTTCATCGGCAAAACCCGAATTATCCGGGACTGAACGAGATCAAGGCAAAGTTGGACGCGGCCAGCGGGAGCGCCAGCGGAACAATGTGACCTTGGGAAAGGCAGGGCATCCTCGCTTCGGCGGGTGCCGTCAAATTAGCGTGGGAAGTTTAATTGATGCCATCATGGACATGGTCTTCCTGATCGGTGTAGTGTATACGATTTCGAAGACTGTTCGAGGATTGCTGGGCGGGACGCATAGTGGCTTCCGCAGTTCTGCTCAAGCTGAGCGGAGCCGTGCCGCGAGCACGAACACGGACACCGTTGGGGGCCGGATGGTTCGTGACCCTGTGTGCGGCATGTTCGTGTCAACGGAAGTCTCTCACCGCCTGGTGCAGGGCACACAGGTCCTGCACTTCTGCTCGGAAGACTGCCGGGAGAAATATGAGAAGCAGACCGCGAAGGTATCAGCTTCGGTGCGGTCTTGAATGACGAATCGGCACAGGTTGGGGCAGAATAAGCGGATGGAGTCAGCAAACATTCTTGGGAAGGTCCGGGGAAGTGGTTCAACGCTGCCCCGCAGTCGCTGGTGCCTGCTAACGTGACTATTCTGCAAAACAATTGTCCGCCTGTTGCGATGTCGGTGGCCGAATTCGATCCTTCCGGCCAGTCGGGGACCATCGCCGACATGAAGACCTT
>JAKAWN010000102.1 GCA_021827245.1 Acidobacteriota bacterium | reverse complement strand
CCTGTTCCGTTGCCGCCGCCTACTCCGCCGCCCCCGGCTCCGCAAGGATCACTGGGACCGTTTGAGCCACCGCCGCCGCCGCCGTTCGCGCCGCCCGTGCCCACGACGCCGCCCCCGCAATTGTATCCTGCCCCGCCGGGCGCCGCTCCGGTGGCAATTCCGGCAGCTCCGTTGGAGCCTGTGTAATCTCCACCGTTCGCTCCATATCCCAGTCCGCCGCCACCGCCGATCCCCGAACCGTTTCCCAAGGTGCCATTGCCGCCCATGCCCCCGCCACCGCCTCCGCCGTAAGACCCGGTTGCGGCGCTGCCCGCGCCGCCTGTGGCGTTGTTCGAGGAAAAGCTCACGTCCGAAAGCGCGACTGTGGCACTGTTGGCCACAAAGATCGCTCCGCCCATGCCCGCGCCGCCGCCGCCCCCGCTTGCGCCGCCGCCGCCCGCGCCGCCCTGCGCCTTGCAATTCTGGAGCGTCAAATTTTCGATGGTCACGTTGACGGGCTCTTGCGCCGCGCCGCCTGCCTGAAACGCGCCGACGAAGAAGCAGCGATATTGGCTCCCGCCGTCAATCGAGTAACCCGCGCCGTTGATCGTCACCGTGGTATTCGGCTGGAAAGCCGGCACATCCGCCGTCAGCGCGATGTCGTTCGAGAAGGTAATCGAGCTCGCGCCGGTAGTGATCGCGCTGACGAGCCCCGAGGAGGAGGTCACATTCACCGCGCTGCCGCTGCTGTAGTTGATTGTCCCGGTAATGGTTCCGTTGTTGAGGAGCGTTCCGCCGGAATTCATGGTCACGTTGCCGGTGACCGTCGCACCGTTATCCACCTGAAGCGTCGCGCCGCTCTGGACGGTGACGTTGCTGGTGATCGAGCCGGTGCTGCAAATCTCTAATGTTCCCGCGCTGGCCGTGGTCGCGCCGGTATAAGTATTCGCGCCGCAAAGCTTCAGCGTGCCGGCCCCGTTCATCGTGAGCGAACCCGCGCCAGCGTTTGTGCCCGTGCCGCCCGAGCCTGTTTGGTCGGCGATCACGCCGGAAACGGTTTGGGTTTGGCCCGAAGCGGGCGAGAACGTGATGGTGTTGTTACCCTGAATAAAGACGCCGCTGCCGAAAGCCGAAGCTGGTTGCTGCGCGCCGCTCCCGGCTCCCGGTGCGCCCGCCGTCACCGTGTCGGCCGTCTCGGAGAGTGGCCCGCTGAATGTAAGCGCGCCGCCTTGCTCAACAAAGACTGCGCCGCCCGCGCCCAAGCCGCCGCCGCCGTCAAAGCCGGCCGCGCCGGTGCCACCGCCAAATCCGACTGCGCCCGTGGACGACCCCCCGCCGCCACCGCCCCCAAATCCGCCCGCGCCGCCGAACAAGCCGGCGCCGCCGCCACCGCCAAATCCGCCTGCGCCGCCGTACCCAAAGGTACCCGTAGCGTCCATACCGGCGCCACCGCCGCCGCCAAAACCGCCGTTGCCACCGTTGCTCGACCCGGCGCTTCCGCCTACTCCGCCGCCACCACTTCCGCAAGTAACAGAGGCGCCAGAGGGAACGGCTACGCCGCCCCCGCCGCCACCGTTCGCACCGCCCGTCCCCCAGGGCTCCCCGCAATTGTATCCTGCCCCGCCGGACGCCGCTCCGAGGGCAACCGTTCCGGCCAGGCCGTTGACCGTGGCGCTGGTGTCACTTCCGCCGGCGGCCGCTATGCCTACTCCGCCGCCGCCGCCGAGTCCGTAGGCGGACCCCGCTCCGCCGGTGCCGCCCATGCCCCCTCCGCCGCCGAAGCCGCTGCTGCTGGTGGTGGCCCCGCCCGCGCCGCCCGTGGCGTTGTTCGAGGAAAAGCTTACGTTCGAAAGCGTGACCGTGGCATTGTTGGCTACAAAAATCGCTCCGCCCAAGCCCGCGCCACCGCCGCCAGCGTAATAACCGGAGCCGCCCGCGCCGCCCTGCGCTTCGCAGCCGCTGAAGGCCAGGTTCTCGATGGTGACATGGTCGGCGATAAAAGTGCTCGTCCCCGCCGTCCATGCGCCAATGAAGAAGCAGCGATAGGAGTTGCCGCCGCTGATGGTGATCGTGGCGCCCGAGCCGTCAATGGTGAGTCCGTTGTCCTGGATGGCCGGAAGTTCGCTGGCCAGCGTGATCGTCCCCGAAAGGCCCGAGGAGAAATTGATGGTGTTCGTCCCGCCCGCGTTGTTGGCGGCAATGATCGCCGCGCGCAGCGAGCCGGCGGGAGGGGTGGTTGCCTCCTCCGTGGTGTTGCTGACGGTGAATGTGCCCGCGCGCGCCGCCCGTGGCGCGAAAAACAGCAGGCAGAAAGCGGAAAACAGTAGGCAGTAGGCAGTTAGCAGCAGGCGGCACGCAGAAGGTGGTCTGGTGCAGACCTTTAACTCTGTGGTATCGACCTGTCGGATCGCATCCATCAAAGGACGCTGCCTGCGCCACCCGGCCTGATCGCAGACACTAAGACACGATGCCTGAGCCGTTCTTTCATTCTGGCCTGTTGCTTGTGACTTTCGAATCCTGCGTCCCATTTCCCCTCCTGGTCGAGTTGAAGAGTAGCCGGCACATCCAACAACGCCCGGCCCCTGGGACGCTTGCCGTAGATGTTTTGAAGAACAAATATCTCGGTCAGCCAACGGCCGAGTCAAAGAGAAAAGATTGAATCACTTGCCAGCGCCGCTGTCAAGAGCAAGGTGGCGCATCGGAGTTGTTCCGTAATTCTGCGGATTTTTAGATTGTAAATGATTATACATATAATAATATGTGTTTTGATTGCTCCGATGTCGAAGCCAGCGTCCAGAATGGTCGTGGAAAAACGAGTAGCGAAGACCGCCGTCGTTGTGGTCTGCGGTTTTTGTTTAGGGAAACTCGTCGGGTACAAAGAAAAACGCGCGGACCTCAGAACCGGGGGTTCGCGCTACCAGCTCCACCCCCACCCGATGAAGGCAGAGCGCCAGATCCAGGCCGTACAGCAAGGTAGCGCGGTCCTCCGGGGTTGAGGGCCGCAGCTTCCGCAACCACAGCCTTTTTCAAATCTACATGAACGGACACAACTCCCCTGGCCTTCAACTGCTGATGAGCTCATTGTTCGCCCCTCCCGGGTAGCAGGCCAGTTCCTGAGGTGTTGCGAGCAAACCCCTGAGCCTCGACCCCGTGTCTATTGATGATGGCGCGCTGTTGAATGAAATGCCCCCCAAGCGCGAGCAAAAGCCTACCATAATTTGAACAGGGACACAATCAATGGACCGCCGGATTTTTCGCGATCGGAGTCTCTCAAGGACCGGCTGAATGGGCAGCGTCTGCCACTTCTGAGAACGGCATATTCAAACCTGCTCCCCTCTCGACTGATTCCCAGGAGGAATTTCCCTCCGTTGCTTTTCAGCCGCTGGAAATGGCTACGCCCGACGGTGTGTCTGCTGCTCCTGGCTTGTCGATATGTGCCCATTTCGGTTTTTTGACTCAGAATCAGATGCCGTTGTACGAATTGCTTTTTCCGGGCGGTCGCGGTTAAAATTAGGCCATATTAACTGAAGGGGCTTCATGCGTGAAAGGAGTTTTGGAGCTTAATGAAAAGGCATTGGAAGAAATTAATAGGGCGAGGACTGCTTGCTGCGTTGTTAATTGCGCTGGTTGTTTCACAAACACCGCAGCATGTGGCGGCAGCCAATACTCCCGTAACGGTTCAAGAAATCGCTCATTATGTGAGGGAGAGGTTTGGCATTCCTGACAACACCAAGCTGACGGTTGCCCCCATCCAGGACTCCCAATACACGGACTTTTATCAGACCACTATCAAGGTTCAGTTGGGAAAACAGCAGAAATCTCAGCCTGCCTTTGTCACCAAAGACGGACATTACCTGGTGATTGGGATTGTCTTTAATGACATGCCGGCCGCGCAGAACGACGGCGCCACAAACGCTTCCGCCAGGGACCAGAAGATTGTCGATTTTGTGCGGGCCCAATTCCATGTTCCGGATGCTGTCAAGCTGAGCGTGGGGCCGTTTCGGGACTCCAGGTTCGAAGGTTTTTATACAACTACCATTTACGGACAGGACGGTACAAGGAAGACTGGCCAGTCTGCCTATATGACCAAAGACGGACGTTATGCGGTGATTGGGAGTATTTATAATCTGCGCGTCGATCCAAGAACCGAAGTGGAGCACACGATCAATCTGAATAATCAGGCTTCCGTCGGACCTGCGGATGCGCCGGTGACGATCGTGGAGTATGCGGATCTCGAGTGCCCCATGTGCGCAGAAACGCAGAAGTTTTTCGCGACCCAGCTAATTCCCAAGTACGGCAATAAGATCAGAATCATCTTCAAGGAGTTTCCGCTCGTCACCATTCACAATTGGGCATTGACGGGGGCGATCGCGAATGAGTGCGGTTATGTGCTTAATCCTGCGGACTACTTCCGCTTTCGCAGTATCATTTTTGCCAGCCAGGACATGATTACCGCCGATTCCGCGAATGCCCGGTCCCTGCTTCTGGATATGGGCCAGCGCGCCGGGTATAACAGGCTGAAGCTGGCAGAGTGCATCGATTCCAAGGCGACTCTTCCACGCATTGAGGCCGACATGAACGAGGGTCAGGAATTGGGGGTCATCAGCACACCCACGCTGTTCATTAACGGCACTCCCGTTGTGGGGTTCTCCCCGACTCGAATTTACCAGTTGATTAACAGAGACTTGCAGGCGGCCAAGTAACCAGCCTTCGGCCGGGACGGAGGGCCGTTTCAGGCCCGGTCTCCAGGCGCCTCGGAAGATTGCCCTGTGCGTCGCACCGGGTTGAGCAAGATCTGCAAGATGAGGAAGTAAACCAGGCAGCTAACCCCTCCCAAACCGAGGGCGAAACGTGTGCTGATCGCCTGTGCAAGCGCCCCCGCCTGCAGACTGCCAAACGGCATCAACCCCGACATTGCCATATAGTACAACGCCATGATTCTGCCCCGCAGCTCCGGCGGGGTGGTTGTTTGAAGCGTAGTGTTGGCCAGCGTCAGCGCGCCAACGATTGTTCCACCCATGACGGCGAGCAGCAGGAACGCAACCCAGAAGGCGTGAGCCCCCGCCAGAAAGATCAGGGCCACGGAAAAGAAGGTTGCACTGGTGAGGATCAGGCGCTCGCGCCGCTCGGGAGTTCCTCTGGCGGCAATGAACAGCGCTGCCGCCACCGCTCCCAATCCGGCGCCGCCCATCAGAAATCCAAGGCCGGAAGCTCCCACTCCGATCAGATTCCGTGCTACGGCCGGCATCAGCACAATGAAGGGCAGGCCAAGAAGGCTGAGGCAGGCCGGCACGGTGAGAAGCAGAATAATCATACGATGCTGCTTCACGTAGCGTATTCCTTCCACCATCGAGCCCCAGAATCGGGTACCGGCGCTCCGGTGAACCGGCGGAATCGTGATCACCAGCAGAGCAAGGATCAGCGCAAGAAAGCTGGCCGAATTCAGATAGAAGCAAGCTGCGGCGCCAAGCGTTCCCATCGCCAATCCCGCAATGGTGGGGCCGATGGCTCGCGACATATTGAATTGCGCGGAGTTGAGGGCGATGCCGTTCATGAGGTCTTCGTGGGGAAGCAGATCCGGAATCAGCGCCTGATAAGCCGGATAGTTGAGAGCGGAGGCGATTCCGGTCAGGAAGCTGATGACTAGGATTTCAGTGATCGTGATCGCGTGGAATGAAGTGAGGATGGCCAGAAACAGCGCCAGCAACATCATCGAGGTCTGGGTCACCAGCATCAGCTTTCGCCGGTTCAGACGGTCGGCGATGGTCCCGCCCGGCAAGGCGAAGACCAGCGCCGGAATCTGGGCTAGAAATCCGTTTAACCCCAGGAGGAACGGCGAGTTGGATATAATGAGGATGACCCATCCGAGCGCGACGTATTGCATCCAGGTTCCGATGTTTGAAAGAAAGTTGCCAGCCCAAAAGACCGAGAAATCCCGGTGGTATAAGGAGCGGAACATCATAAGCCGCTGGACGGGCTGGGCAGTGACATCAGTCTTGTTGTCCAACTGTGGACGATTGGAATTCATCGCGCGCCAGAGAGAGTGCACATTGAACCGTCAGGCACTGTGTCTACTATACCCGATGGCATATGCGTTCCGGGAGAGGCCGTAACTCGATATGCCGCCCCATCGTCCCATATAAGTGAGACCCATGGGGAGGTTCAATATGAAGAAAGGGATAGCATTGGCAGCCGTCGTTGTTTTTGTCGCTGCTGGATTTGCGTTTGCAGCGCAACGGCCCTGGGGGACCGGATGGAGGCACGGCTTTCGAGGACCTGAGCGGTGGTCGATGGGCCAGCGGATTCTGGCCTTGCTTAACAACGACCAGTTCCGCTCTGAAGTCAATCTCACGGACAGTCAGGTGAGCCGCTTGCGGCAGATCGTCACCAATGCTGAGAAAGCGAATATCCAGACTCGCGCCCAAATGCGGATTGAGGGGGTCGACCTGAGCCAGTTATTGCACTCCGCAAAGCCAGACCAGGCCGCTGTGCTGAAGAAGGTTCAGCAGATTTCGGAACTGCGGGGACAGATGATGAAAAACAATGTCCAGGCCCTGCTGGAAGCCAAGACGGTGCTTTCGCCCGAGCAGCAGCAGAAAGTCCGCCAGTTCATCCGGGAACGCTTCGCGCATGGAGGCTGGAGACGAAGCTGGAGGGAGCACCGCCGGGGCCGGATGATGATGAGGCCCGGAACCCCACCACAGCCGCCAGCCGCGTCGGCGCCAGCCCAGCCACCCAGCCAGTGAGATTGACGTAAACGGATTGAACGAGGGAAAGCGCCTTTCAGATGGCGCCGGTCTCTCGACAAAGCATCGTGGGGAGACCGGCGCTTGCCATTTTAACCAGTGTGGATGGTGGTGGCGATCAGGCGAATATTCGGGCCCAGCCTTGCGAAAAGCCTTGCTCGGGCCGCTTGACTTCACCGTAAAATTCCCGTAGCGTTTATCCTTTCTGGTATTTTACGGTCAGAAGCGGCTGGCCAGGCCGGCACCGAGGCACGCCAGCCGAATGAGTGTTCCCATTTTCGGATGGAGATGCGGCGCGGGAGGGCGGAACGAACATGAGAGTGGAAAACAAGGTTGCCATTGTAACCGGCGCAGGAGCCGGAATTGGGCGTGCCACGGCAGAGCGCCTGGCCGAAGAAGGCGCGAAGGTTGTAGTTGCCGATATCGATCCTAAGGGTGGCAATGAAACCGTCAAGGCGATTCGCGAAAAGGGAGACGTCGCCCATTTTATCCAGGCTGACATTTCGCAGGAAGCCGACGCAAAAAGAATTTCAGACGAGGCCGTGAAGACTTACGGCGGAATCGATATTCTGGTGAATAACGCCGCAACGTTTGTTCTGAAAGGTTTTGAAGCTTCGGCCGAGGATTGGCGGCACTCCCTTGGCGTGAATGTGATCGGAACCGCATTGGTCACAAAATACGCTGTTGAGCACATGAAGAAGAGGGGCGGGTCGATCGTCATTCTGGGCTCGATTTCCAGCTTTCTGGCCCAGCCCGACTTTTTTGCATACAGCGCCACCAAGGCAGCGATGGTGCAGCTTGCCAGAAACATGGCGATGGATCTGGGCCCCCACAAAATCCGGGTGAACGCTGTGTGTCCCGGATCGATCATCACGGCGGCCTCATACCGGCACATGGAGAAAGTGGGCATGACCCTGGAAGAATTCGACGCCGCGGAAGGTGCTAAAACATTTGTAGGCCGAGCGGGGCAGCCTCGGGAAGTAGCCAACGCGATTCTGTTCCTGGCCTCCGACGAGGCGAGTTATATCACGGGCGCCCACTTGATGGTTGATGGGGGCTACTCGGCGCAGTAGCATTCAATATGACAAATTCTGATGGCCAATAATTCTCCCAAGGTCGCGCTGTTCATTACCTGCCTGGGCGACCAGTTTTTTCCGCAGGTTGGCGAATCCGTCGTAAGAATTCTGCGGCGCGCCGGCGCCGAAGTCACCTTTAATCCCGCCCAGACTTGCTGCGGCCAGCCAGCGTTCAATACGGGTTACCGCGAGGAAGCGCGCGAGGTAGCCGCCCGAAATCTCGACCTCTTTGATGACGCGGACTATGTTGTTGCGCCCTCGGGATCCTGTTCGACGATGATCCGCGTCTTTTATCCAGAGCTGTTTGCCGATGATCCGGAGCTGCTGCGGAAGGCCGAGCGGTTGCGGGAACGGTTTTATGAATTCTCGGAGTTCCTGGTGAAAGTGATGAAAGCGGACGATGTCGGCGCGAGTTTTCCCCACCGCGTCGCTTATCACGACTCCTGCCATCTTTTGCGTGAGTTAGGGATTGAGACGGAACCGCGCAAATTGATCAAAGCCGTGAAAGGCATTGAGCTGGTTGAGATGCAGGACAACAAGGTTTGCTGCGGTTTTGGCGGAACATTCTCAGTGAAATTCCCTGAGGTGTCTGTGGCCATGGCGCGGGACAAGGTTCGCGCGGCCGTGGATGCGGGAGCGGAATACGTGGTGGCCAACGATGCTGGCTGCCTGATGCACCTCGCAGGGTATATCCACCGGGAGAAGCTTCCAATTCAAACCCTCCATCTGGCGGAGTTGCTGGAGAAACACGAATGAGCGAAACAGGGGTAAGCAGCTCCGCCATTCATGAGCTGGCTCATAAAGCGATGGCCGACGCTCATCTGCAGGAGGCTTACCGCTCATCGACTCTTCGGCTCTACTCGCACCGTCTGCAGGCGATCAGCCAGGTTCCGGGATTCGAGCCGCTGCGGCAACGCGCTCGCGAACTTAAGCGCGAGGTGATGAACCACCTGGACGAATACCTTGCGCGGTTCGCGGATAACGTCGAGCGCCAGGGGGGTAAGGTCCACTGGGCGCGGACCGGGGAAGAGGCCTGCGCCATCGTCAAAGAGATTGTCCGAAATGCGGGTGCAGGAGAGGTCGTCAAGAGCAAGAGCATGGTGGGTGAGGAAATCGAACTGAACCATGCGCTTCAGGCCAGCGGCATCGATGCCATCGAAACCGATCTGGGAGAATTGATCGTGCAACTTTCCGGCGAAAGGCCTGCCCACATTGTTGCGCCTGCCATGCACAAGACTCGGCACGATGTTTCCGACCTTTTTGTAGAGAAGCTGCATTCTGAGTCAACTGAAGACCCGGAGCAGTTGACGGCTATTGCCCGCAAGGTTTTGCGCGAAATGTTTGCCAAGGCCGGGGTGGGCGTGACCGGAGCAAACTTTGCTGTGGCGGAGACAGGCAGTATCGTGACGATTGAAAACGAGGGCAACATTCGCCTGTGCACCACCGCGCCTCGAGTCCACATTGCATTGGTGGGCATCGAAAAGATCATTCCCCGTTTTGCCGACCTGGGTGTGTTTCTCCGCTTGCTGGGCCGCTCGGCAACCGGCCAGAAACTGACTTCTTACACTTCTATCCTTACGGGGCCACGCCGTCCTGGCGAGGATGGGCCTGAAGAGATGCACGTGGTTCTGATGGATAACGGGCGCATCCGAACGCTGGCTGACGAAAAGATGCGAGAAGCCCTCTACTGCATCCGCTGCGGCGCCTGTCTCAACACCTGTCCGGTTTATCGAAAGATCGGCGGGCATGCCTACGGATGGGTCTACAGCGGCCCAATCGGCGCCCTCATCACACCGCAGTTTGTCGGCTTGGGGCAGGCCAGGGAGCTTCCTTTTGCTTCTTCTTTGTGCGGTGCGTGCCGCGAGGTCTGCCCGGTCAAGATCAATATTCCTGACCTGCTGCTCCATCTGCGAGGCCAGGCCCAGGAACAATTCCCTGCAGCACCTCAGAAGGGAACTGCTGTTTCGGAACGGAAAGGCATGCGCCTGTGGGCATGGGCGACGAAGCGGCCATGGGCGTTTTCGCTGGGCGGCGCTGCGGCACGGCTTGGAGTCCGCTGGCTTCAGAGACCCGGAGGGAGCGACGCGCACAAATGGATTGCCAGGCTCCCATTTTTCCCTTTCTCAAACTGGACCGAAGGACGAGACTTTCCCGCGCCCGATCCCGTGCCCTTCCGCAAGCGGTGGGAAAAGCTTTCCAGATAGGCTGGGTTTAGCAAGCTCTGCTGGTGACATCGACATTGAGGTGCCCTGATGCACACATTCAATAAGAAGTGGATGCGGCTCGTTCTTGCTCCGATCGCGGTTTTCCTTGCCTGTTCTCTCGGCGCCGTGCGCGGTTTAGCGGCGAATGGCGTAGAATCGCCGCAGCATTTGCGGTGCGAATATCTCAAGAACCCCAGGGGAATTGATGTGCTTCAGCCACGCTTTCAGTGGTGGCTGGAAGACTCCCGCAGAGGGGAGATGCAAACGGCCTATCAGGTTCTTGTTGCGTCGAGCCCGGCACTTCTGGCCGAAGACCAGGGTGACGTTTGGGATAGCGGAAAAGTAATGTCCTCAGACTCAACTCAGGTGGTTTACAAAGGGAAGGCTCTTCAGACCGGACATGATTATTACTGGAAGGTTCGCTATTGGAACAGCCAGGGAAACCCCAGTGCTTACAGCCAGCCTGCGTGGTTTGAGATGGGATTGCTTGCCCGATCAGACTGGAAAGGGCAGTGGATCGGTGGGGAAGGCCTGCTCAGGAAGGGGTTTACCCTGCCGTGGAAGGTGGTTCGCGCCCGGGCCTACATCACCGCGATCGGCTATTATGAGCTGCACGTTAACGGCAAGAAGATTGGCGACAATGTGCTGGACCCAGCATGGACGGTTTATTCAAAACGCGTGCTTTATTCCACCTATGATGTCACGCCTGAATTGAAGGAGGGCGCAAACGCGGTGGGCGTGATGCTCGGAGGCGGCTGGGCAACTGAAGTTGCCGGCAACATTCCGGCTTCTTACAAAGCCCCCGAACTCCTTTTCCAGATGAATATTCAGTTGGCCGACGGCAAGACGGTGAGCATTTCGAGCGACACCACGTGGAAAACGGCGAAGGGGCCGATAGTTAGCGACAGCATTTATGACGGCGATATCTACGACGCGCGGCTTGAAAAGCCGGGTTGGGACGAGCCGGGTTATAACGATTCTGGATGGGCGCCAGCCCGGGAGGAACAGGGAACGGAAGGGGCGATTTCGGCGGAAATGATGCCACCGATTCGAGTGGTGGAGACTCTGCAGCCCCGCTCGATGACGAATCCTGAACCGGGCGTCTATGTCTACGATTTTGGACAGAATTTTGCCGGCTGGGCAGAGCTTCGCGTGCGCGGGCCGCGAGGGACAAAAGTCGAAATGCGCTTCAGCGAGTTGCTTTATCCGAACGGCATGCCTAACCGCCAGAACCTTCGTTCTGCCAAGGCCCGGGACATCTATATACTGAACGGGATGGGCCTGGAGGTCTACCAGCCGCACTTCACTTATCACGGTTTTCGTTATGTTGAACTGACGGGCTATCCCGGCACTCCGAATCTGAACACCATTGAGGCCTTGGTGGTTCACAGTGACGTTCACACCATCGGAAGCTTCTCTTCTTCAAGAGAAATCCTGAATAAAATTCAGCACCTCATTTATTGGGGCCAGCTCTCTAACCTTTACAGCATCCCCACCGATTGCGACCAGCGAAACGAGCGCCAGGGCTGGATGGGCGATGCACAAGCTTCGGCTCCTGAAGCCATGATGAATTTCAACATGGCGGCGTTTTACACGAATTTTATCCGCGACATCCGCGACGCCCAGAAGCCTGATGGAGAGGTTCCAGATACCGTCCCGCTCAAGTACGGCAGGTACCCGGCTGACCCGGCCTGGGGCACGGCCTATCCTCTATTGTGCTGGTACATGTGGCAGAACTATGGCGATCGCCGCATCCTGCAGGAGAACTATGAAGGTCTGAAGAAATACGAGGAATTTCTGCAGAGCCGGGCGCAAGGCAATGTTCTCAGGTACAGCTATTACGGTGACTGGGTTGCTGTTGTGCCCACTCCGGGCGCGCTGGTTTCAGACGCTTACTATTATCGGGACACCGAGGTCCTTGCGAATATCGCAAAGATTCTAGGTAAGACCGAAGATGCGGAATCCTACGCAAAACTCGCCGGCGTAATTAAAGACGCCTTCAATAAGACATTCTTCAACGCGACCACCGGAAAATATGCAAATGGCTCGCAGACTGCCCAAGCGATGGCCTTGGCCATGGGCCTTGTGCCCGCCCAAGACCGTGGAGAAGTAAACGGCGACCTTACTAATAACATCGTCTACCAATACAACACCCACCTGACAACCGGATTTATTGGCGCCAAGTATCTCTTGCCGGCGCTGACCGAGGATGGGCGGTCGGACCTGGCCTACGAACTGGCCGCGCGAAAGACTTTCCCCAGTTGGGGTTTTATGGTCGAGCGCGGGGCAACCACGTTGTGGGAACTCTGGCAGGACAAGGTCGGCCCGTCAATGAACTCGCACAACCACATCATGTTTGGAAGCATTGGCGCCTGGTTTTATCACGCCCTGGGAGGAATTAATCTTGGTCCCAACGGCGAGGGCTATCGGCACATCCTGATCGAACCTAACATAGTCGAAAACCTTGACTGGGCGAGTGCTTCAGTACAAACAGTTCGCGGCCTTGTTTCCTGCTCGTGGGTTCAAAAGCAGGGCAAGGTCGTGATGAATGTAGTGATCCCTCCGAATAGCAATGCCAAGGTTGTTGTTCCGAAGCTCATAAATATGACGACAATTGCAGTCCGCGAAGGGGATCACGCCGTGTGGTCGAAGGGAGCGTTCGTTCCCGGAGATCCCGGTGTGACCGGTGCCTCGGCCGAGCCACAGGGTATTACCTTTGACGTTGGGTCTGGACACTATCAATTCAGACTGACAGGGCACTAGCCGGTCCTTCGCGACCCTGAGGGAGATTGAGTTTCTGCGGAAAAATCCATCCCGGCCTTGGTGCGAAGCGGCATTGTTCTGATAATGAACGGAGGAGGTGTCGTTGTGGGATCATTGCGCAGGTCAGGGAAGTATTGTAGAGTTGAATGTTTGCACGAAGTATTTGGTGGTCTCTGCTTCTGTTGAGTCGCTCACTTGTGTTTTTGAATCGCGCAGGAGAGCGTAGCCGAACATCTTTCTGAAAATCTGGAGGGTATTATGTCTGAACCTTGGAAGACAGACAAGTGGTATGTCAGCCCGTGGTGCTATCTGCCGGATGTACGAAAACAGTTCAGTTTCCAACCCAAGATCAAGATTCACGATGTGACGTTACGGGATGGCGAACAGCAAACTGGTGTGGTTTTCCGCCCCGAAGAGAAGGTTGAAATCGCCAAGAAATTGGATTCTCTCGGAATTCACCGGATTGAAGCCGGGATGCCGGCGGTTTCTCCCCAGGATAAGGCCGCAATTTCCGAGATTGCCAGTCTCGGTCTAAAGGCGGAGATCTTCTCCTTCTCGCGCTGCATTATCGCCGATATCGAAGCTGCCAAGGAATGCGGTGTCACTGGCGTGATTGTAGAGATACCTTCCAGCGAGCACATCATCAAGAATGCGTATGGATGGAGTGTCGACAGGGCGATGAAGTCTTCCATTGAAGCTACGCTGGCGGCGAAAGAGGCAGGCTTGTACACGGTCTTTTTCACGATTGATTCTACGCGCACCGATGTGGAGCGGTTGCTGGACGTCGCCGAGAAGGTTGCAACTGAAGGTCACATGGATGCCTTTACGCTGGCTGACAGCTTCGGCGGATGCACTCCGGAGGCCGTTTATCATGTTGTGAAAAGGGCAATCGCCCGGCTGAAAAAGCCCGTCGAGATTCACTGCCACCAGGATTTTGGCCTCGGTGTGGCCAACACAATCTACGCGCTGGGCGCGGGTGCGTCGGTCGCTCAAACGACCATTGCAGGCCTTGGAGAGCGCGCTGGCAACGTGCCGATGGAAGACACAGTGCTTTCGCTCCTTTGCCAGTACGGTGTGGACTTAGGGATTAAGACAGAAAAAATATACGATGTGTCACACTTTGTGCTGGATCTGGCTCGGGTGCCAATCCCCGGCAATCGGCCCATTGTGGGCGAGATGCTATATCAGGTGGAGTCAGGCATCGTGGCCGGTTTTGTTCGTAAGGCGCGCGAGAAACATCCCCTTGAATATGTGCCGTTCGCATCTGAGTTGGTTGGTCAGAAGCCCGTCAGTATCGTCCTTGGCAAGAACAGCGGTTTGCCATCCATCCAGGAATGGTGCGAAAAACTGAAGATTCAGGCAAGCGAAGAACAAATGATGGAGATGCTTCGGCAAGTAAAAGAAAAATCGTTCGAGAAGAAGGATCTCCTCACAGAAGACGAATTCAAAGTTATCGTCGATCGCACCATGAAGCAAGCTGCCACGGCGAGCTAAGCGCCGGGATTGGCAGGCGCTTGGTTTTTGCCGCGCCGCGGACGGTGGAAAAGTGGTTCAGAGTCTAGAGGAACTGGTGGCCCGAGCTCGCCAGCTCGGGCCTGCCAGGATTGCGGTTGTCGAGGGTTACGATACCGACGTACTGGAAAGCCTTGCTCAGGCCGAGCCGATGGGTCTGGCGAAGGCTTTTCTTGTCGGCGATCCCGACAAGATCGAAGCTGCGGCACGCCGTGCAAACTACCCTTTACGCCCCGATTCGATAGTTGCTGTGAAGGGTGAAGACTCTTCGATCCGTCAGGCCATCGATATGGTGCGGGAGGGTAAGGCTGACCTCCTGATGAAGGGCAAGGTAACCACCGCTAACCTTATCCGGGGAGTTCTCGACAAAGAACGGGGTCTGCGCGCTGGCAAGCTCCTAAGCCAGGTGATCGTCTTCCAGGTGCCGCAGATCCCTCGTTTAATGTTGATGACGGACGCCGCCATTAACATTGCTCCAACCCTGGAGCAAAAGGCTGATATCTGCCGCAATGCAATACAAGTGGCGCATTCCCTGGGCATCGAGATGCCGAAGGTGGTGCTTTTGACGGCGCTCGAGTTTGTCAACCCGGCGATGCCTGCTACGGTGGACGCGGCCGCCCTCGTCCAGATGAACCGCCGGAACCAAATCAGGGGCGCCTACCTTGAAGGGCCGTTGGCGCTGGATGTTCCGCTCAGCCGCTTTGCGGCTGAACGCAAATCCATTGACAGCCCTATCGTGGAAGCTGTTGACGTATTGATCGCTCCCGACATCGAAGCCGGCAACATCCTGTACCGTGCCATTACCTATTTTGCGAATGGACGGTCGGGTGGAATTATCGTCGGGGCGCGAGTACCTCTGGTCCTGCTGTCGCGGGCCGAACCGCCCGAAACCAAGATTCATTCCATATCCTTGGCTCTTCTCGTCATGCATCATCAGCATCAAATTTCAGAAGGCAAAGCAGCAACAGCCTGATTCCATTTCGCGGGCATGCCGTGCAAGGTCCGGACTGCTGCTTTATCCGCAAAGGAAGGTTATGCTTGGCAAGGGAGATGTTTGGTGAGAATTCTAGTTCCCAACCTCGGTTCAACGTCATTAAAGTATCAGCTTTTTGACACGGAGAGTGACCGAGTTCTCGCACGCGGCAAGATCGAGCGGATTGGAAGCGATCAGGCTCAGGTTACAACCTGGGATGAGAACGGAAAGTCCGCCACATCGGTTTCACCCGTCACTGATCATCGGACTGCCATTCAGGCTTTAATTCAGCATTTAAATGCGCTACGAAAGAATGGTCGGGAGACCGTGGTAGACGCGGTAGGTTTTAAAGCCGTGCACGGCGGGCCTGACTATCGCGGCACATTCCTTGTTTCCGATGAACTACTCGAGGCCATGAAAGATTTTGCGGCCGTGGCGCCTGTCCATAATGGCATCTATATTCAAGCCATGCAGATTTTTCGTTCCCTGCTTCCGCAGGTGCCGATGGTTGCAGTCTTCGAGCCAGGATTTCATGTGACCATTCCTCCCTATGCAAGCACTTATGGGATTCCTTATGAGTGGATGACAAAATACGGAGTGCTCCGATACGGTTTTCATGGTTCCTCGCACCGTTACATCTCAGAACGAGTACCACAAGTTCTCCAAAGATCGGGCAAAGGCCTGCGGCTCGTGTCCTGCCATCTTGGAGGAAGTTCTTCGATTTGCGCGATTCGTGACGGGCAGTCCGTAGATTCTAGTTTTGGTTTCTCTGCCCAATCGGGTGTGGAACATGCGACGCGTTGCGGGGACCTCGACCCCTTCGCAGTTTTGTACATAATGGAAAAAGAAAAGTTCACTCCAGCTCAGGTTCGCGAGATCTTGTGCAAGAAGGGTGGACTGCTTGGAATTTCTGGCCTGAGTAGTGATCTCAGGGACCTTGAGGAAGCGGCTGAAAAGGGAAACTCGCGAGCCAAGCTGGCCATTGACGTCTTTGCGTATGAGGTCAGAAAATACATCGGTGCGTTTGCTGCAGCGATGGGCGGGTTGGACGCGCTTACTTTTGCAGGAGGGATCGGAGAAAATTCCTGGCGGGTTCGGGAACAGACAACGCGAAGCCTGGAATTCATGGGGATTCGCCTCGATCGAGAGCGAAACCGCGCCGCCGCGAGCGGCGACCGCGTTATCTCTGCTTCCGATTCAGCGGTGACCGTTTTGGTCATTTATACGAACGAGGAGGAAGTCGTAGCACGAGAAACAAGAAGATTGCTGGTAGAAATCAACGCTGCCTGAGATTATTGGCGCGTGCCTGGCGGAATTGCGGTGGCATCATTGGCGGTCGGGACGTCTGAACGCAATGTGCCAGAAGCATAGGAAAGCAACACAGTTAGAGTTCGCGGACACTCGCGTCGCCTGGCAGGAAAAGCGAGCGTGAATTAGAGGAGGTTCAACAATTGAAACTGGTAGCGTATGAATCGCGCGCGCAATCGCGGGTTGGGCTGATTCACAACAACCAAGTTGTCGACATTCGTCGAGTGATCGAGTTTCTTGAACATGGGAAGGTTCCACGCACGCTCTCCCAGCGGACAAGCTTTGACCGAGCCATGCGAGCTGTAGTCGGCCTGGGGCTTGCCCCCCGGGATATGATTGAGTTGCTGGGTTGCGGAGAGAGGTGGCGGAAAGCCTTAGCCGTCGTTTCTTCTGCGCTGGCAAGAACCCTCGATCCCGCCAAGGCCCCGCGAGGACTTTTCACGCCTTTGGCCAAGGTTCGCCTTCTGGCTCCCATCCCGAAACCGGGCAAAATCACCTGTGTCGGAAGAAACTATGCCGAGCACGCTCGCGAACACGGAAACGAACCTCCGGAGCAGCCGATCTTTTTCGTCAAATCCGGTAATACGATCTGCGGTCCTGGCGACCCAATTTGCCTGCCGCCCAACTCCAGCCAGGTAGATTATGAAGCGGAGTTTGCCGTCGTTATCGGAAAGAAAGGGAACCGAATCCCTGAAGAAAAGGCCTACGACTACATTGCCGGGTATATGGTCATTAACGACGTCAGCGCGCGCGACATGCAATACAACGACCATCAGTGGTACCGCGGCAAGAGTTGCGATACGTTCGCTCCCACTGGACCCTGGATCACCACCCG
>JAKAWN010000648.1 GCA_021827245.1 Acidobacteriota bacterium | reverse complement strand
AGCCCAGGCCGCTTCGAGCTCCGCCAAAGCGCCGGCAACCGGGCCCCCCGCCGCGCAGGCCGCTGGCCCGGCGAACCAGACCCCGCAGCCTTCCGCGTCCGATGTGGCGTTCCAGAAATTCGTTGACGAATATTTCGACGGCTTCTTCAAGTTCGATCCTGCCCGCGCAACGCGTGCGGGAATTCACAAGTACGATGGGCAGCTTCCAGCCTATTCGCAGGCGGATATTCAGCGCGAAATTGCCCGCAATCAGCGAGCTCTGAGAGAACTCGGGAAGATTCCGAACGACGAACTTTCGGCGCTGAACCAGTTTGACGCCACTGTGCTCGAAAGCCTTATCAACGGGCACCTGCTGGACCTCACCAATATCCGCATGTGGGCGAAAAATCCGAATTTCTATAACACTTTGGCGGGTGATGCACTTTTTACCTTGATCGAGCGCGACTTCGCCCCCATCGACGAGCGCCTGCTGTCGCTGATTGCGCGCGAAAGCCAGATCCCAGATATCCTGAACAGCGCCCAGGCAAATGTGGTGAACCCACCGGCCATCTACACAAAGGTCGCTATTGAGGAGGTTCAGTCACAGCTTGCCTTTTTGCAGACCGCCCTTCCGCAGGCTGTGGCCGGGGCACAAACTGCCGGCCTGGAAACGGAATTCGCCAAGGTCAACCAGAGCGCCGTGTCCGCTTACCAGCAATTTCTCGGTTACTTGCAGACGAACCTCACCCCCCAGTCGCAGGGGAATTTCGCCATCGGTACCCAGAATTTCCAGAAGAAACTTCTTTACGATGAGATGGTCGACTTGCCGCTGACCGATCTGCTCAAGATCGGC
This sequence comes from Acidobacteriota bacterium, assembly GCA_021827245.1. Next base: position 2,205 of record JAKAWN010000648.1, on the reverse strand, counting down.
CAAGACGAGATGCAACGGGTCCAATCACTTTTTACGCAGGCCGCCAACATTATCGACGCCACAAAACCTCCATCGCAAGTTCTTCAGAGCATCAAGCAAAGCCACCCTGCCGCAGCTCAGATTTTTGGAGACACCCAGTCTGACCTCGGCAACCTCAGGCAATTCGTAATCACCCATGAAATAGTGACGGTTCCTCCGGCCCCCATCCCGGAGGTCGCGGGCATGCCGGCTTTCAGGAGCGATTTGAAACTGGCTTTAGTCAATGCTCCAGGGCCGTTTGAACAGCATCCGGTCCAGTCTTTCCTTTACGTGACGCTTCCAGGCGCCTCCTGGAATCAGGAACGAGCCAGCCAACTGCTCGAGTTTTTCAACCTCTACGAGCTCCGCATCATGTCGATTCACGAATCGTATCCCGGCCGCTACGTCCAATTGCTCTGGCTGAATCAGGCGCCGTCGAAAGCGCGTAAACTGGAGCCCTTCCTGAAGCCCGTCGTGACCAACAGCGAGGGCTGGGCCCACTACTGCGAAGAAATGATGCTGGAGCAGGGCTACGGCGAGGGCGATCCAAGCCTGCTGCTGGTCCAACTTCAGGCTTCCCTCATCCGGCTCTGCCGCTACATCGCGGGAATTCAGATGCACACCCAAGGCATGACTGTGGAAGAGGCCGCCAACCTGTTCCAGGCAAAAGCTTATATGGATCCGGCCAATGCACAACGCGAAGCAACGCGCGCAGCCTTCGATCCGACGGATCTTGCCTACACCCTCGGGAAACTTGAAATCATGAAGCTGCGCGGGGACTACAAGAAAAAGATGGGTGACAAATTCAACCTGAAAGCGTTCCACGATCAGTTCCTGAGTTACGGCATTGTGCCCATCAAGATGATTCGCGAACAGATGCTGCAGGATCAAACTCCGGTTCTCTAGCTCGATGCCCAATAACCATCACAGCATCATGATCAGCTTGCGAAGACTTTGCGGCCCGTGCCACGCAACTGGTTATTAAGGCTCCATCGAAGCTATATGAAGTCCGAGGATTGAGAATCCATGGTACAAGGCAGCCTTTCATTCATGACGCGACGTCAATCAATGCGACAGCAATTTATCCGATTTCTCCAGCCTCTTCTACCAGGCATGTTGCTCTGCCTGATGGTTTTGACTGCGGCGGCGGCGACAGCCCCAGCCCAAGCCGTCCCGCCGCAGGCAAGCGCGAATCAGCTTGAGCTTTCCTACGGGCTTTTCATGCAAAGGCCAACGACTCATCTTCTGCGAGTGGGGATCAGTGTGAAACAGGTGAAGGGACCCGCTCTCCGGTTCGCTATGCCGGCGTGGGCTCCCGGCCGGTATGCCATCTATGAATTTGCAAAGAACGTTCAACAATTTACGGCGGTTGGAGCGGACGGCCAGCCGCTTCCGTGGACGCAACCAGACCTGAACACCTGGACGGTAAATACGTCCGATTGCGGAGGCTCAGTCGAGGTTCGCTATAAGGTTTTCGCCAATGACCTTACCGGCTCCTTCTCGCAATTCGATACCTCACATGGCGCCATCAACGGAGCCTCCGTCTTCATGTACATAAAGGGGCACAAGCCCAATCCGCTTACCCTGACGGTCCACCCTCCGCAGGGATGGAAAATCATCAGCGGTTTTTCAATGTCACAGACCCAAACGACATTCCAGGTTCCGAATTACGACATCCTGGTCGATACGCCTCTCGAAATCTCTCCCAATTGCTGGGTGAACGATTTCAAGGAAAACGGCAAGACGTTCCGCGTGGCGGTCCACAGCTACGGAACCGAGCTCAATGAGAGTGAAAACCGCTTGGCCCTGGTTGACGGGCTGAAAAAGATTGTCCACGCCGAGATGGCCATGATGCCCGAGCCGGACTTCAACCATTACACGTTTCTGTTCCATTTTGATCCCGACTTGACCATGGGCGATGGCATGGAGCACTTGAACTCGACGGACGTCATTGTTCGCGGCCGATTATCGGGCAGCGGGCTTTCACAGGCGCTCGAAACGGCCGCCCATGAGTTTTTTCACCTCTGGAATGTGAAGCGCCTGCGTCCCGTGGGGCTGGGGCCGTTTAACTACAGCACCAAGGTTTACACAAAGTCTTTGTGGTTTGTCGAAGGCGTGACCACTTACTACTCCTATGTCGCCATGCTGCGCTCCGGCCTCTGGACCCGGCAGGAATTCCTGAACCGC
>JAKAWN010000101.1 GCA_021827245.1 Acidobacteriota bacterium | reverse complement strand
TAGCGGTCGGTGAAGTAGGGGCCGAACAGGGCCAGGTAGTTTCCTTCCGGTCCCAGGTGGTTGTAAACAACGTCAAGGACCACGGCCAGTCCGCGCGTGTGGCAAGCCTCGACGAGGGCTTTCAAACCCGGTGGGCCTCCATAGGAGTTCTGAACGGCAAATGGGAAGGCCCCGTCGTACCCCCAATTCCGGTCACCAGGAAACTGGGCTACGGGCATCAGTTCGATCGCCGAGATGCCCAGGTCTCTGAGCCCGTCAAGATAAGGGATGACCGCCTCGAAGGTGCCCTGCTCTGAATAGGCCCCGACGTGAATTTCGTAAACTATATAGTCGGCCAGATCCAGGCCGCTCCAGCCCCCGTCTTTCCACGTGAAGGCCAGTTCAACCACTTCGGACGGTCCGTGCACGCCTTCCGGCTGGTAATGCGAAGCTGGGTCCGGTTTTTCCGTCTGGCCGTCAAGCCGGTAGAAGTATAGGGTTCCCGGAGCCACTTCCTCAGCCAAAGCCTGGTGATACCCGCGTTCCTGCCGTTCCATCGCGATGACCCGGTCAACGGGTTCAACAATGTGAACCTCGACCCTTTCAGCATTGGGAGCCCATAACAGAAAATGACAACGGCCTTCTCCCAGACAGGTTGCGCCCAATGGAAAGTTCATCCGCGCTTTCCCTTGCTTTTTAGGAATATAATCGCAAGCGCTGGCAACGTCGCTAATATCGACCACGGCCGCCCATGGTGTGAAACCGGGGTCGCCTCCACCCCGCCCATATTGCCCCAGTTTCCGCCCCAGTATTGGCTCGCATCGCTATTCGCGATTTCCTGCCAGTACCCGCCCCGAGGCACGCCGATACGATAGTTCACCCGCGGGACAGGAGTGAAATTGCAGGCGATGAGAACAACGTCATCGGTTGAACGTCCCTTGCGAATGAATGTCAGCACCGACTGATCGCTGTCGCTGCAATCGATCCATTCAAACCCGGCCGGGTCGGAATCGATCTCGTAGAGTGCCGGCTCGCGACAGTAGACCTGGTTAAGGTCCGCAACCCATTTCTGAAGGCCGGAATGGTTGGGAAACTGGAGCACGTGCCATTCCAGGCTCTCCTCGTGCGTCCATTCTCTCACTTGCGCGAATTCCCCGCCCATGAAGAGCAATTTCTTTCCGGGCTGGGCGTACATGAATCCCAGCAGAAGGCGCAGGTTGGCAAACCTCTGCCACTCATCGCCAGGCATCTTCCCGATCAGTGAGCCTTTGCCGTGGACGACCTCGTCGTGAGACAGCGGCAACACAAAATTCTCTGTGAAAGCGTAGAGCATGCGGAACGTCACCGTATTGTGGTGGTATTTCCTGTAGATGGGCTGCTGGCTCATGTATTCGAGCATGTCATGCATCCATCCCATGTCCCACTTCATTCCAAACCCGAGCCCGCCAACATACGTGGGGCGAGACACCATGGGCCAGGCGGTTGACTCTTCCGCCACCGTCTGGACACCGGGGTGCGCCTGGTATATGTCCGTGTTGAAACGGCGAAGAAAGTCGATGGCTTCCAGGTTCTCGCGCCCGCCAAACTGGTTGGGAATCCATTCACCTTCCTTCCGGGAATAATCCAGATAAAGCATGGAAGCGACTGCATCCACGCGAAGCCCATCGGCGTGGTAAACGTCCATCCACATCAGCGCGCTGCTCATCAGGAAGCTCCGCACCTCACTGCGGCCATAATTGAAAATGTAGCTTCCCCAATCGGGATGGAATCCCTGCCGGGGATCAGCATGCTCAAAAAGGTGCGTGCCATCAAAGTAAGCCAGGCCGTGCTCGTCCGTTGGAAAGTGTGAAGGAACCCAGTCCAGGTACACGCCGATTCCGTGCTGATGCAGATAGTCAACAAGGTACATGAAATCCTGCGGCGTTCCGTAACGGCTGGTCGGCGCAAAATAGCCGGTTGTCTGATAGCCCCACGATCCGGTGAATGGATGCTCCATGACAGGAAGAAATTCGACGTGCGTGAAGCCCATCCGCAGCACATATTCGGTCAGTTTTATGGCGAGTTCACGATAGGTCAGCGGCCGGTTCCCTTCTTCCGGAACCCGGGCCCAGGAACCCAGGTGCACTTCATACATCGACTGTGGGCTTGAGAGGGAATTGTGCTTGTGGCGGTTTTCCATCCATTCGAGATCGCCCCACTCGTACTGCAAATCCCAAACTCGCGAGGCCGTATCCGGTGGCACCTGGCGGTAAATGGCAAAGGGGTCCGTTTTATCGACGTGGTATCCATGATAACGGGACGCGATGTGAAATTTGTACAAATCTCCCCGTTGCAGGCCGGGAATAAAGCCTTCCCAGATTCCTGATTCCCCTCGCGGACGCAAAACATGGCTCTGCTTATTCCAGCGGTTGAAATCGCCAATCACCGAGACCTGTTCAGCATTGGGTGCCCACACTGAAAAACACACGCCATCCTGGCCATCAACATTCCGCAGGTGCGCTCCCATTTTTTGATAAAGGCGATAGTGCGACCCCTCGTTGAAAAGATACAAATCATCATCCGTCAGCATGGAAACGTCGTAGTGCATGGGGAGCGCCTCACCTGCGGCTCGTTCTCCCTGCTTTGGTTGATTCTCAGGCATATTCATCCAACCTCCTTTCTACGCCTTGCGTTGTCGAGCGCCTCAAGCATTTCTCCTACTTCACGCATCCCGGTGATTTGCTCGATGCTATATCTCGACTTTCGCTTCCAGTTCGGACGTTCTTCGCAAGTTCCGGGAACGTTCTGAGGCTGCTTCTCAAACCACAAATCCTCAAGATTTACTATGACCATCCGGTTGCGGCTTCTACCCAAATATCTCAGCGACGCCTTCAGGACGTCAACGATAGACGGATTCTGTCCGTTGCGTGCGTCCGGACACAAGAACCGTGTCAGCACGTTTCTCAGCATGCCGCGATTGTTCAACTCAGTAATCGCCCCCTCCTTGTCCAGCAGTCCAAGGTCGACGCGGTCCTGAACGTCCAATCCCTCCCAGAAGGCGGCGAACGGGGGCATGTCGTGGGTGTTGAGCGTCGCCAGAGAGTCTTCCGCGGGGCACGGTAGCGGATTCTTCTCATCAGGCGCGGCCTCAAACTGCAGCACGTACATCCGCTGTACCTTGTGGCGCGCCAGCGCCGGCCGGACATAACCGGGAACCGTCCCCAGGTCTTCGCCCACAATGAGCGCTCTATTCCTGACAGACTCCAGCGCCAGGATCGCGTACATTTCCTCTGCCGGATAACGCACATAGGCGCCGTCGCGGGGCTCAAATCCCTTGGGAACCCAGAACAGGCGATGCAATCCCATCACATGATCAATTCGTAGAACACACGCATGAGCAAGATGATGCTGGAGCGCCTTACGGAGATAAGTATATCCTTCCTCCCGGATTTTTCCGGGGTGCATCGGCGGGAAACCCCAACTCTGGCCCTTGGTGAAGAAAGCATCCGGCGGCGAACCGGCGCTGGCATCCAGCACGAACAGAGGCCGCTCACGCCACACATCATATCCGTCCGAGTTCACTCCCAGCGGCAAGTCCAGATACAATCCTTCGCCGTTGGTGTCGCAGCCTTTGGCAAAGCTGGAAATCTGTTGCTCGGCAAGCCACTGGACATACAGGTGATAGCGCATGGCGCCCAAATCGTAGTCGTCGCTGCTTAAGGTCCCGTCCCGCAGCGGACGAGGCCATGTCCACCAGGAGGCGCGCCGGCGATCGCAAGTGGCCCGGAACTGCGCGTAATCCTTCAGATTCGGATGGGAGTCAACATAGCGGAAAAACTCCTCCTGGCGGGCTGAAGGCCGGTCAAAAATTGTATGGGCAAGAGGTTCGAGCGCCTTCCGCTTCAGTGCCATCGCCCGCCGGTAATCGACAAGCACATGCGACTCCAACTCTTTTCGCGCCGCCTGGAAATCACTGGACGCCACGAAATCCCTCGCCTCGGGGCAATGCTCCATCTCCGGAACTCTGCTCATGTCCAGAAAAAGTTCGTTCCAGAACAGGCGGCTTACGGGTGAATAGGGGCTGGGGTCAAAGGGCTCGTCCAGGAAAGATGCCAGCAGCGGGAGCGTCCCGACCAACGGACCTCCGCGTTCGTGAACCCATTCCATCAACGCGGTCAGATCGCCAAAGTCTCCAACGCCCCAGTTTGAATCGGACCGCAAAGCGTAAACAGGAATGAACACGCCCCAGGACTTCTCCACGCTTTTGCCGGAACCCACAAAGGCCTTCAGCGGCGCGGAGATCACCAGGGACTGGTAAAGCCGCTTTCCTGCTTCGACGGTCAGGGTGTGGTACCCCAAAGGGAGAACGTGCGGTACTCGCATTTCCATCTCCCAATAGAGATTGCCCTCTACCGCGACCCTTTTCACCGGCGAAACAGAGTCCGCGCGCCCCGGCCTGATCTCCCAACTCTGCTCTTCGTCGTTTTCCAGCCTCAGTGTGCAGTGCCATGTCCGCGTCGCCTGGCTCGCGGGAAGCCGCAACTTGATTTTTGCTCCTCGCCCATCCCATGCCACCGTCACTGGCTCGGGACCTCGCCTGAAAATCTGCTGCCGGCGTTCACGCAAGGCACGGGATGCATCCTTTGGACTTTCCAAAGGAGCACCCAGCGCCCGGAGCACAGCCACCAGCACTTCGGGAGACGCCTGACGCCGGCGTCCGTCCAGGATGTTCTCATATGACGATTGAATCCCGTATGTCTCCGCCAGTCGGCGCAAAGTTTGAATTGCTGACTTCGTTTTAGTGTTCACATGCCCCAATTCTTGCAAGAACGCCGCAGCACTCTGCCATTGCACAAGTGTGCGCCTGAATCCTCACATGAAATAGTCAAAATCGCGCTCGCTCCGAACGTGCCGCCGGATACGCAGAATGTGCGCAGGTATGATGTGTGGATTCAGTTCCACGTAGTTCCTGGACCCTTGCCACTGGTACCGATTGTCCGTGATCAGGTCATGGGTCTGAAACGCCTGGTGAGGATCCAGCCCGAAATAATCGAGCGGTAGGTCGAGCCACCCCGACTGCGTATAATGCGGGTCAAGATTCACCACAACTAATATGATGTTGGCAAGGTCTTCGGTTGTCTTGCTGTACGCGATAATCTGATTGTTGTCGATAGCATGGAATCTCAGGCGTCCATTGCTTGCGAGCGCCGGGTTAGCCCGCCGGATTTGATTGACCCGCGCAATCAGCTCTTTCAGGCTGTCCTCACGGTTCAGGTCCCAGCTCTTGATTTCGTACTTTTCGGAGTAGAAATACTCCTCGCTCCCTGGGCGCAGCGCGCGGTTCTCACAAAGCTCGAATGCCGGCCCGTAGATTCCATAACTCGCTCCCAGCGTCGCTGCCAGGATCAGCCGGATCGTAAAGGCAGGTCTGCCGCCGGACTGCAGATATTCCGTGAGAATGTCCGGAGTGTTGGGCCACAGGCTGGGGCGGAAAAACTCCCGCACCTCGCTCTGGGTCAGTTCGGTGAAATATTGCTCGATTTCCCACTTGGTATTGCGCCACGCGAAGTACGTGTAGGACTGCGTGAACCCAAGTTTCGCCAGCCGGTACATCACCTTGGGACGCGTGAACGCCTCTGCAAGGAAAATGACATCAGGGTATTGCTTCTTGATTTCCGGGAGCGCCCATTCCCAGAACTCAAAAGGCTTTGTGTGAGGATTGTCCACGCGGAAAATGCGAATCCCCTCACCGGCCCAGAAAAGCATCACGCCTTTCAATTCTTCCCACAGTTCTTGCCATTCAGGATTTTCGAAATTGAGCGGGTAGATATCCTCATATTTTTTTGGCGGATTTTCCGCGTACTGCACTGTCCCGTCCGGCCGCCACCGGAACCATGCCGGGTGCTCGGCCACGTACGGGTGATCCGGTGTGCACTGGAAGGCGATGTCCAACGCGACTTCAAGTCCCACTTCTCCAGCCGCTTTCACAAGCTCGTGAAAATCCTCAAGCGTTCCCAGTTCAGGGTGAATCGACCGATGTCCGCCCTCCTTGGCGCCAATCGCCCACGGGCTGCCAATATCATTTGCAGAAGATATGGGATTGTTGTTTCTTCCTTTCCGGTTCGTTCGCCCGACGGGGTGGATGGGAGGAAGATAGAGGACATCAAAGCCCATTTCAGCCACATAGGGCAATCGCTTGATGCAGTCCCGAAAGGTCCCGTGGCGCCCCGGCTCAGGCGCGCACGATCGGGGAAACATTTCGTACCAGGCGCTGAATCCCGCCTTCTCCCGATCGACTTCCACCCTCAGGTTTTTTTCATAAGTTGCTGCCCGGCTGCGGTCGGGGTGAAGCGCCATCAGCCGGCCCAGGTTCTCGTTCCGGGCGATGGCGATGGCGTCGGAAAGTGTGTGCCCATCCTTCATTCGCATTGACGCTGCATATTTCCTCAGTTGCTGCGCGCCATCATTGGCAGCCCGTCCAGCCGCCTCTTCCACCAGTTTCGCCCCGATCAGAATATCGACGGAAACGTCCTGCCCTGCTTCAACATTCTTGATAAAACCGCTGCGCCACGAGGCAAAATAATCGACCCATGCCTGCAAGGTGTATTCGTATTGCCCCAGTTCCAGGACCGTGAAGCTGCCATGCCAGCGGTCATTAACTTCCGGCTCCATGGGCGTTTCAAGCCACGAGGAATCCCCGGACCGCCGAAAAAGGAGAACTGCGGAAACGGCGTCATGCCCGTCGGCAAAGATATCGGCGCTCACTGCAACGCGCTCCCCGGCGATGCGCTTGATGGCAAACCGTCCTCCCTGAATTTCCGGGTACACATTCTCGATCACCACGCGCGGAGGAGAACTGGTTGAATGATCAAATGTGGGTGACCCCGGCATTGGATTCACTTGCTTGCACCTCGAATTCTCTTGGAGAGGCGATCAACCGCTGCCCTTGCAGGCGGCAGCGCTTATTGGAAGACTACAAATGCAGTCACCCCGGCCCGTCAACGGCCTGAGGATTGGTTAGTCAGGCGATTCGACCCCGCAAACATTTTTATTTTACTCTCATCGCCCAGCACGAGCAACCGCATCGCCCCGCCGGTGCGATGCCCGCGTTCCACATCGTCCGTATTCCTTCAAGCAAGAACTACGCTAAATACCAGATGTACCATTTGTACACCGATCCGCACCAGTTGCTCAACCTTGCCCGACTCAGCGCTTATTTTCCGTTTGCCACGGCCATGCCGACGTCGGTATCGGCGCCGCCGTAAAACAGGAACCATTTGTCTTTGTACCAGGCGAGCCCTTCAGTGAACGTGTCGCCGGCTTTGTACTGGCCGGTCTTCTCCCAGGGCTCCTGCGGCCAGAAGTAGGGTTTTTGCGGGCGCTGCAGCAGCCGCCCCGGGTCGTTTGCCGCAAACAAGGCCTGGCCTGCCGAGTACCGCTGGGCAGGGATGTGTGGACTGCTCGTCATCTTCCCGTCACTCATGCCGTTGTAAAAGAAGACAATCCCGTTACCCGTCAGCAGCGCCGGGGGGCCGGACTCGGTCAGCAAGGAATCAAAGTGCCCCGGTCTGTTCTTGGGCAGCACGATCAGCGGATTGCCGGCCCGGTCCAGCACGGGAGTCCAGTTGATCAAATCATCCGAATGGGCCAGAGCGGTTTGCCGGTCGGTGTGCCAGTACATCCAGTAATGTGCGGCCACACGGGCGGCAACGATTTGTCCATCGCTCAGCAGAGTGACAATCGCGCCCGATTTCGACCACAGGTTTTCGAAACGGCCGCCGTACGCGGTGCGGAATGCCGGGCCATGGTGCTGCCAATGGAGCAAGTCCTTTGATGTCGCAACGCCCAGGCGCGCAACCTTGTGGTCCCACATGGTAAACGTCAGCACAAATGAGCCATCCTCTTTCTGAACGATCCGCGGGTCTTCGCACCCGCCCGGCCATTCATATTTCTCCCACTGGCCCGGTTCAGGGTATAAGACCGGATGCGGCAATCTGCTGAAGTGCTTTCCGTCAGAACTTTCCGCCAGACCCACGCGAGACGTATATTGGCCGATGCCATGGCCCGTCGTGTCTTCAGCGCGGTACAGATCCTACAGTTTTCCCCGCCAGGCAATCGCTGCCGGATTAAAGACATGAGTGGCCTCCCAATGGACCAGCTTATGGGCGATTGGATCATAGAAAGTCGCTTCCGGATCTGGCCGCAGGATGGGCTGGCCGTCCGCTGGCCGCTTGAAAGGCCCGATCTGCCAGCGATATTCCATCGGTGGTCTGGCCGCCCCAACGGCGCGCCACGGATCTGCCGACAAGGCTGCTGTTGTCGCCGCGCCACCAAAAATTCCAATGAACTCTCGTCGATTCATAACCCGCCATCCCTTCAGATGCTCCCTCGCCGCGCGAAAGGTGCCACTGTCGCAGACGAAACCTCAGCAGGTTGCTGAAAAACGTGTAGAGGCGGCTTTATGCCGCCACACATCGATCGAAAAGGCTGAAGTTATGGCGACCTAAAGTCGCCGCTACCGTTCAGGCACCGGGTTTTTCAGCAACCTGTTGGAGCAACCCGCCATTATACGCCGCCTTCGAACGCACGGCCTGCTCTCCGGCCCCGCGTGGCGCAAACGACGGAGCTGGCGGTATACTTGCAGCCATGGACATGGATATTGAAAAAACCATGCGCTTCATGCTGGACATGCAGGCCAAGCACGAAGCTTGGCTTCAGAAGCACGAAGAAGCAATGAAGAGGCATGAGGAAGCAATCGTGCAAATCGAGGCCGCGGGTCGGGAGAACGACCGCCGCATCGCTCAGCTTGCGGACGTGTCGCTTTCCATCGCCCGCAGCGTGGAGCAGAACTCTTCCAGTATCAAAGAACTGCGCGAAGCTCAGGCCGCGAGCGAATACAAGCTGAATGCCCTGATCGATACTGTTGACAAGATTGTCCGCAAGAACGGCCACAACAACAAAAAGTCTTAGCCCGGTATTCCCCGCCGTATCGGTTTTGAGCAACTCCCCCGATTTCGCTTAGCCCGGTACCCCAATTTCCTTAGGCTAACCAGCTCATTCTAAACATCCGCAAAATTTATTTTTCTGTTTGTCCCGCCCGTCCCACGCGTCTCATTTCAGGCTGTTATGCTGGAAGGGCAAAGATTCCGATGCCGTCCTGCAGGGCTTGAACGTCCTGCTTGCGGCTATTCGGAACGTGCAACTGAAAGGTTGCTGCAAAGGGCAGTCGAGGCGGCATTACGCTGCCTTCGTGGTTGCTGAAACCATTGAGCGGATGGTGGGCTGAACCCGCCGCTGCCGCCTGCCATTTCTGCAACCTATCGAGGAGGAATCGTGGAACTCACACCCAGCCAACTGGAATCAAGGCGCAAGAACGCGCAAAAATCCACCGGGCCGCGCACCGCGTCGGGCAAGCACCGTGCAGCGCTGAACGCTCTCAAGTATGGAAGGTACGCAACCCGCCAGACAATGGAACAGAGCATGGTTCTGCTCGGCGAAGACCCGCGGGAGTTTCACGCCTTCCGCGACAGTCTGATCGCCGCCCGCCAGCCCGCCGACGCCGTTGAGCGGATGCTAGTGGAAGACATCGCCATGCTGGCCTGGAAAAAGCGGCGGCTCGATCGCGCGCAGGAAGGCCTGCAGTTGCGCAACCTGGAAATCCTCGAACTCGACCGTCACCGCCAGGCGCTCGAAGTCGGCCGCGAGACCGCCGACATCTCCCAGGAGGAAGTGCTGAAGTCCGGCCTTCGCCGCGCAAGCAAGTCGCCGGCGAAATTCGGTGAAATCCTCTCCCATCTCGAAACGCTCACCGCGCTTGTCAACAGGCAGGATTTTTCACAGGACATTGATCCCGTCATCACCGTTCTTTACGGCGAATCGCCCACGCTGCGCGGCGCCCAGATCTCGAACACCTTCCGGCAACTTCGCGAGGAAGGAACTGAGACAGAGGAAGCCCGCGCGCTCGCGGCCGGCCTGAAATTGGCGCTCGAAGAAGAAACTCGCGACGTGGTGGAAGAATACACGCTCTACCTTCAGGAACACGTCCACGTCTCACCCGCTTTGCGCGATTCCGCGCTCGCACCCGTGCACCCGGAATGGACCGCCGTCGTCCGGCATGAGTATGCGATCGACCGCTTGATCGAGCGCAAACTCAGGCTGCTGACGCAGATTCAAACGAATCGCAGGCTTGAGGAATTGGCGTCAGAATCGCTCGACAATAAGACGCGTGGGACAAAAAAAACACGCTTTTTCAAAAACGAACCGGAGAAGTTGTTGAAAATAAAGGATCGGTGTGCAAAAACGAACCGAAACGAACCGAAAAACGAAGCGGAGAAGTTGTTGAAAACATTAGAGTGCATAAAAAACGAACCGGGCCATCTTGTTGAAAACATTAGAAGCCGAAAAATCGCGTTGCAATGGATCCTCGCTTTCCGAAGCAGAAAACAGGTTCGCACGAAGGCTCTGTGTTCTCCCTGGTCCCGAAGCTTTAACACAGAGCGCACGGAGAGCCTCTGTGCCCTCTGTTCCTTCCTGCTCTCAACACATAGTAGGCAGAGCCCCTCTGTGGCCTCTGTGTTCAGGCTTCTCCGTCTTCGACGAAAACGTCCGAACCCTCGCCCGCTTGCGGGAGAGGGGGAACCACAAGGCGGTGGGTGAGGGCTTTTCCGGATGTCCGCACGTGTATAATCAAACTTTCACGTCATCGAGGCGAACCCAAGGCGTAAGGCGCGATGCTGTGACGACCATCTCTGTGTCCTCCGTGCCTTCCTGCTCTCAACACAGAGTAAACGGAGCCCCTCTGTGGCCTCTGTGTTCAAGCTTTTCCGGCCATGGGGCGCACAGAAGAGGGAATCGCAACGATTTTCCGGTTTCAATAAGCAGGAGGTCGCTTGTTCAAGAAAATTCTGGTAGCCAATCGCGGTGAGATTGCGGTGCGGGTGATGCGCGCCTGCCGCGAAATAGGCATTCGCAGCGTGGCCGTTTATTCGGAAGTGGACCGCAAGGCGCTGCACGTGCGCTACGCTGATGAGGCGCTGCCGGTCGGCCCCCCTCCGGCCATCGAAAGCTACCTGCGCATTGACCGCCTCGTTGACGCCGCCCGGCGCTCGGGCGCCGAGGCCATCCATCCCGGCTACGGTTTTCTCGCCGAAAATCCTGCCTTCCCGCGGGCCTGCCGCGATGCCGGCCTGGTTTTCGTCGGTCCCTCGCCCGAAGCCATGGAACTGATGGGCTCAAAGACGGCTTCGCGCCACCTGGTCCGCCAGGCCGGCCTGCCCGTGATTCCCGGCACTGATGCGAATCTCGAAAGTTTTGAAGAAGTGGTTCGGGTGGCGCGGGAGATCGGCTTCCCCGTCATGCTGAAGGCCTCGGCGGGCGGCGGCGGCAAAGGCTTGCGAATGGTTGCCACGGAGCAGGAACTGGAATCGGCCTACCGCAACGCCCGCTCGGAAGCACAGAACGCTTTCAATGATCCGTCCGTCTACCTGGAAAAACGCCTCGAACGCCCCCGTCACGTCGAGATTCAGCTTCTCGGTGACACTCACGGCAACCTGATCTATCTCGGCGAGCGCGAATGCTCCTTGCAGCGCCGCCACCAGAAAGTTCTGGAAGAATGTCCTTCGCCGCTGCTTGATCCTGAACTGCGCCGCCGCATGGGCGAAACCGCCGTGCGCATCGGCAAGCTGGCCGGATACACCAATGCGGGCACCGCTGAGTTTCTTGTCGATCGGGACCTCAATTTCTATTTCCTGGAAATGAATGCCCGGCTCCAGGTGGAGCACCCGGTCACCGAGCTGGTGGTGGGCATCGACCTGGTAAAGGAGCAGATTCGGATTGCCGCCGGGGAGCGTCTTGAATGGCGCCAGGAGAACGTGCAACTGCGCGGGGCCGCCATCGAGGCGCGAATCTACGCGGAAGACCCCGCCCGCGGTTTCTTCCCTTCACCCGGGCTCATCACGCGGCTCGCCATCCCTTCCGGTCCCGGCATCCGCAGTGACAGCGGAGTCTATGAGGGCTGGCAAGTTCCGCTTGAATACGATCCGCTGCTGGCCAAGCTGGTGGTGTGGGGAACGGACCGCCGGCAAGCCGTGGCCCGCATGCGGCGCGCCTTGAGCGAATATGAGGTGGCCGGCCCGCAGACTAATCTGCAATTCTTCCGCCAGCTCCTGGCGCACCCGGAATTTATCGAAGGGCAGCTGGACACCGGCTTCATCGATCGAATGCTGGCAGAAGGCACGCTGCAGCTTCCTCCTCCGCCCGAACTGGGCCAGGTCGCCATTCTGGCGGCCATGCTGGAGCTTCGCAAGCGGCAGGAATCGCAGCGCGGGCCTTCGCGCCCGATCGGCAGAACCTCACGATGGAAGGCCGCGGGCCGCGCGGAGGAATTGAACCGCTGGCCCGGCTAGAAAGCGTGACATAAGTTGTAGCAGTGCTCGATGAGCGCCGATTCTCCCCGAGCCCAAAGACCGGCGGTCACAGGCCGCCGCTACAGCCGAACGCTGGAGCAACATGAACTTCGAAATCGAGATGTGCGAAGGCTCGCAAACCAGCAGGCATCAGATCGCAATCGAGAGTGCTTCCGACGGCAAAGGCGGCCGTGAGAAACCGCAATTCTCGATTGACGGCAAGGCCGTCGAGGCCGACTGGGTGGAAATCAGCCCTGGTGCCTATTCCATTCTCATCGGAGGCCGGTCCTACGAGGCTCGCGTCGCTCCAGCACCGGACTCTACTCCAGCCCAGGCGGGCAAATGGGTGGTCACGATCGCCGAATATGATTTCCATGTTCAGGTCCGTGACCCTCGCATGCGACGGTTTGCCGGACAGGCCGTTGCACAGAACGGCCCCCTCGACGTGCTGGCGCCCATGCCGGGAAAAGTGGTCCGGGTTCTGGTGGAACCCGGCCAGCAGGTCGCCGCAGATCAGGGGCTGGTCGTTATCGAAGCAATGAAGATGCAGAACGAACTGCGTGCGCCCCGCGCCGGGCGTATTACCGAAGTCAACGTGCGGGAAGGCACCGGGATCGAATCAGGCGCTAAGCTGATGAGATTGGAATGAGACCTGGCTCGTCAAAAACACTACTCCGATCCCTTGATAATCTGCTCCGCCAGCAGGTTCCTCACTTTGGCCTTGTCGCGCAGGTTCTCAATATACGCGGCCTTGAGCAACTGCTCCTTCTCATTCAGCAGCGTGTTGCGGATTCTGCTTTGAACTTTTGGATCGGTCAGTGGCATTTGCCCGGGATGTTCAATGCCCAGCAGCTTGATGATGTGGTAGCCGCTCCGGGTGATGATGATCCCGGAAATTTGTCCCACCTTCAGCGATTTGACGACGCGCTCAATCGCCGGATTGGCGGACAGCGCCGACTCCGGGACAAAACCCATGTCGCCGCCGCTGGACGCCGTCGTTGGATCTTCGGAGTAATTCTCCGCAACGGTCGCAAAGTTGGCGCCTGCCTGAAGCTGAGCATAGAGCGCCTGTATCTTCCGCTGGGCCATCTCGGGCGTCTTCGCATCGTCGTTTTTCAGGTTGTGCACGTCTTTGCTGGGCCCTGGAGTCACCTCGATCTGAGCAAGGTGATATTCCGTTTCAGGCACATCAAAGGACGCTTTGTTCTTCTGGTAATAGGCGGCGATTTCCGCGTCGCTCACGGAAACCTTGGAGTTGACGTCGCGGTTGATCAGATCGTTCAAAGTGAGGGTGGTCCGAACCTCCTCCCGCAGGTCGTTTTCGGTAATGCCGCGTTTCTTCAGCTTCTCGTCAAATTGCTGCTGCGAGTACGGGCTCTTCATTTGGGCCATCTTGGTGTCAACTTCCGACTCCGAGACCCTAATCCCGGACTGGGCGGCGTGCTCCATCAGGATCTGGTTATTGATGAGTTCATTCAGAATGTTGAGCTTGTAGCTGAGCGCCTCTTCTTTGTCATCTGCTTCCCCGGTGGACCCGATTCGGCTGCGATAGATTTTCTCGACCTGGGAACGATAAATCGGATGCCCGTCAACGCGCGCCCAGACATCTCGCGAGCCGGCGGGCTGCTGGCAGGCCGGCATCAGCAACATGACTCCAGCAATGCCGAGCAGGCCAACCGCAGATATCCTAAGATGGCTGCGAAGCTTGGCATTCCGAGAGCGGCCCTCGCTGCCTGAAGGCATTGGACGGTAGGCAATATGTTGAACTTTTGATAGAATTAAAGGTTGCATTTTACAGATCTTTCCATTCCAAAGGGAGTTTTTAATGGCGCGTAACTGCGAAATTTGCGGCAAGGGTCCTTCTTACGGAAATAATGTGAGCCATGCTCACAATGTCACCCGGCGCAGATGGAATCCCAATCTCCGCCGTGTTCATGCGGTGGTTAACGGAACCCGGAAAACCTTGCGTGTTTGCACCGCCTGCATCCGCGCCGGGAAGGTCATCAAGGCTATCTGAGCTGTATGCTAGCTGTGTAGCTGACCGGGCCGGCGAACTAGGCGCCATCACAGGGTATTGCCGGTCTTCATTCCCTGGCAAAGGTGCCTTGTACGTTTTCATCCACGCTTCCACAACCGAATATGTACCGGCCAGCCCGCCAGGATGGGAATATCAGTACACCTTCGAATTTCAGGTCCTTTGGACGCGCTCCACGCGGTAGACGCCCTCAATTTTCCTGAGCGATGACACTATCTTTTCCAGGTGCTCCTTGTCAACAATATCAACAGTCACATCAATCGAGGCTTGGTTGTCGCCGGTACGGGCCTCAATGTTCTGAATGTTTGAACGGTCACTGCTGATGGCGGCAGTAACATCCGCCAGCATGCCCTGGCGATCGGTGGTCAGCAGAGTCAGACGCACCGGGTAGAAGGTATACTTCGGGCCGGTCCACTCGACTTCGATACGCCGTTCCGCATCGTACATCAGGTTTTGAACATTCGGGCAATTCTTCGAGTGGACGGAAATCCCTTTGCCGCGCGTGATATAGCCGACAATCGGTTCACCACGAATGGGGTTGCAGCACTTCGCGCGGTAAACCATCAGATCTCCATGTCCGTGCACCTGGATGGCCGCGTCCGAGCGAAGGCCAAGAACCCTCTTGAAAGTGCTGGTCAGCCGCGATGGCTGGCCGGGTTCACTGCCTGCCTCCGGCGTAAGTTTTGCGAGGACCTGCCGCGCCGAGTATTTACCGAATCCAATGCCCGCCAGCAGGTCATCCGGCAGGCTGCAGCCATACTCGCGTCCGACTCGAAGGTAATCCTCCTCGGATATCTTCTTTAAGACGACGTCGTACTTGCGAGCCTCCTTTTCGAGCAATTTCCTGCCAATTTCCACTGCTTGCTTGCGCTGCTCGATGTTGATCCAGTGCTTGATCTTGTTTCGCGCCCGCGATGTCTTGACATGCGCCAGCCAGTCGCGGCTGGGAGTCTGGCTGGATTGGGTGATGATTTCAATAATGTCGCCGTTCAGCAACTTGGTTTTCAACGGAACCATCCGCCCGTTGACCTTTGCTCCCGTGCAATGATTGCCAATCTCGGTGTGGATGGCGTACGCGAAATCGATGGGACTTGCTTCACGAGGCAGAACAATGACTTTGCCCTTTGGAGTAAAAGTGTAAACTTCCTGCGGATAGAGGTCGATCTTGAGAGTCGACAGAAAGTCGGTCGAATCCCGCATCTCTTTCTGCCATTCGACCAGATGCCTGAGCCAGGCGAAGCGCTCGGCATCCTGAACCGTGGTTTCGTGCCCGTCTTTATACTTCCAATGAGCCGCAATTCCCTCTTCGGCCACGCGGTGCATCTCTTCGGTGCGGATCTGGACTTCAAAGGGCTGCCCGTGTGGTCCAATCACTGAGGTATGAAGCGACTGATAGAGGTTGGGGCGGGGAATAGCGATGAAGTCCTTGATTCTGCCCGGGACCGGTCGCCAGGTATTGTGGATGACTCCCAGCGCCGCGTAACAATTCTTGACGTCGTCGGTAATGATGCGCACCGCCAGCAGGTCATAAACCTGCTCAATTGCGATGTCCTGCCTCTTGAGTTTCTGCCAGATGCTGTACAGCCTCTTGATCCGGCCCTCGACCCTGGCGGGGATTGAGTTATCTTTCATTTTGGATTCAACCAGGTGTCGGACCTCGGCAAGAAAGTGTTCGTTGACTTTCCTCCGGCTCTCCACAGCCTTCTTGACTTCCAGATAGGCTTCAGGCTCGAGGTACTGGAACGCCAGGTCTTCAAGCTCGCCCCGCATCTTCCCCATTCCCAGGCGGTGTGCGATCGGCGCATAGATCTCAAGCGTTTCATGGGCAATCCGCCGGCGCTTTTCGGGTGGCAAATGTTCCAGCGTGCGCATGTTGTGGAGGCGGTCTGCCAGCTTCACCAGAACAACCCGCACGTCGTCAACCATGGCGAGCAACATCTTGCGGAAGTTTTCCGCCTGCTGCTCCTCGCGGCTCAGGAAATGAATCCGGCTGATCTTGGTAACTCCTTCGACAATGTGAGCAACTTCCGGACCGAACTGAACCTGCAATCCCTCGATGCTGGTTGGAGTGTCCTCGACCACGTCGTGAAGCATGCCAGCCGCCAGGCACACCGCGTCCAGGCGCAGGTCCGCAAGGATGTTCATAACTTCCAAAGGGTGGGATACGTAAGGCTCTCCGGACAACCGTTTCTGGCCTTCATGTTTCTCCTGGCACAAGCGATAGGCATTGCGAAGCAATACGAGATCCTCGCCCGGGCGGTAGGCCTGGACTTTCCGAAGGATATTGTCAAACTGCGTCATACTTCCACCCCTATCATTCTAGGCCACAGCTCATCGGGTGTTCAAGCTGGCAGGCAGCAGCAGGCACGCCCACTTTCTTGCCATTCTTGCGACAACTCTTCCTCGCAAAGCCAATCCCTATTATCTTTGAATATTGCTTCAGGGAAACCGTATTCCATCTTCGTTCCGAAAAGCATCGGATTTCTCATAACCCGTCCAGACCATCAATCAGAGAGGAAGAATTATAAAGGTGTGCAACCGGTGGTTCGTCCTTTGTCTTTTATTCATTCTAGCGGCGTTCTCCAGCTCGTGCGGATAAGCCTTATCATCAGGAGGACGAGCACTATAATCTTGTCGCCGCCAACACTAACCTTCCCTATTAGCAGGACGCCAAGGCAGGTTTCATGGACGCCGCCACTCATATGGTCATTAAGGCGGATGTGTTGGCCCGGATTCTTACGACCCCCAAACAGAATTGGCGGAATTCAAGAAGGTCTTGGCACAGCACCCCACCGGAATGCTGGTGTCGCCTGCACAACCCGGGCTGTTTACAGACGCGATCGACGATGCAATCAAACAGGGCATTCCAGTGATCTGCGTGGATTCCGATGATCCTGAGTCCAAGCGGCTTATGTTCGTTGGAACAGATAATGTCCAAGCAGGGATTCAAAGTACCGAAATTATGGTTAAGCTCGTGAAGGGAAAAGGAAATATCGTGACCATTACGATACCGGGGCAGTTGAATCTTGAGCAACGCCGGAAAGGCGTAAAACAGGTTTTCCAAGAGTATCCCCATCTAGAGCTGTTCCATTTATAATGTAGCGTAATGGGCGCTAAAAAAGAAGCCTTTGCAATCGGCCGTGGAAATCGCGTCGAAAGCGGTCT
>JAKAWN010000100.1 GCA_021827245.1 Acidobacteriota bacterium | reverse complement strand
TTTGGCGCACTGGCTCCGATCGCGCGTTGGCGCGGCTATCGCGCGACGTACCCGCAGTTCTCGCGCACCGTGCTCGCGGCTCGGACGTAGTGCGGAGCGATGCACGTCTGTCTTGATACTTGCACGAGATCTCTAACCAGGACCACGCCGGCGGTGATGAAAGCAGGTTTTTGTCACGCGCGTAGGCTCCATCTCCGTGTACTGGACAGTTTGCTTCTCGGCGAAGTGGATTTCAGCGTGGATTCGATTTTCCAATCCGTGCCCGTTTGGCTATCTAACAGATCCTCCGCATGTTACGCGCCAGTAGACTTCGCATAAAATCCGTACAACTATGCGAAACATTCCTTATAACTTTTTGACTCTAAATTTTTTTCTCCCCGGCGTGGACTCGAACCACAAATCTGACGTGCGCCCTCAGGGACGGGCAATCCGAAATCTATATGTGCATTTCGTTCGAGTGGCAAATTTGCGGCGGGGTAGCGACCTCAATGAACAATCGGCTGGATACCTCCTTTGATTCTTCCACGGCTGCGAGCATCCTGTCCAGATTCCAAGAGCAAATGAACCAGGTCATTGTACAGGACCTTTTTATTCTCCCAGCTATTCTCGCGAGTGAACATCAATCCCTGTTCAACCAAGCTCTTCCGCAAAGCAGAATCGGTCATAATCCGTTCCATCTTGTCGGCAAGGTCTTTGGGATCCCCGGGCTTGAAAAAGAGGATGAGCGAATCGTCAAAGTAGCAGCGATCGACCGGGGTCGCGGCTGCAATTACGGGAATTCCCATAGCCATGAACTCCAATATCTTGGTGCTGAAGGCTTCTCCCCCAAATCCTTCCGCACGTTTCGGGACAATCCCGCAGTCGGCCTCTGCCATCACGTTCGGCATCTCAGTGAACGGCACAGGATTGTGTATGCTGACCCTCTTGTCCAAATCGAGCTCCGCAATCAAACTGAAGAGTCCATTCCGACTACTTCCGTTGCCGTATATATCCAGCTCACATCGTTCCTTTCTCTCGCAAAGAGATGAGAACGCTCGCACGGCGATATCTAAGCCTTGGTGCCAATTAAGGGATCCGGGGTAGACAAACCTAAACCCTGCACGATTGGAAACGCCCTCACGGTGGGAGAAGAGACTCGTGTTCGGATAATTAATGATGACCGTGCACTTGGCCGGGTCCGCCGATCTGGAAACATACCGCGAAAGCCAAATATCGTTTGCGAGGATCACTCGATCTGCCCATTTTGCGGACATCCTTTCGAGCAGGACCAAACTTCGATAAACGAGTGAGCCCTTGCCACTGTTGAATTTGCTTACGTAAAACTCAGGGAGGATATCGTGGATATCCAGGATGATCTTGGCGCCGGTCAGTTTGGGAATGAGCGTTGAAAACACCAAAAAGTCTGGAGGATTATGAGCATGGACGAGATGATAGCGCCGACGGACGTGGATCAAGGAAAGCACAACGAATGACTTAACAAAGAAGGAGAGCAGCTTGAAGAGGTACAACCACTTGGAATTCTCAGTGACAGATCGTCGCTGTATCCGTATCACCCTGACCCCGTTGTCCGTAACACAGCACGATTCCCCGGGCCTTCGGAGACAGACGACATCAACATCATGACCCTCCTGCACTAAGGCCTCAGCATATCTCCTGACCCGAAAGTCATTTTCATAAAACGTATACGCAAGCATGCAAACATGCTTTCTCGCGTCATTACTCTGATTATCTCGATATGGCATTTCCCACTCCCCGGGACGTGCAATGTACCTTAAGGCGCAAAAAAGGTCTTGTTATGCCAGCCTAAAAGTGACCCGTCACTTCATCGGAAATCTGTTGGCATAGGCTTTCAGGCCAACTCGTTCGGAGGTACCCACTTTGGAAGGTGAATTAGGCGGTGCAACGATGCTGCAAGAACGCCCTCCTCAAAGATTGCTTGGGCTATTGTTCAGTAGATTCTGGCGCGCTTCGACATGCGGATAAGGCTTGGCAATGGGTCACGCCAGGAGAAATAGGCGATCGAAGATCGGTGCATGATGCTGGCAAGCCACTGCACCAGCGTCAACTCCCCGTGTTTCCTAAGTTCTAAGAATGCGCGAAAGTCTCTTAGCGGGTCCCATAGTCGCAGACCGACCCGAAACTTGGTTAGCGGCGGCTGCGGGATGCCGACGATGCGATTATAAACAAAACTCCCCAGGTCAATCCCAGCCTTTGCGAGGAGGCTATTCGCGGCAGTAAACCGTACATTGCACTCGATCAATTTCAACTGTCTGTCGCGCTCGTCGTATTTGAATTCGACGTTAGCCAGACCCTGATGTCCAACGTGCCGAAGCAGCTTGAGTGAAAGTTCGCGCACGTGCGCGACCCGGTCAGTGATATGGTAAGAGCCGATTCCCATATTCACCGGATAACGCCGGATAATACGCTTTGTAAAATCGAACAGAGGATTGCCTTCTTCGTCCATGTAGGTGTAATAGCTGCACAATTTACTGTCGGGCCCAGGAATCTTCTCGAGAAGCACAACT
The DNA here is from genome assembly GCA_021827245.1 of Acidobacteriota bacterium. Next base: position 15,048 of record JAKAWN010000100.1, on the reverse strand, counting down.
TCAATGCCCGCAGACTCAGTAACGCGATAACTGTCGAGGAGTTGTTGGAAACTCCCCACCTCAAAAAACTTGCGGTTGAACTTACGCTGAAAAACGTGCGACAACTTAGGCTTAACGATCAGCGGATAAACAAACTCCGTGCGCAAGTGGCTTATATCTTTCTCCGTCCCAACTGGCCAAAACCGCGGCGTTGCCACGCCCACTTCGTTCGCCGCCGTATACGTCGCCAACTTGTTAAGCATCTTTTGCTGGGCGACCGGGTTTGACAAGTCGAGCCGGAACTTTTGGGTTAGTGTTTCCCGATGGTCGCTGATGATTTCGAGTTCTTGGTCACCTGCTGCCAACAAGACGCTTCCTTCCAAATAATCGGAAGCGCTGCTGATCAGAAAATCTGCGGCCGCCTGGGTGTATGGCACATTTTGCGGCAAACGAATCGCTCGAGCATAGCGGCTGTAACGCGCTTCGGCCCACCGATCGTTGAGGACGTAGACTGGAATGGATCGGGTCGCCAGACTTTCGACTACCTGGAATGCCTGAAAGAATCCCCCAAAAAGAATTGCCGGGGGGAGATGCCCACTGCCGTTAGGTCTGGACATATTCCCCATCCTCCCTGAACCGACGAGCATGTTCTAGACAAGTTTTTAGAATGGGCACGACCACGCGACAGGACCCACTCCCATTGAAATAGTGATTATGGTATCCAGGGTTGGTGTTGATCTCGAGGATCTTGCCTCCTGCTTGCTCAAGTCCCTGACGAATGTCCGGCGTGATGACGTCGACGCCTGCCAGTCTGACTCCGACCGCTTCAGCCGCCCGGCGCCCGATGGCGATAGTACTCTCAGGTATCTGACTTACAACCGATTCGTTTTCGTCTGCCATATTGTCATTGATGACGGTCTTAAGCGTGACTCGCCGGTCCTTGGCCGGCACGGACCGCCAAGAAAGGCCCTGCCGTGCCAGTGTCCGTTCCGTATCCATGTCATACTTTAGAGTGGCCTGGGCAAGCTGGTAACCAGCATCGAGGCGCTTCTGATTGAGGCTCAAGACCAATTGAGAAATCCTTGACTCGCCATCTCCAAGAACTGTGGGGGGACAGCGCCTCACAGCATCCAGCAGGCGCCCATCAAGATACAACAGACGAATCATATCTCCTTCCAGTTGTTCTTCTATAAGCAGCCTCGGGCCGTAGCCGGCAGCTCTAGCTGCGGCCTTGATTAGCTGCGACCGCGTTTCGATCCCCGTTGTGACGCCACTCCCTCCAGCCGTGCCATCTGCTGGTTTCACAACGCACATTCGATGCTGGGCAAGAAATCGGTACGCATGATTCAGGTTGTTCAAAGAAAATTCAGCATGATCCGGCGTAGGCAAGCCGTGCGAGCGAAGGATGGAGTGAACAAGAAGTTTGTCGAGAGCGATACGCAACGTGACAGGGTCGTCCAGCGGGGTGTAGTTCTTGTGTACTCTTGTGCTTGTGCCGTCACGGCTGATTTTGAAGATTCCTTCTTCCAGCTCTTCAAACGTCGCGCCCAGTTCGCCCGCTCCCTCACGCCAGACATCCTCATAAAACTGGGAGAGGTGACGTCTGGCCTGGAGCCTTTGACGACCAGCCCTGCCAAGTATCCGTCTCGCGCGCACGGAATAGCCCCAAAGTTCCAATAACCGTGGAATATATCTCATAGCAGGTTTTCTCCGCTCATTCCCAGGCCTCGCGCCGCATTGGGAGGATCATTGGCCTGGGTCCACAGAGCATCGCAATTAGGAACTGAGTACCTCAGCCGTTTCAACCGAATCGCTGTAAATGAGGCACCTATCCTTCTCCAACAGCCCATCGACCCACGCGTTCGAGAACTCACCTCTGCGCACAGCCGCCAGGTACGGTTCCTGATGAGCTTTGTGAGCCTCAAGTCGCTGCAAAACATCTTCGGCCTGTTTCCGGGGAACCACGACGATTCCGGAAACGTCGGCGACAATCACATCGCCCGGGTTGACTACTACCCCGCCACACGAGATCGGGCAGTTAATTTCGCCCGGGCCACGATGTAATGGGCCGACGGGCGTCGTCCCACGCGCGAAGACGGGAAAATCCAGAGGCTCGATCCCGGGCATATCTCGCACCAACCCGTCAACAATAAAACCTGCGATTCCACGGTGTCTGGCCTTGGTACAAATGATGTCCCCGAGCACCGCATTCATCCCGCGAGTGCCATGTCCATCAACTACAACGATGTCATTCGGCTTAGCGATATCCAGCGCTTTGTGAACCATGAGATTATCACCCGGAAATACGTGGACGGTGCACGCTGGCCCGCACAGCCGGTGACTCTTATTCGTTTGACATACGATGGCTGCATCTAATGCGTAGAGCCGGTTGAGGGTGTCCGAAATGTCCGGCACTTCGTATTCCTGGAAACGCTTCATCAATGCCGGATCCAGTCTGGGAAAATCCTCGTAAATACGGAAACCGGGACCCGGGTGCAACTCGGCAGATTTTGGTTTTTGCGATATCATGTTTGTACCTCCAAAGATATGATTTATGAATTTTCGGGGAAACTGGCGTTCGCTACAGAGTGAATGATCGTCCTAACATCGGAAGGATTTTCTGATTTCATTTGATGCCACGGAAGACTGGCAATGAGTTGTATCCATGTGCCAGCTTCGTGGGTCATGCCTAACCGCAACTGAAACCCTCGTCCTAATTCTTCGATTTCCCGTACCTCAGCCAGCCGCCTTACGGCATGGCGAGGATATGTCGGCAGTGTGCGTTCAATGACAGTCATAATAGAGGGGTAGAAGCGTTGGCAACTCTCCAAGAATGGCTCTAACATGTCCGCTCTCTCGGCTAACGTACCAACCTCTAGGAAAAGGCCGGGCAAGCTCTTGGAAATCGCTGACATCAATTGCTTCATAAGGCTGGCCGATCCAATCCTCGTCCCCAGCCAATTCACGCGCAAGAGACCTTTGCAAATTGCCTCGACGCTTCTGGCCTTCGGGCCACTGATGTATAGCATGGCGACGTCTTCCAGCCGGTGTGCCGTCCCATGAATCGCTGCGTCCACCAACGGAATATTCTGCTCGGCCATTAAGCGTTCGATCTGCTTAAGCGCGTCCAAGCCGATATTGTTCGCCTCAACAAAGATACTGTCCTGAGGACGCATCTGACGGTAACAGACGTATTGCCGCGCCACATCGATGGCGGCTGAGGGAAGGACAAGCGAAAAAACGAAGTGGCTTTGGGCAACCACATCCTCGAGACTCGGAAGTATTTCGATCCCAGACGAGAGGGCTTGCTCTTTAGTGACGGGGCTACGACCTTGACAGGTTGTGACCACTCGCAAGCCACTCTTGCGCAGCAATTTCGCGAAAGCTGTTCCCATGTCGCCACAATAAAGCACCCCTACGGTCGTGCCTGAATTCAGTTTGCTCGTTTCCATGAAAATCTTCCCCCTGGCCCGCCTAATCTGATTGCGCGCTTGAATTGGCTATGGCCCAACGTACTCGCCTGTGGAGCCACCTGCACCGAAGGAGCCTCGCCAATACTGAACGTGAGCTTCCAAAAGGCCTGCTCTAATCAAAGCTCGAGTCAGTCCCTCGCATTGAAGCACCTCCTGTGGGCGACCCGACCGTTCCATCTGGCCGTGGATTGGAGGTCGCTTCGACGCCCAACAGGCAGTGCTTGCTTGCTCGGCCCGGTGGACCCAACCTGTGGCTGGCCGCCGAAGGTAGAAGAGGAACTTGCCCACTTCGCTTTCAGACTTGAAATGGAATTGCCTCGCCCACGTGTTATGTAGCAAAAACAAAGGGCATAATGAATGCCGCTCCAATTATCTTGTCAAGAAGACCGAACGCTCCCGATTTCCACATACCGGCTGCACAGTTGCAGAGAGTCCTCCTGACAAATGGAGAAGCCCATCGGCGATCGAACCGGGTACAGAGATGCCGGCAAAATAGAGTCTTGGTCTTAGCCTGTGAGGGACACTCAGTCCGGTCGCATCCCATTTCGAGGAAGGGATTATGTCCGGCCTGACGATGGTAGTGGTAGTAATCCATGAAACTTTGGCGTTGAGGTATGACGCCATAGCGCTCTGCATTGCTGCTCATCGGGCTTGCAGGTTCGATTTCGATCATGCTGGCCCGGCATCTTAGGCGCTTGAATTTGCGCCGCAAATACCTCATGTACCTGCCCATCTCCTTCAGATCATTCTCCCGTTCAAAGGGCTGTCCAGCCCAGAAATATACCAGGGAGTTGGCGCCTTCCTCGTCCATCATTTTGAGACACTCTTCCAGTTCCGCATTGCTGTAACGGTAAAGGCCGTTCTTCCTCCGAATCTCTTCATTGTGACTGCCGGGACTGAGCGTGATCCACGAATCCGGCCCGGGCAAATCACGAAACCGCTTGATAAATTCGCGCGTAGGCAGGTGATAGCGCTCGACTTCCAGCGTCAGCCGGATTTTTTCCTCCTTAATGCCTTCAAATAGTGCAAGGTAGAACTTCTCACGCTCTGGAGCCGGAGGCGGGTCAAGCGGAAGGACGGCTGCATCAAATCCAAAGCGCTGAAGATCCTTCAGCGAATCCAGCACAGACTCGACAGGCCTCAGGTAGACTCCCACCCGGCTATTAATACTCTTCTGCGCGCTTCGCGCTCCACCGCAAAATGAGCAGTTATACACGCAGCCCCGTCCAAGAAAGACTGGGAACATCTTCCCTTGCTCCATCAAAAGCCTCTGAAGGTCTGCTGAAAAGATATCAAGGTGCACATATCTGGAAAATGAGTCCACAAAAGTCGGATAGTCTTTCATCAAAGTAAAATCCGTATAACACAGGCTGTCGAGGATTTTCTGGTCGCCCAAGTAGCTGATAGGATTAGCCCGAATGGCGCCGCCTTCCCGAAAAGCAAGATTCGGCACATTATGATATGCCCTGCCTGAATGGAACTCGGCAATCAAGTCCCGCAAGGGAATCTCCGCATCTCCCCGGACCACAAAATCAATGCAGTCGAACGCACGAAGGATTTCTTCAGCAGAAACAGAAGCGGTAAATCCTCCCACAACGATTGCTACCTCGGGATGCGCTTGCTTGAGTTTCTGTGCGATTTCAATCACATCAAACGTCTGGAAATGCCAATGCAGATCAAGGCCAACGATGGCAGGCTGATGCTCTGCGATCATCTTATCCAGATTGATTTCACCGTACTTATACTTCTCAACACCAAGGTGGACGATCCTCGTGGAATAACGGTTCTTTCTCAAGAAATCAGCCAGTCCCAGGAGGCCTATTGGAGGAAGATTGATAAACGAGAACCAGCCGAATGGCTTGTAATAGTTGTTGAACTTGGGAACATGGAGCAGTAGAAGATCCATGATGGATTCCTCCCATCTCAGTTCCGGTGACCTGGTCTATCCAGTTGGTTTGTGATCGCCACGGGTCTTTTTCGCTTGTGTCTGCGCGCAGCCAGGCCCTCGTGTGAAACGCTATGTGTTTCATCTACTCCTGTAATGGCGTGCCATTAGGAGTTCACATGATGTCGTTTGGTGCGCCAAGACGCCAAGGAGAATCAAGGAATAGTGGTCGGGTGCCCTCTTCTTTTACGAAAGAACGTTGGCGCATTCATCCTGCCAATTAGCTGGAACAATCGAAATAGTCTGCCCCTGACTAGGTGGGTCTGAACCTGATGCCTTGGCCGCGAGTCATGAAAATCAAAAAGGCCCAGTTCTGCCAGCAGAGAAAAAAGCTGCTGATCCTCAGCGCCAACGTGGCCCACGGCCGCCCCGCGAAAGATCGGTTGGTTTCGAAACATCAGCTGGCTGGCTTCAAACACTAAGGCTTCCGGATTCGTCGTTGGCTTTCCGGCGTAATCGAAATAGGGTCCGTCTTGAACGCGCACTCCGAGCTTGACCGTACCTTCAATCACGATTTCCGCTTCAGCGGGAACCTCAAGATTCACTCTCTTGCACCTGATAAGTCGAATGCCCTCCCCAGCCAAGCTTCCGGCCAAATCATACTCGTCATAGCCTGGCGGGCAAGCAGCACCGGCAGCCATGACCACCGGCTCAGCCGCACCTATGACAACGGCCATTTCTAATGGTTGGCCATTCTTTTCGGCCTTGGCAAGATGGTGAAACAAGTGGCTGTTTGGGTATGTGCTTACGGTTGTTTGATTCCGGCCAAGGACCTGCATCCGGTATACACCCAGATTCCGGGAACCCGTTTCGGGGTCCCGCGTCACGTTAACGTGCCACGTGCCAATGTAGCGACCGGCATCGTACTTGCTCCATTGCGGAATCGGGAATTTTAGAAGGTCAATTTCCGCCCCCTCCAGAACAGTCTCCATAACTGGTCCCCAGTCCACCATGATGGGATTCCTCGGAGTGGCGGTCTTCCGTCTGGCTTCGGCCACAACGGCCTTCCAGTCGCTTTGCGGACCAAGCCCCAGCGCAAGCGCCACTGACGAAGTGCTGCTCAAACCATTGGTGAAAACACGCAGACCGGGATAATCCTTGATGTTCTCAAAAAGCAGAGGCAATGCATGGCTTCTGGTAATCTCCCCAAGCTCAATCTTCCAGTCAACGAGGCGCGTGATGCGCTTCAAACAACCCTCGCGCGAGAGCAGGTCAATGAATCCGCGGAAGTGCATCCGTCCAAGTTCAGCGCCCCTGCCCATAGATTCGTGAAGAGGACATCCAGGAGGGCGCCCTGCCCCAACTTCAGGGCCCGGCGCAACCCCGTCGGCCAGCAACTTGGTCAGCGCTTCTGATGGTTGTCGTCCAATGCTTTGCACCGTGATCCCAGCTCCTGGAGCCTGCTCCACATTTCACTCTCCTCGTGTGGGCACCCGGATAGGTCTGTCATCGAGCCGCTGAGAAACTTTTTCAGCAGTTCCATGGCATAAATCTGCTCGACCTCCGAAAAATGCGACATCGCCTCCGCGTGTTTGCGGAGGAACGTCTCTCGATCAAGCTGGGATCCAGCGCGCAGGTCCTCGAGCACAGAACAAGCCGTGATCCCGGCCTGCCAACGTGCGAAATTCTCGACTTGTTCTTCGACAATCATCTCCGCACGTGGAATCTCCTTTTCCCGCGCTTTTCTGTTCTGCTCGACGATTTCGTTCAGATGGTCGATATTATAAAGGCAAACATTGCCGAAATCCGCCACGTTCGGCGCAACGTTGCGAGGGATACCAAGGTCAATCATCACCAGCGTTCTGGTTCCCCGTGACGCCAGAGCTTGCTGCAACAGATCCCGAGTCAGCACTGGCTCAGTACATGAGACGGATGATACAACCAAGTCAGGCCATTTGAGTGCCGTCTGCAAGTCGTCCCATGGTACAGCCTCACCACCGTAACGCGCCGCCAAGGCCTGTGCCCGTTCAATAGTCCGGTTCAGGATGCGTATTTGTCCCACTCCACGGTCGGTCAGGTGCTGTATTACTTTCTCGCTCGTGGCACCAGCTCCCAGGATTAGTGCCCGTCTGTCTTTGAGAGAGGACAAAGTTCCTTCTGCGAGCTTTACGCCGGCGAACGCCACCGACATGGGATGAGTCCCGATTCCGGTTTCGGTCCGGACGCGCTTCCCGACTTCGAGGGCAGACTGGAACAGCCGATTCAGTACGCGCCCGGTCACACCCCGGTCAAAGGCATTCTGGTAAGCGGTGCGCACCTGACCCAGGATTTCGGCTTCCCCGAGCAACATCGAATCCAAGCCTGAGGCGACGCGATAGATGTGCCGCACGGCGTCCCGGTCAAGACGCCGGTAGAATGCTCCTCTAACGTCTTCTGGCTGGAGCCTCTGATACGACACGAAACACTTCTCCATCAACTCTGCGCTATTCCCTCCGTGTCCATTCGGAACCCCATATAGTTCAGTTCGGTTACACGTCGAGAGAATAACGATTTCTTTCACCACACCGCGAGAGCGTATCTGCTCGGACGCTTCGCAGGCCTGTTCATTACTAAAGGCCATACGGTCACGCAGTTCGACACTCGCCGTGCGGTGGTTCAGTCCGATGACGACAATTTCCATGGTAGAGGTAACCTCGCATTTTCTCCGAACTTGAACGATGCTTCGGGCCGGAAATTTCCCGATACGAGGAATTTCTTCGGTTTTGAGACTGGAGCGACCGGCAAGTCCTTGAGGGATCGCTATTACTCTGCGCTGTGCTGGCAATTATCGCAAGGTCCGGACAGCTCCTAAGACTCCACACATACCTGTCTTCCCCTAAGGCACTGCGCAACCTGCATCGCGGCATAGGTGATAATGATATCTGCGCCCGCCCTTTTCATGCATGCCAAGGCCTCAAACATGATGCGGTTCCTGTCCAGGCGGCCGAGCCGCGCTGCGGCATCGATCATGGCGCATTCACCACTTACGTTGTAAACCGCCAGCGGCATCTGGAACTGCTGTTTGGCCCGGTAAACGACGTCGAGATAAAAGAGTGCGGGCTTCACCATGATGATATCGGCGCCCTCTTCGATATCGAGAGCGATCTCACGCATTGCCTCATTGGTGTTATAGAAGGGCATTTGGTGCGTTTTCTTGTTGCCGTTGGACAGGGCCGACTGAGTCCCTTCTTTGAAAAATGGTTCGTAGAGTTTGGACGCGAACTTTGCGGAATAGGCCATGATGGGCAGATTCTGGAAGCCATGGGAATCCAGTGCCTGCCGCATAGCTCCGATCTGGCCATCCAGCATGGCAGCGGGCGCAACCATGTCAGAACCCGCTTCCGCATGAGACACTGCCGTCTTGGCCAAAAGCTCCAGAGACTTGTCGTTCACCAGATAACCGTTCTCAAGAATTCCACAATGGCTGTGCGGAGTGTATTCGCAGAGGCATACGTCCGTGGTGACCAGGATATCCGGTACTTTGCGCTTTATAGCTCTTACCGCTTCCTGGACAATGCCACGGGGAGAGTATGCCTCGGCAGCGAAAAGATCCTTATCCTTCGCGTCGGGAACGCCGAAAAGTAGCATAGCCGGCACCCCAAGAGCCTGTGCTTTCTTGACTTCTTCTACAAGGCAATCGATGGAAAGATGGCAGTTCCCTGGCAGGGAGCCGATCTCCTCCTTAATTCCATGACCGGGCACTACAAAAAACGGTTGAAGCAGATCGTCAACCGAGAGTGTTGTTTCACGAACTAAGCGTCGAAATGCGCCATTCTGGCGTAGCCTTCTCATCCTCTGCGCTGGGAATCCCATAGTCGCCTCCTCTTATAGACCGTGTGCTCCGTGATGAGTCCGTATGTGATTTCATAAGATAGAATGGCAGGATTTTTCCGCTTGCTGTTGGGATGGGAAAATCCCGGACGACTCGTATCATCCCTGATTGACTCCACATCTCTGTTCCGGCTTGTGCCCATAGCCTGTCCTCGGCCCCTTTCAGCAGCCTCAGGAAGGTGCTTATTAATTGAGTTTCATTAACATTTCCGACCCGGGGGCAGACCAGAAGACACAAATGCGGTATTCCGTCATGGCTTTCCACTTCAACAAGCTGATAGTCTGTGCTTTTTCCACCGAAACTTTCAGGGAGTTTCTTCTCGATAATCCAAATGAAGTCGGTGTTAACAAACGTCACTCCTTCACCCGTGAGCTTTTCATAACTCCGAATGCCGCTAAGGTGAACATCAAAACCGACTTTCCCAAACCCACAGTCGCAAGGGCTTACGTCGAGGTCTCCATAATCACCCATGTCCACGTTCAGCAGCAATTTGGGCGATTCGTAAAGTATGTTCGTGAAAAGATAAGACCCTACGGTAGCGTCAGAATACGGGACAGCACACTGGCGGGTGATGATTGCGGTGGTGTCCTTATACAGATGGCAATGGTCGCTTATGTCGGATGATTTATCGCATCCGGAAGCGATCACGCCTGCTTCCGAGATCCCGTAAACCGGGACCGCAGAAGCGCCTGCTGATTCAATTTCCTTCATTTTCTGCGGAGTGAGCGGTTCACCCGTCACCAGGAACTTCGTGCCCTTGATGTTCAAGTTCAAGTCGGCAGCAGCCATGCAGACTCTGGCGGCTGATGCGGCGAAGGTATAGACCACACAGGATTCGTGCTCTTCGAGCATGCGCGAAGCCCATTTAGCCACCGTCTGCGCGTGATTCAGATCGACATACTCAGCGGTTGCCAAGGGGCATCCGTATATTCGGCTGAGCACGTAAATCAGTTTCTTCCCCCACTTTCTTTCCCAGCCGATCTTGAGCCTGTTTTCATCGACCTGTGAAAACCACCGCCGGGCAGGATTGCCAATGTGCGCGAATCTCAGGCTGGAATTGATGCCGGGCGCACCGGGAAAAACGGGAAACCAATTGGCCACTGGTGAGGTAAGGCAGCCGTGGATATCGAGAAGTAGAGCATCATAAAGCGACCGCTGGTGAAGGTAATCAAAGTCAATCCGAATCCTCGTTCCGGCGCTCCGGGTTGCGCCGCTCCGCACTTCGTAAGCCTCGGCGAGGAAGGGATTGTCAAACATTTTCGCGTCGCACCGGAACTTCATCCCGTTTCTCTTTACGGGCACCCTCCCCTTGAATTCATCCACCGTAAAATAGACGCCTTCGCTTTCCAAGGCACGCAACGCGGATTCGATCCCATCCCGCAAAACCCATGCTTTGAGATCGTTGAATTTGATTTTCCGAGCGGCCAGCAGATTTCGATACGGGCTCCTGGAAAACTGGAAGATGCCTTTCTCGACAAAATTGAGAAAGTTTTCGTTTCGGGCCGCAACGCGTTCCTTGATGAACGTGCGTGCCAAAGCAACCGCCTCTTCGGGCTCCATACGCAGCTTGTGGAATCTTCTAAATCCGTCAATGAATCTCAGGTATTTTCGCATTCTGGCTCCGATCTATGGACGTCTGGCACTCTGGCACTGAGCAACAGCTCCGTGAATTAGATACAGCACGACAAGTCGACTGACCCGTACTGTTGACACGACATTCCAGCAACCAGGTTTGAACTATGGCCGGGAGATCCCGAAAAGACTACCTCTATCGATTGCTATGCCGCACGAGCAAGCTCTGAAATCCCGGCCTGATTCATTAGATTAATAATGGCGAAAGGTCACGCAAAATGACGATCAACCAATGTGCCGATACAGTAGCCGGCCCGCAACGGTAAGAACCGGCAAGGGAGTGTGTCCAAATACCCACCCGGCAGGCCGTTTGAGCGTCCCCAATACGGAAGTGTGCGCCGACGGTTGCGGGTGTTTCCAATAGTTCAGTGGAATTCGTTTTCCGCCGAGGCGATCCTTGAAAGCAATGAGTCCCGGGTTGCCCCACCCCGAGCGGCCAAGGTCGAGCTCAACCAGGTCAAGGTCTTTTGAGTGCTGGATTGTTTTCCAGAAAAGCCACGGCATCCCGCCATATTTATTGAGCTTGGGATCGGAGCAACCATATTTGTAGACCAGCGTTTCTTGATGGCGCAAAGTCACCATGCATCCCGCGACCTGGTCGCCATAAAGCGCAGCCCGGATTTGCATTGCAGGGCCCAGGCACTCGGACAAGTTTTCGAACCACCGAAATGGCTGCGGAGGGACACGCTGCCGCTGCCGGGTCTGAACGAACAGGCGGTAGAACATCTGCAATAAGGAGCTTGATCGGCCCTCCACGTATTTCATCTTGGCTTTGTCTGCGCGATGAATCTTCCTTTGAATACAATCTTTGTGAAAATCTAGGAAAATTGTCTTCTCATCGCGCCCCAGATCAATCGTGTGAAAACAGTAGCTCTCACTTGGTTCCACCCCGGATTGCAGGCCCGCGAAGTCATGCCGCGGCCGAAACTCCACGTAGTTCCACCTCTGACTCTTCTGCTCTTTGTACAAACCTTCTAATAGGGCTGAGGCGGAGGCGTCCTTATCCAGCAAAGGATCACAGTGGTCGGAAAACGGGAGGGAAACAAGCCTTTTGCCTGTAAGCCAACTGGAAACTCCGCAGAACGCCAGGCCGTTCCTCAATTCCTCATGCGGCGCCGAAGTGGTATAAACAACCGGTTCGTAGCCGTATGTCCGCCGCAGCGCCTCCAACCACCCTGACCTGTGGAAAATTGAGGAGTGGGGGTGCCTTTCAACAAAGGTGTCCCATCGACGATCGCTAAGAGGGTTGATTTGATAGATCATGACGCAAGGGTACGTGGCTACGCTGTTGGGCGCTTGCTACGTTCTCATTCGTGGAAATCCAGCAACGCACCGCGCGGCACTCCGCTGCTTTGCGTGCTTTAGCTGTATGTATTTCGCTCGGTAATTTAGTGAGGTGAATTACAGATAGTCAGACCACAACGAGTGTGTCTTTTGTATCGACACGACACGAAAAAGGTTCGGAATAGTTCCACTTATTTCAGTGCATCGATATTCGGGTATGTCTCAGGGCTGCAACCCTCCACACAGCCACTGTTTCCAAGGCTCTTTCTCTCCTTAATTGGCCAGAGCCATTGGCAAGGTTTTCGCGAGTGTTCCGGGCTTTCCACCGCCCGGGTTTACGATACGAATTCTAGTGAGCCGTGGCGCCGAGATTTGTTGGCGCGGCAGGCGCAGGTGAACTTGTATAGCAACTCGTGGCGCTAAAGTTCAAGATACCGTTGCTGTCCTTGGACGTGTTGTCGTAACAGAGTTTCGCGGGGATGTCATAGGAGTGCCCACCCGGACCCGTACCGCCTGTTACATCAGGTCCGATAGCTGGCCATGGCGGATTTCCCCAAGGGGTTCCCCACCAACTCGGTTTGCTGGAGAGAAAGAACGAAGCCGGCAGAGCCTGACTCGATGGTACAGGATTGGCGTATTGGGACAACGCGCTCGGCACCTCGGAGGAATCCCAGTGTGTTGTATTGGTGACAGTATCGTAGTTACCCCATCGCATGAGAGTTGAAGCCACTCTTGGGTCGTCAGCCAAGTTACCAGCGGTGCCCCCACCGCCGGTGGACCACCCCAATACATAAATGGATTTTGCGCCATTTGTCCCACTGGGAGCCAAATCTTCATACTGGGTATGGTAACCGGGCTCTCCGAGGACATTTCCGATTACGTTAAAGAACCTGCTGTAAGCCTCGACCTGAACGGGAATGGTATTAGTGGTTTTCCCAGTCTCCCAGCCCAGGAAGCGGTTTCTGAATAGCGTCATCAGGTTATGCGTACCGTGGATTGCATCGGCTTGGAAGCCACTACCCTCATTGCCTTCAAAAAGATCCAAAGTGCCGCCGCCGTGAAGCATGATTCCAGGCCACATCCCAGAAGCAGCATAATACCAGTCGTCAATTGTATAGTTGTAGGCGATAACGGTTCCGCTCGCCGGGTCGATGATGAGAGGTGAAACAATATGCTGGAAGATATTGTTCATGACCAGACTGTCCGAATCTCGATCGTCTTCAATGGCGTATTCAGAAGTCGTGCCGTTCTGGGTGCCGTAGAAATAGCTGTCAACCACGCTGCAATGGTTCGTAAGATAGAGCCAGACGTGAGCGCGGCCAGCGTTGATTGAGCGTACATTCTTGACCCAGGAGTTGGTGGCCGCATTGATCATGATCCCAGCGCCGTACTGAATGCCTGTGCTGCCAGTATCGCTGGAGCTGTCTATAGAAAGGGCTTCGATTCCATCCATAGTTGACATAGCCGTGGGCCAATAGGCTTGGGGACTCTTGGAGGAAGTCCAGTTGGCCATGTAGAGGCCTGGTGAAATGGTCACAACATTGCCATTGATGGCGGTTGCAGTCACCATCTGGCTTTCCTCGCGCCCCGACCTGTAAATCCCTCCGGGACCTTCAGAAGAGCAGGAGCCGGAAGCATCGCAGAAGAGCACGCTTCCCGTGTCGGAAGCATCGTTGGTCTGGTCGAGAGCGATCAAATCACCGACTCTGAGATTTGTCGTATTGTCGAGCGTAATCTGCGTAGTACCTTGAGAGTATCCCCCGGTCCAGTTGGCGAGGTTATTGGGCGAGGAAATGCTGATCGGGGAACCATGAATACAGATCTCGGCCGCAAACCCGTTGCAACTCCCACGTCCGGTAAATACCAGAAAGGTCTCATTCGAGCCCGCACCTCTCAGGGTTACTCCGCTTTTCTGGTAGAACTCAATCATGCCGCTAAGGTTATAAGTGCCTGCCGCAAGAGAAACGACTTGCCCGCTTGGACAAGAAGAAATAGCGTTGTTGATCTGCGAGGCGCTCGCCCCGGGGCTCAGTGTGGCACAGACAGTCGTGCGGTTCGGTATGCCGCCTTCTACCCCAGCGCTACTCCAGTCAATCATCCTGCTTGGGGCGATAATCCCGTTTGCATTCTGAGCAAACATAGACCCAGAAATCCCAAAAACAGCCACACAAAACAGCAATGACAATTTACGGTTCATTTCTGCTCTGCCCTTCAAATTCGTTGTTTCAAAGGTGCCGCTACCATAGTAATCATAACGGACACACATATAGTACAGACAGTATACAAACTGCATCTCACCTCAAGCTACTGGACAAGGGAACAGAAAAGGTTCAGGAGCCGAGCCTGTTCGTTTTCGGCAGGGAACGTCACACTTACGCGCCATAAGGATTCGTTCATTCAAAAACAACGACTTAGCAGAGCTGTCCTAAAGCGATGAAGGGAAAACCAAACCCGCACGTACAGCCAGTTTCTTCCCAACCTGAAAGCAGTTCAGGCAAGCCTTTTCAGAGCACTTATATGGAACAACGGATAAAGATGAGTCACAAAAGCAAATCTATTCGACAAGATCGACAGTCGTGGTGGAACCGCAAAGTCAACCTCCCGCTTTCATGTTTGCAGACCCGCTTCACATCTTCCCTTGTCCCGATGAAGCAACGCCTTGCTTAAACTCCTTTGGAAGGACCACCTAACCCGGGGAAGGAATAGCTTGGCTCGCTTGGCAAGACCCCAGCCAAACAACGCCTTGATCCACGAATACTTCCAGGACAAGCGTGGGGCTTCAAGCCGTCCTCCAAGTTGTTTGGCCAGTCGTTCCGACCGCTCAATGATGTCGGGCCTTTCCGGGAAAAAATAGATCAAACACGTCTGCAGATAACTTACACAAGCGGACCTAGCCCTCTGGCTATCTTCAAGTGAACAGATCG
>JAKAWN010000099.1 GCA_021827245.1 Acidobacteriota bacterium | reverse complement strand
ATCCCGACAAAGGGAAGCTTCATCTGGAATGACGCCTGGAATTATCGAGGACTTTCTTCTGTGTGCAAAGTTCTCAAAGCGACCCACTCGCCAGAGGCCGAAAAGTGGCTTAAAGAACAAAATGACTACCGAACAACCTTCCAAAACGCGCTACACGCACAACTTGAGCGTACAATCCGGTGGAAAGATCCCAATGGCCACATGATACCCTCCGTTCCGATGCGGTTAGGGCAGATGGATGCGAGTGGTGAATCCGATACATATCTCGACACAGGTCCCATGTTCCTCGGAGTAGCCGGAATGTTGAATGCTCGCGATGAAACGATGACGTGGGCGTTGAAGTGGCTGACGGAAGGTCCCAACGCTAACACCGAGTTTCCGGACTGGAGTGACTTCTCACAACCCTCCTGTTTGAGATACGAAATGTCCAGTGGGGAACCCTGTTATTCCTGGAATATCTACCTTCGCTATTTGAGAAATGAAAGGCTGCACTTCCTTGAGGGATTTTATTCGCTGGCAGCAGGCGCTGTTTCGAGAAAATTCCTGACGGGCGTTGAAACGCGCGATGGCATTCAGGATTTGCCAATCACAAATGCGGTTATCGACAATCACCTCCGTAACATGCTGATCTTTGAAAATGAGGCAGGCTTCGGAATCGATCTACTTCGCAATTCTCCCAGCAAGTGGCTGGAACCAGGGAAGGAGATTCATGTCAAGGATGCGGAAACTCGTTTCGGTCCAATGAGCGTTCACATCCGGGCCAAGACGAATAATCAGGTGGAAGCTGAGATACACCCGCCCCAGCGTGAGGCAGTGGAATGGATCAGACTTCACCTTTACCATCCGCTTGGCAAACCGCTGACACGCGCGGTTGTCAATTCATCGCCGGTCACCCCTGTGGAGCCGAATGTGATTGAGTTACGCCAATTAAGGCAGAGAATGATCATCGAGGCCAGCTTTTAGCGAGGCATAACAGGGATGTTGTGCGGTTGAACCCGTGAAACCTGAAGGCCCGACATTAATCCCGGAGCATTTGTGGGCGCAAACGGGCGTATTGGGTAATAAACCGGAGGGCGCCAGACTCCCGGAGACATGAGTTTTGTGCGGGACTTGCTTACTTGTGTTTTCTGCTCAGGCCAGGACGCGGCGCAGCACGTTTACCGTGATCCGGGAGCAGGCGGAATCAACAAGCAATGATGGCGCAAAAGTGATTGACCCGACTGAGAAGACGCACCCTCCTCCGGGAAGCTCATACCATATCATTTCGGCTCCGCCATCCTGCGGATTTAACCCACGTGCCAAAAGGACCGCCTGCGAGGGTGTGTTCCTGCTTCTCTTGTCCGTCTCATGGCCCGAGGCGCCGTCCGGACACCGCTGATGAAGTGTCCGCGAACCAAACGTGTTGCCCGCGGAAAGACCGGTCCCCTCAAAAATCCAATGGCTGGAATCGACCACCTCATAAGGCGCGGAGGTCATGGCGCCGCTCTCTGAAAACACGACCCCCAGCAGACTCGCCTCCGACTCATGGGCCACGTGCATACGGCTTTCGTGGGAGTCGGACATCGGGTTGCGATGGAGGACTCGTCCTTCGTCAAGGACTTCTACAGGGGCGTTCATTCCATTGCCACCAAGGTACACAAGCCTCCCGCCGCGCATGACCCACTGTTTTACGCGCTCATAGGCATCCACACTCCAGTATTCAGGATGTACATGTAAGAGGAGGGCCTTGTAACGGTCGAGTGGAAGTAGTCCGGCATGAAGCTGGTAGTCACTATACAGGTCATACGGAAAGGACTCGCGCTCAAGCCATCCCAGTGTCCTCCATTCCCCCGGCGCCAATGTGCTTTCAAGCCGTCCTTCAATGGGGCTGGTCAACTCATCGTGTTCCAGAACCGAGTTCCAGGGGTTTGGGCGCATGAACGAGAGCGGGACCGTCTTGCCACTCTTCCAATCCCCATAGTCAGGCAGCAGGTAGCGCGACAAGTCCTGCCGGGCGTTTACGGTTGGTTCGCTCCGCAGTCCTCCCGGCTGCACATAATTACTCCGCCCGCCAAATGCGTTATAGGCATTCCAGGTATTCGCGTTTGCGATGACAGCAAGTGGCGCACGAGGCTCCGCGGGAGCGACGATAAGGGGAAAGCTAAAATAAGCGCCGGATTCCCCTCTCATTCGGAAGAAGTACAATCCCGTTTCCGTTGGCGCCGCAATTATTTGGGAGTGTACCTTCATGTTGCCGCCAAACCACATCACGCCCGCTTGGGTAAAATCATTGTCTGGAAGGATCTGGGCCATCGCTCGTGGGCCATGGTCGTCCAGCCAGCCGAGTCTCTTGACAAGGCGCCTTTCAAGGCCATAACGCCACAGGGTAAGTTTGACTGGCTCGATACTGTGGATCCGGAACTCAACCTCGTCGCCAGCGCGACACCATTGCGGCCACACCATTCCGAGCATTCTGTCGCAAAGCAGCCGAACCTGAATCGGCGTGTCATGCCTAATGTCTGCAGAATGAATTCTTTTCGAACCATATCCAGATTTGGCAAAGATCGCTTCGTATTGTCCTGGCGGTACGTCTACATAGATTGCGCCACTTGCGCTAGATTTCGCAATCCAAGCCTTTCGATCCTGGCGCAACTCCACCAGCGAATCGGGTAGCGCACGAAAATACTCATCGCTAACATAACCAATCAACATGCCCACCCCCTAATCGGAACAATCTCTTGAATCGCCAGTTTCTTCTTCCATTTCCCAGGAGTCAAGGACTGTTGATCAGCGTCTGATCACGGGCGTTCAGGCATCTGGATGATTTATCTTTCCGCCGGAGTCAACTTCCATTTCGTGCACTATTCTGATTGGGTTGAACGGCGGCTCCGACGATGTAATTCTCAACTAACCGCATGGCGCCAGAGCGGGGCTTGCGGTTTGCAGGGAACCCAAATGGCTTCAGCTCCTGAACCGCGGGAAAGGGTTGACATTGGCTACGCATGGACGGCGGTTGCATTTCTATGGTTTTCCTTCATGGTCAACTATGTTGACCGCCAAGTTGTCTTTTCCATCTTCCCCGTTCTCAGAACGGAGTTGCATTTCTCAGAAACTCAGTTGGGGCTGATCGGGCTCGTATTTCTTTGGACGTATTCTGCGTGCATGCCCATCATGGGCCGCCTTGCAGACCTTGTGCAGAAGCGCCGAATGGTGACATACAGCATTGTCCTTTGGAGCATTGCGACCATAGGAACCGCCCTGAGCAGGTCCATTAATTCCTTTTTGGCGTGGCGGGCTGTTATGGGACTGGTCGAAGCCTCTTACGTCCCCGCGGCTGTAGGCCTGATCGCGGTGCTGCACTCCCGGCGAACCCGCTCCACTGCTCTGGCAATTCACGGAACGGCCCAATTTGCCGGCATCGTTGCCGGAGGATGGGCCGGAGGCTGGCTGGCGGAGACCATCGGCTGGCGCCCCGGCTTCTGGATTCTGTCCATCATCGGCATTTTCTATGCCATTGCCGTTTCTCTTGGACTTCGCCGCACACGTCACGTCGTTTCGGAAAGGGAGCATGTTTCCGCATCGCCCCGGACGGTATTCCGATCTCATTGCTATGTTGTTCTACTCATTGCTTTCTTTGTGCTTTGTGCCATGCTGTGGATGTTTTACGCTTGGCTGCCTGCCTTTATCTACGGCAAGTACCATCTGTCGCTAGCCGGCAGCGGATTCACCGGGACAGCCTACTTGGAAGTTGGTTCGGTCATCGGCATCCTGATCTGGGGACGCGTGGCTGACTTGGTTTCAGCCCTCGCGTACGCTGGGCGGTTCCATGTGAGCGCCCTTGGCCTGCTGCTCTGCGCGCCTTTCGCTTATTTGGTTCTGGCTGTCGATTCGCTTGCTGTTCTGAAAGTCGCCTGCCTGTCGTTTGGCTTCTTTTCGGGCGCTTTCATTGCCAATGTCTTTGCCGCTGCTTACGATGTGGTCCCGGAAGCAGCCTATGGATTTTCGGTAGGGGTGCTGAACTTTGCTGGCGGGCTTGCAGGTGGGGCAGGTGTGTTTCTGGCGGGCTGGAGTCACAATTCCGGCGGAATCGTGGCATTGATGGTAGGCAGTGCAGCGCTCGCGGTGGTCATGGCTTTGGGTTTGATGGTTGTGGCGGCTTTATATTTCAGGACCGAACACGAGTTCGTGGCAAGGACTCCCTGCTAGAAAAGAAGTGCCATTCGACCATAAACAAACGATCTTTACTCCCTCGGGTGGAGTGAAGGAATGTGGTGGACGCTGCTCATCGCACCATCTACGACGACAACACTCCCGTTCATGAACTTCGCATGGTCTGAAGCCATGTACAGCGCGCACATCGCAACGTCCGAAGGTTCTCCGAAGCGTTTGCCGGGATATAACGATAGAAGTTCCGCTTCAGCCTCAGGATGCTCGTCGTAATGGCGGCGGGTGCTGTCTGTCACGATCGTCCCCGGGCAGATCGCATTCACCCGGATTCCAAAAGGTCCGTATTGCAGCGCAAGCAATTTTGTAAGGGAGATGATGCCTCCCTTGGCCGCTGTGTAGGCCGCCAGATGAATTCCAGTCAGAGCATTCACAGAGCTGATGTTGACAATCGAACCGGCCCTGCGTGCCATCATGCTTTTCAACGCGGTTCGACAGCAGAGGTACAAGCCTCTCAGGCAGACATTGATGATCCGGTCCCAGTCGGTTTCGGCCACCTCATGAAGCCAGCCGTCGCCCGACCATGCAGCCGCGTTATTGACGAGGATGTCCACATCGCCGGCAACGCCAAAAGCCCGTTCGACGTCCGCCGCCACGGACACGTCTCCCTCGACGCACTCGCAATGACCGTTTCCTTCTCGAATCAGTCGTGCAGTCTCACGGTTGGCGGCTGCATTGATGTCCAGGGAGATGATTCGCGCTCCGTGACGGGAAAAAGTCAGTGCGATTTCCCGACCGATGCCGTTTGCCCCGCCGGTAACGAATGCAGTTTTCGTTTCCAGGCAAGTATCAGCAGCGTCAATCACATGACCTCCTTAGGGAGCTATTTTTCGTTCAGGCTTTTCAAATAAGCTGCAAGGGCGTCGTGGATTTGCGGCCGGTCCCAGAGAAATTTCATTGGAAATTGACCCGTTAGAGGATAAGTTGGGCCTCTTCCCGGCGTCAGCTTCGGCAACGTGCGGGGAGTTACTCGATAATCTCCAATACGGTACCCATACATATCCAGATCATGTATCCCCGACTGGACGGCCGCCTGGCAGATCTGTTGGATTTGCTCTGCAGTCGGAAAAAGCGCAGGTCCAGGCTTTCGTTCCTCAGGACCGTTCGCAACCCAGAAAGTATAGATTGATAATTTCCTCGGGTCGATCGCTTTCCGGAGCCGAGCAAGGACGTCCCGAGTGTGCTGGGCCACCCTTGCGCCGGAATCCGGTGAAGCGTTCCAACTGGTTGAGGTATAAGCGCCCACAGCGTCAAAATGTGCAGCCACGCGGGCCAAATCAAGACCAATCGTGTTCTTTACATTCGGATTCAAGGCATTTCCCGCTGGATCTTCCAGGTAAATGATGTGTTGTGGGTTCGGGTCGGCCTCACGGATGAATCTGACTGTATCACGCGCCCAATCTTCCCACCAGCCTTCCCTTGCTTTCACCCACTCGCTCCATCGAGGGTCCTTTGGGCTGCGTGGCAAAGGCCCACCAAAGTGCTTTTGTTCGTAACGGCCATAGGAAACAATCCCTGTCCCGCGCGGCCCATCAGGACCTCCGACGGGTCCCTCTGTAAAAGAGTCGTCGAAAATATATCCTCGCATGGCCGGTTCGCCCCGGTACGCCCTTGCCACCTCCTGGAGGTATTGTTTCCATTGTGTCTCGCGCCACTCCGCATTGAACACGTCAAAAGAGAAAAGACGATGACCAGCTGAATCTACCTGCTCGAATTCACGGTTCCGCTGGAGTGAATTTGCGGTAGGCTGCCATATCACCAGATAGGCGCCCAGGCCGGCACGTTGTGCCAAACGCATCGCTTCCCGAGTGTCGGCTATTCGAGCTTTGAAGCGCAATGCAGCCAGGTCTATGCCCCAGCAGAGCACGACATCCGTGAAACCAAGGTTGTGCATGGTCACGAAGTCACCCTGCCAATCCGTCTTGGGCGCAGAGTTCAACCAGTACCATGCGCTGATTCTCACGCGCGGAGGTTGCGCAAAAGCAACCACGTTGCAAAAAAGTACCAGCAGTAAGAGCTTGTTCGCCTTGAGCATCGTGTGTTCCCCTTTTGATGAGCCGAGGATATTAGCATGCCGGTACATTTTCAACCGCCAAGCGCCTGTAAGTTCCCAAAAACGTTCAGATGGGTGGACAACTCGGTCAATGATGGGCGGCGACGACCCTCCGCAGTGTGAAGGCTGTGTTATACTCCGCCGCCAGATGATAGTTAAACTACCAGGAGTTCTCGCAACTGCGGCACCTTGTGTCATGTTGCAGTCCGGGGGCCTTTTGTGCTGGCCCATTCAGCGTTCCCACGGGTTTACAAGTACTACATTCAGGAGGCAGCGATGTTGGTAAGCAAAACCTCATGGAGCATTTGGCGATTGCTAATCTTGGCTGTGTTATTGTCGGTGGCTGTGCCGCAGATAACTGCAGGCCAGCAACCTCCTTTGACGAGCATGAAGGTCAGAATTTCATGGGGACATGATGTTCCGCAAGCTCGTAACTTCTACGTCAAGCTGCTGCCCACCAGTGGAGTGAAAATCGAGGATGTCCGGGGATATTCGTTGGAAGCAGGGGAAGGACTGAGAGATGGCGCCTGGCAGACGCGCGCTGGCGCTGGCGACATTGACGGCGTGAGCTTCGATCTGGAATACCCGCAGCAACGTCCGAAACGTTTGCAGAACCTGGCCGACGTCATCTGGCCTGCTCTTCTGGCCCATAGCAGCGCTGACACGGTTCGCCGGCTCACCGAGGATGCCGCTTTCTGGATTGATCCGCCGAGGTTCACGGTCCAGATGGACCGGGAGGGGACAGCAGGATTCACGGTTGCGGTCGAACAACTGTTGGAGCATAAAGCGTTATGGCTTCCCTCGCTCGGAATCTACATCACGCAAGGCGACAGTCCTGTTTCTTTTGTGGCCGACCAGAAGGATCTGGAAGCCTGGAAAGGGAAAACCATCCTGCACGAAATCAACTCGGAGCCGGATGCCACTTATGCGGAGTACGCATCGCGGTGGGCGGACACGGGGAATCCGGACTACAAGGAGCCCCGCATCGTCAAGCCGGGGCATATCGTCTGCCTGACTTGGGATAGCGCCATTCCGAAGTTCGGCATCGATCGCTGGGCGGGTGTCTGGAACGACTATGGGAATCCCGACCATTTTCGGTTTCATTACGCCTTCCAAAACATTGGAGCGGAGTTGACCCATTACTGGAAGAATCAGAGTCTCGACGACGGCCTGCCGGTCATCACCACAACCTTTGAGAAGGATGGGGTCCGATACTCGATCGAGCAATTTGCCTATCCGCTCAACGGCCCTCCGGCTGAAAGGCGCGGGAACATCCCCATGGTGCTGCTGCAGAGGGTCCGGGCGACCAACCTGGAAGCCCAGCCGAAAAGCGTATCCATTACCATGACGCACGAACGGGAGATCAGGCCGGATTACGCGAATCAGGCCATCGTGGCGAAGACGGTAGGCAATGCGACCGTGTTTGAAGACGCCGGCTATCATCGAGCGGTTTTCACAATCCAGGGCGCTCCTTCGCGGGTCGCCTGGTGGGGACTTCACGAGGGCCGGAACCAGATGAAGGGGGTTCAGGCAACGGTCTTTCTGGACCTGCCGGCGAAGGGCTCGGAGTCGTTCGTGGTCAAGCTGCCGTCACCTATGGTGGAACCTGATGATCTCAAGACGCTTCTCAACCTGGATTACAACACGGCACGTTCTAGCACGCTGAAGTTCTGGTCGGATTACATTGCCCGTGGGGCGCAGTTTCACGTGCCCGAGAAGGTGGTCAATGACCTTTTTAAAGAATCTCTTTGGCGCTCCCTGATGCTGCCACGGCGGCACGGGGGAGAAGGCAAGGACGTCAAGATCGACCTGCCTTTTTCAAACTTCGCTTACCAGCAGACGGGCACGCCGTGGCCGGTGAACCAGGCGGTTTACGTCGACTACATGATTTACGACCAGCGGGGCTACCACGCGATTTCGACCGAGGAACTTCTGGCCATGTACCGAAACAACCAGGAGGCAGACGGCCACATCAACGGCAATGCCAGTTGGGGTTCCTACACGCCGGGAATGCTTTACGCGGTGGCGCAGAATTACATGCTTTCTCACGACAGGGCTGCGCTGGATCAACTGCTTCCCTATAGTCTGAAATCGCTGGACTGGTGCCTGAATCAAATGCGCGAGGCCAGTGAGCGTTCAGGGCCGTCTCACGATCTCTTCCTGGCTCCCCTGAACGATGGCACCGGAGACGGCGTTTGGGCTTTTAACCAGGCGTACATGTATGCAGGGCTGGAGATGTTTGGCCGGGTGTTGAAAGACATCGGGAATCCCCGCGCGGCGGAAACTCTCGATGCCGCGCAAAAAATCCGTCAGGCGACGGAGCGCGAGTTCGCCCATGCCACCATGCTTTCGCCGGTGGTCCAGTTGAGGGATCACACTTGGATTCCTTTCGTCCCCAACAATGCCCTCGTGCCCCACCGCGACCTCGATGAATGGTATCCAGCCGACATCGACACGGGCGTCGTCCATTTGCTTCGCCTGCAGGCTCTCCCAGCCAATGGAATGCTGGCCGACGACATGCTGAATGATCAGGAAGACAACCTGTATTACCGGGGATGGGGAATGGACAACGAGCCTGTCTACATGCCCCAGGCCACCGCTTATTTGCTGCGAGACGACCCCAAAGCCGTCATTCGGGATTTCTACAGCAATTTGGCCAGCGGGTTCAGCCATACGGTTCTGGAGCCCTTGGAGCATCGGTGGGCGCACCAGCAGTATTACGGGCCACCGAGCACCGATGGTTCATGGTTCAACCTGTACCGGCACATGTTGGTCGATGACCTGCAGAGAGGAACCTTGTTCTTGGCCCAGGCGACGCCGCGGCCATGGCTTGAGGATGGCGACAAGATTGAAGTCAGCAACGCCCCCACATACTTTGGAAATGTGTCGTACACAATCCAAAGCCAGGTGGCTTCGGGGAAGATCACGGCATCCGTTGATCTGGCAAACCAACCCGCGCCCGAAACCCTGTTGATTCGGTTTCGTGGCCCTCAGGCGAAACCCATGCGGTCGGTGACGGTCAATGGACAGAACTGGACGGACTTCGACGCCGCCAAAGAATGGGTCAGGATCAAGAAACCTTCTCAGAAGCATTACGAGATTGTTGTGAGTTACTAATGGCCAGCCGAGAAGGGTGCCGATCCTCGCTTCGCAATGTCCATCGCTTGTGAATAGAGGTCCAACTCATGGCCCTGTCGCAGGGTGGAACCGCCCTGCGATGGGCCAGACAGCTATTCAGTGTTCGACGTCAACCTCAACCCAATAGATGTGGTAGGGATGGAGATCAACCGTCAGCAGGCGTGAAGCCTCGGGATTTATCGGCTTATATGAAATCTGTTGCAGATTGTTCACTGGCACAGTTGGATTGAGCCGCACCAGCCGGACCTGGCCCTTCGGCACAGGACTAAAGTCCACAGTGACTTTGGTATCGCCCGACTCGCCCTTCTCCGGAAAGCTCCAAAAGAGAAGGTTAATCCAGGGTCCATTGGTTGCGGCAAGGGCCCCCAGGCCAGGCTTCGTTCCTGTAACCTGCAACCGTTCGCCGCGCATCAGCTTGAGCAGTTTGAAGGCGAAATAGGCGGGGCGCACGCGCCCTTCCTGGTCAAAAAGCCCGTCATATTGCGGCATAGTGTTCCACCAATGGGCCATGAACATCACACCCTGAGCCGACATGAAGGGAGCAAAGAGCTTTGGGTCGACATAGTAATCCCGAATGTGATAGTACGCCGAGCGAGACAAACCCTCCTTTAGGAAATCGTCTGTAGTTTGAAGCACAAAAGCTGGCTGGAAATAGGGATTCAGGTCGGGATTCGAAAGAGACATGTTCCATTCGTCAATGATTGTTTCCACGTGAGCCAGGCGGGGATACTCCGCCAATTCCTTCTTGAACATGCGGATCGATTTTACATAGACCTCCGGATGGCTGTTGTAGATGTGCCAGGAAAAGAAAGAGAGAGGAGCTTTTCCTGCGCCGCAATACTTGATGAGCGCTGTGCCGATGGGACTGTGATAGTTGGCCAGCGCCGGACCGCCTACTTTGGCTTGCGGATCAGTCCGAAGGATTGCGTCAGCTGTGTGAGTGTAAAATTCTGTATATTCATCGGGGGTGAATTTATACGGTGATCCTCCGCTTTCGCCGATATCCACTTCGTTGCCCACTTCCCAGTACTGAATCCCGTATTTCTTCTCAACGTTGCAATGCCTGACCAGATGCTCGATCAATTGTTCCCACTCGGGGTAACTGTTGGGCCGGACGATCTTGTCATCGATCTTCGGGAAAAGCACATTGGGCTTGAAGCAGAGGCACATCAGCGGCTTGGCGCCCGTGGCTAAGATGGTCTCGATGGACTTATCCAATGTAGTCCAATGATATTTCCCGTGTGCTGGGTACAAATTGAAATATTCCTGTACAAACAGCCGGATAGTCTGCGGATGAAGCTCCCTCACCTGATTCACCTCGCTGTCAAACATCGGCTGGTCTGAAAGCCCTCCCTGGCCGAGCGCATATCGTGTCAGGTCGATGGGACCAATGGGCCGTGAAGTATTGACTGTCAAGGTGGCTGACCCACTGGCGCCGGAGGGAGATTTCGTACATGCCGGAGTCATCGTCAGAATGCCGGCCAGCAGAAGAGTCAGAACCAACATTCCGTTTCGAGCATTCAATTGCCGTCCTTGGCGGTCGCGTGGATGCATCCTGTAATCTTGCCCCGTTGTGGAATTACTCTTCGGCATTGTTCAGAACCTCCTTTGACGGCGCGCAAAGAGAAGTGGCAGCACACATTCCCCTCGTGTTGCGGCTACAAAAAGTGAAAGAGATAATCCTGCCCAAGCAAAATCATCTCCATCGTCCTTGCCTTGCCGCTGTATGTCAAGATGTGAGTGCCAGACCCGGCATGGAACGTCCAGATAGCTGGACTCGACCGGACCATCATCTTGTTCAGAATATCGAATGTCCGGACCCCAACGGAAGGTCATGCCGCTTGACACTATGGGACGCTGAGGCGAAAATCAGTCGCTCAGCTTAGTCTCGCGGGGTTTAGATGACTTGGAATTACTTTTTCATGATTGCCGCCCTGGTATGTTACGGCATGCTGGGGGTGTTCGCGAAGGTCGCCGACGATCGAGGATGCCGGCCGCGCTCGCTCTATATGTTGCTTTTTTTCTGGGCATGCTTCCTCGTATGCGGATTCGTCGTCTTCTTTGAGCACGCTCATTTTGCAGTACCCATCAAAGTCTATTGGATTGCACTCCCGTTTGGGATCGTCTCTGCGGTCGCAGGGCTGGCTTTTCAGACGGGCATCCATTACGGGAAGATCTCGACAAGCTGGCTCATCATCAACCTTTCAGCTATTGTTCCGGCCGTCCTTTCCATTGTCATCTATCACGAGCGTCTAACCCTGAGAATTGTTGTCGTTCTCCTCCTGACGGGACTCTCCATCTATCTGTTGTGGCAGGACAAAAAGGTCGAGGGGCGGCGTGCGAAGCAAGCTCCTTCCCAAGGCCAGGTGAACCTTGACGACTGATTCTCGGCGGCGGTGGATTCAGTTGATGCTGGTTGCTTTCCTTTGCAACGGCATGGGCCCCTTCGGGCTAAAGGTGCTTGCCGCTAGCAACCTTTCTGACGCCTTCCATTACCAATTCATAGCTGGTTACTATTTCAGCGGCCTTCTGCTGACCATTCCCGTCGTGCTCGCCGCCGGAATCAGGCCGAACCGGAAAGAATTACTGATTGCCGCCGCCATGGGTGCCTGCAGCTTTGGCGGTCTTCTTTTTACCGCCTTCGCTCTTGAACGCGGTGCTCCGGGAGAGGTTGTTTTCCCGATTACAACCGGGGGCAGCCTGATCGTTGTGGCAATCGCTGGAATACTGCTTTTCAAGGAAAAGGTCTCCTGGCAGGGCATGGCTGGAATTCTGATCGGCATCTTGGCGCTTGTTCTCCTCTCCATGAGCTAAAGCGGCGGACCGACGCTTTTCCAGCATCTTATCCTTACCTTGTATGGATTGAGCGCGAGCAAGAGTTATTTTCTGTCGGATTACCCTCTTGGACCGGTCTTTTGTTCTGCTTGAATCTGTGGTCAACCATTCTTGTCGCAACACCTTGGTGGTATCACCTGACCTGCGGTGTCGAAGCTGCGGTCATCTTGAGCGATTCCAATTAGACTAAGATCGAGGACCGCGGCTGGTGGTAGTGACGCACCTGAGTTTTGGTACCAAATGAGGTGAGACAGGCGTTGGATTTTGCAGTGTGGCCTTTTGGGGGAATTAGAGCCTTCACCAATCTAACGGACTGTGGCGATGAAGCCGAAGGTGATATTGCTGGCTGGATCGTCGATGGGCGCAGGTCCGCCGCCAGCAGCCCATCAAAGCGATCCGGTAATCGTGTTGATCGAACAGTTCATCGAGGCTGACGGTAGATGGGGCGCCGAGGGTCCCGTGCGCGGGCTCTGCGAACGCAAGATGCGAAAGGCGGGCGAAGTCTCGACGGACGGCTTGGGTTCCGTGATCGCGAGCGTGCCCGCCAATTTGGCCGGCCCGCGCTTCATGATTGATGCTCATCTAGACTAGGATGGCCTGATGGTCTGGGACATTACACCCGGCGGTCTTATCACAGTTCAGCGGCTGAGCGGCTGGCTCGGCACGAACATGGTAGACTGACGGTGTGCGATCATGACTGCGAAAGGGCCGGTCCCCGCCGTGAGTGGCACGCAGGGCACACCCGTTGCCACGCCAGACCTGATCGTCTGGTCCATTGATCCGCTGAACATGTATCTCGGCGTGGATGCGCGCAGCCGGGCGAACGCTGAAGGACGGGGCATTCGTGTGGGCGGTGCCATTGCTCCGGCGAGTAGCGGGGAATGGGAGGAAAGATGGCAGAAGTGAAGAAGCCCGGCTGGATTCGGGTCCTTGGCTGGCTGAGTGCGGCCGGCTTGGTCTATTTGGCCGTAATGGCTCTCGAAGCGCAGGCCATTGCGAAATCCAGCCCCAATTCCGCGCCACTAATCGCAGGGCTGTTCGTTCTGTTTGCGTGCTGCTTTGTTATCTGGGTAGTTTCCACCATCATCTGGAAGTTCCGCGTTTCCAGGGCCGAAGCCAAGGCAGCGCGAGTGGAACCGTACTGGCGGCCTGCTGGCTCGCCGCTGATGAGCGCGGCGAGAACCCCGGCCAGTCCGGAACGGCGAGCGCCAAGCCCACCGGAGAGCCAACCTGCTGCCAGCGTTCAGACGGGTTCCACGTTCCAGCTAAACGGGGGAGTTCAGACGGCATCCACTTACACCCTTGGAACCGTGGCTGAGGCGCCTCCGATCACAACCGCCCAGCTAGGCCGCGAGGCGACGAGTAGCCCAATCCCGGCCGAGCAACAATTGCTGGAGCCATTGGAGCGCAAGGTCTATACATACGAAGCACCCGGTCTGCCGCTTTGCCCGGAATGCCGGGAGCGCCCTGCCATCTTTTACTGTGCGCACCACTCAAAGTTCCTCTGTTTGCAGTGCGTGGTAGTACATGACGATCCGGGCATATGCCAATACGTGCCCGCCTTTCGAGCAAAGCATGGGGACTCGAGGGATAGAATGGCATAATTGTTCCATCTTAACCGACGTCTTGACGAATTCAGATCCCGTGCTGTCCGAAAATTCAAGTAGGGAAGCTTCCTTCGTCTTTTCAGCGCCAGTCTGCGTCCTAACCCTGTCCTGGATCGTGGATTGCCTCTCAGTGGATTCCATGGCTCAGAGCTCAACGGTTGTGACTTCCCGCTGTGCACAAGACATCGTTGATTGGGTCAGGACTTTCGGAAGGAATCCGTGGGCTCATTAACGATTGCTCCAGTGAACCTTGTTTCTCCCTCATGCTGCCTGCCGGCAATCGCAGTTCAGCATCCCACCCAATCGCTTTCGGCCCTGGACAGGTTCGCCGGTTGCAATGGAGAGCCCGCCATCCATAATCGGGCGATTACCCAGCCCCTGGTGGTTGCGCTCGCGATGATAATGTTCTACAAACTCGTGGAGGCTTGGAGTCGCCCCGGAGACACTGCTGGGCTCGCCGTCGTAGTGAATGGCATCAGCGCTGTTCACAGGCAGTTCCTCACGAATGGCGGCCTGGGAATCACGGTCGGTGATGGCAAGCTGGATTACGGAAAAGAGGAGATCCTGGAGACTTATTATTCCATTGCCACCCGATGGGGGCAATCTCGCCAGATTTTCAGTTGGTCGTCAACCCCGCCTATGACCGCGACCGTGGGCTTGCCTCGATCTTCGCGCTGAGAATCCACTGGGGGCACTGAAGCATTAAGACCACCGCCCGACCAAGGATTCATCTGGTTCGGATGCGGAAATATCGGAAGAGGGGCGAGACAGAGCAGTTGCGGTTTGGGTACATGACCCCGTCAGTCAGATTGCGGTGGAATATGAGATCCCGATCGTGTCGTGAAGGCGGCGAGTGACCAGCCTCTTGTTCTCGTGACGTATCGATTTAAAATGGGTGTCAGCGCGGATGTGCAGTGGCTGAAGGACATTAATTCCATGATGCTCCTTGAGAAGTTGTACGCTTACGCAAGGCATTTGGGGCTCACAATTATCGGCCGAACAAGGTGTTTGTGCTCGGTACATGGGACCTTACTGGTGAGATTGTGCAGATGTACGTAGAACAACTGACGGGAGAAGTCGTTCATAACGAATGTCGATTTATAGTCGACAGGCGCACAAGTGTGCCTCTTTTTGGGCGCTGGTTTTGTATCGATTCATTGCTTTTTTCGGAGCACCGTGCGACGAAATTGCTTACGGCTTGTGCATATTTCATCTGACCCATGGAGTTAGGGCAAGTTGAACCAAATTGACGTTGCGAGACCGATTGTTTCTGGTGT
This sequence comes from Acidobacteriota bacterium, assembly GCA_021827245.1. The sequence continues at coordinate 2,487 of JAKAWN010000099.1, read as the reverse complement.
TTGCTCATATCGCTCCCAAAGGGAGGAGGGTCTTGTTTACCCCCTACCGACAGATACGGGAAGGCCATTGCGACGATTTTGGGGAGGTAGAATGGTTTATCAGCGGCTAGGTTGCTTCTTTAGAAATTTCAAAAATCGGAATGCAGTTAGGTTCTTGGCAATCTTTGGATTCTCTGTTGCCATTTTATCTCATGCCATCCGATTGAATGCGCAATCCGCGGCAAGGTTTCCTCCATACGAGCCAATTACCGGAGTACTCACAGCCTCCAGCAATCCCCATTATTTCAAAGATGCGAACGGTAAACCTATTATTCTAACCGGATCGCAGACCTGGAACACCTTTCAAGACTGGGGGGCTGATGGATCTCCGCAGCGTTTGAATTTCCATGCTTTCGTCAGATTTCTCACCGCGCACGGCGATAATTTCACCTTGCTTTGGACAGTGGAGTTGCCGAAATTTTGTGGTCTGCCAGCGACCGCGAGTTCACCGCCCGAGTTTACAGTAAGCCCGATGCCATGGCTGAGGACCGGTCCGGGGAAAGCAACTGACGGTGGATTGAAATTCGATCTCAAGAAGTTCAACCCACGCTTTTTCGCCCGCTTACGGGCACGGGTCCAAGCCTTGGACAAGGCGGGAATCTACGCAGGCGTTTATTTGTTCACAGGCGAATTCCTCAATGTATATCGCTGCAAGAATGACGGATACCCTTTCACAGGAGCTAATAATATTAATGGCGTCGACGATGGTTATGTGAGGGGACGCAAAGGGATAGGCTCGATCACCATGACCGCACCCAATGCGATCACTGCTTTCCAGGATGCTTACGTAGACAAGGTTATCGACACCTTGAACGATTTACCCAATGTGCTTTGGATCGTCTCCGAGGAAGCTCCCGGCGATTCCGTTTGGTGGAACGAGCATATGATTGCCCATATTCGCGCCTATGAGGCCAAGAAACCATATCAGCATCCGATCGGCTTGGCAACAGTGGACGGAAGACCTGACGCATTCCTCTACAACTCTGATGCGGATTGGGTTGCGCCTTCAGCCAGAATTTCACCAACCGAGTCCTGTGGAACTGGGAAACCCGCATGCAAAGTTAATGTTAATGACAGTGACCATTCCTATTGGGGAATTTGGAATGACACGCCCCAGCAGAATCGGAATTATGTATGGGAAAACTTCTTGAACGGCAACCAGGTGCTGTTCATGGATCCCTACCTGGTCTATTATCCACGCGAGAACCGGAATCTGTGTGGCTCGCCAACCAAGGGAATTTGCTTTTCCCCGGACAAGCGGTGGGAAAACTTAAGGGACAATCTTGGGTACATTCGGAGGTATTCCTTGAAGTTGAATCTTGTTAACGTCACTCCACAAGGTACCCTTTCATCAACTGGCTTTTGTCTGGCGCAAATCCCCTCGGTTGGCGCAGAATACCTGGTTTATGCTCCATCCGGGGGCAAATTCACAGTAGATCTCTCTGCAATGCCAGCTTCACGAACATTGAAGGTTGAATGGTTCAATCCATCTACGGGGACGGTGATCGCGGGGAAAGCCATTCACGCTGGGTCGCCCGCCCAGGTTTTCACTCCCCCGTTCAGCGGAGACGCCGTACTCTATTTGGTGGACTCTGCTGGGCACGCTACCGCGAGGATGCCGCAGCATGGCCGAAAGTAGTGCCGATAGAGGGAAAATTGGCATCCTGAAGTATGCAGATGAATGGGGACGGCCAATTTGTCTGCATACAGGGCATAGTTGAGCAGGTTGGGAAGAGAGCGGAATGTCGAGCGGCAGTCGATCCCGCAATTCCCCGCTGTGAGTCGGGCTATGAAATCTTGTTTTCTGGATGCGCAGCGGATAGCCACACACCCAGCCGTTTTCGGCGCTGGAGAGGTTCGCCGGTTGCGACGGGGAGCCCGTCTTCCATAATCAGCCGATTGCCCAGCCCCTGGTGGTTGCGTTCGCGATGATAATGTTCGACAAACTCGTGGATTACCCTCCACAAGGAACCTTCGCCAAACAGGATCATCCTCTGCAGACACGATTTCTTGATGGCCCTCACGAAGCGTTCAGCATGGGCATTCGGATTGTGTGATCGTGGTTGAAGTCTCACCGATTGCACGCCAATGCTTCCGAGGGTCTCCATGAATCCTCCGGTAAATAACGCATCTCGGTCGTGGATCAAATCGCGTTTACCTCTCAGAAAACCATCCTCAGCATGGCTCAGGTTTCGTGCGAGCGACAGTTCTGAGTTTACTTGCAGCCGTCGCAACGTTAGTGTCTCCATCGGGGATGTGGAAACGCCTCGCCTTCAGGCGAAGCAAGTTTTGGTGTAACGTGGTTGCGTGCGACATTACCGGCTGGGAGCACACGCGAAGAGCGACCTTATGGACTTGTCCCCATTTTTGAGACAAACAGTTAAGACTCAAAATTCAGCGAATGGCATGAAAATGCCATCGAAAGGAGAATGGAGTCATGGGTTTGTC
>JAKAWN010000647.1 GCA_021827245.1 Acidobacteriota bacterium | reverse complement strand
GCGGAGCCAGGTGACAGAAGGCACTCTGATCGGCTTTCTGATTGTGGCGCCTTTCGTGGGCTATCTCGGCTCATTGATTGACCGGCGCGGCGCACGGTCTGTCATCCGCTTCGGGCTGGTGTTCGTCGGCGTCCCACTGATCCTGATGGGTTGGATGACGCACCTCTGGCAGTATTATCTGCTTTCCATTGCAGAGGTTTTTGGCTACGTCCTGACGGGACCCATTCCCAACCAGGTGCTCATTGCCCGTTGGTTCCGGGCGGCGCGGGGGCGGGCGATGGGCTATGCCTATCTGGGGCTAGGGGTGGGCGGCGCGGTTTCTCCCATCTTCATTCACTTCCTTATCGAGCATTACGGCTGGCGGCGGGCCTTTGAGGCTGTCGGAATTCTTATCCTGGCGGTGCTTCTCCCTGTTGCCCAGTGGGTCACAAGGTCCGCTCCGGCAGATATGGGACTGTCGCCGGATGGCGCAGAGAGTCCCGCTGGCGATCCCGCCGCGAGCGAAGTCGTGTTCGACCTTCGCCGCGTCGTGCGCTCCGCCAACTTCTGGCTGATCCTTCTGGGCAGCACGCTGGTGATCGGCGCCATCGGCACTGTCATCCAGCAATTCGTTCTCTTCCTGCAGGACCAGAAATATACGCTCGGCCAGGCCTCGGTGCTTTCGAGCGGCTTGCTGTTCGCCGGGCTGGCCGGGCGCGTGATCGTCGGCTATCTGGCTGACCGCTTTCAGAAGAAAAACGTGATGGCGAGTTTCTACCTGATTCTGGCGCTGGCGATTCCCCTGCTCTTTCTTGCCCGCTATCCCACAGCTGCCTGGACGTTCGCGATGGTCTTCGGCTTTGCCATGGGCGCAGACTACATGCTGATTCCGCTGGTCACCGCGGAGTGTTTCGGCCTAGCCACCCTGGGCAAGCTGCTGGCCATCATCATCATGGCCAACTCGCTGGGCCAGTGGCTCGGCCCCTGGATGGCGGGAAGGATCTTCGACGCCACGCACCGCTATAACATTGCCTGGGCCGTCATCACCGTCGGAGGCGTACTCGGCGCTTACCTGATCTATTCCATCAATGTCAGCCGCGAAAAAGCTAAAGGCGGGCCCGTGGACATGACAATCGCATGACCCGACGTTCCGCAAGACGGACCAGCGGTACGAATCGTGCGCGATGACAGCTACCAGCGTGAAAATCCGTAGAGTTTTTCGCTGCGAACCACCGTTCAGGAAGCCGGTTCCTCCGCTACTGCAGTCCCAAATTCAACCTTGTAGACTTCGACCAGGACGACCAGGATGCTGAAAAGAAAGGGACCCAGCACCACGCCCAGGAACCCAAAAACGCCGAGGCCGCCGATGATGCTGACGAATACCCAGAGAGTATGAATCTCCATTCCGCGGCGGATCATAATGGGCCTTAAAATGTTGTCTACCGACCCAACTGCTCCACCAAAAACAAGAAGCATGAGCAGGCCCTTGGCAATCGACCCAGTCAGCAGATAAAAGATCACCACCGGCCCCCAGATCAGGGCCGTTCCCACAACCGGCACCAGTGAAACCAGGGCCATAGCCGCTCCCCAGACCAGGGGCGAAGACAGGCCAAAAATCAGAAAGCCCAGGCCGCCCAGGACACCCTGAACCAAGGCAACTGCAAGGCTTCCAGTGAACGTGGCGTGCACGACGCCTCGAAACTTCTGGATGATCTGTTCCTCGTACTCCGGGCGAAGAGGGATGAGGCTTCGGAACTCGTGCAGGATTTGTGGCCCGTGGAGAAAGAGGTAATAAAGGCCGAATAACATGATGAAGAGCTGCAAAATGATGTTCATGAAACCGGAGACCAGCGCGGCACTGTGCGTGACCAGGAAGCGGCTCCCCGCACGAAGGGCCCGCACCACGGCGTCGCCAATGTTTGGCTCTGGCAGGCCCATTTCTTTGAACTTCTTCATGAGGGTCTGGTAAGCTGCCGAACGGCTCATGACGGCGACTTTTGCCGGCACCTCACCCGCGATCAGGCGTTCCAGGCCCCTGTACGCCTTTACAGACTCGCCTGCCATCAGAATGACGAGTAACAGGACAGGGAGAATAATGGCCACCGTCAGCAGAAGGCAGGTCAAGCCGCTTGCAAGTTCCCGCTTGCCCAGATGGTGTACCAAGCGTTGATAGACGGGGTAAAAAACGGTTGCCAGAATTGCCGCCCATGCCAAAGCGTGATAAAAGGGTTCCAGGACGCGCCCCACAAAATACAGGACGATGCCAAGGAGAATAAGCAGGAATATGCGGCGCGCGCCGCCTTGCCCCGCCGACGAGATCTTTTCCATTCGTCGCCTCGCTGACTTACAGGGTTGCGAGAATTGTACTCCACCCTTTACGTTTCGGTCCGAACTTCATTATTTGAAGGCTCTAGCGTGCTGTCCCTTAAATAGCTAGATATATTTGAGCCGACGTGGTATAAGTTCACACATGGCGAGAAGGAGTCCGGTGGTGAACCTATCGGCAGAAGATCGAGCGCAGATGGTCGAGTGGGAGTCGGCCCACGGAACGCCTCAACAGGTGGCGCTGCGCTGCCGGCTGGTCCTGGCCGCTGCGGCCGGAAAGTCGGATCTGGAAATTGCGGCCGGTCAGGGGGTCAATCGGCACACCGCCGCCTTATGGCGAGGGCGCGTACGAAGCGCCGGGATCGGCACGGTCTGGGAGATTCAACCCGGTCGGGGACGCAAACCGAAATACAGCCTGCAGAAGCGCGATGCGCTGATTCGAGCGACACTGGAAACCAAACCCCCGGGGCAGACCCAGTGGAGTTGTCGGAGCATGGCGAAAGCCCAGGGGGTGAGCAAGAACACGGTGAACCGGCTTTGGCAACTGCACAACCTGAAGCCTCACCGGAGCCGGACGTTCAAGTTGTCACGCGACCCGAAGTTTGTGGAAAAGTTGACCGATGTGGTGGGATTGTATTTGAACCCGCCCCAAAGGGCGGTGGTGCTCTGCGTCGATGAAAAGAGCCAAATTCAGGCGCTCGACCGAACCCAGCCGGGGCTGCCGCTGAAGAAAGGGCGGTGCGGCACAAGGACTCACGATTACAAGCGT
>JAKAWN010000646.1 GCA_021827245.1 Acidobacteriota bacterium | reverse complement strand
ACCGCCCACGTAAATCGGGTTGCGCACGTGGCGGTAGAAACCGACAACGACCAGCCGCTGCGGTGGAGCAAACGGGGCCGGAGACCCACGTCCTGTAAAGGCGAAATCCCAGACGCAACGGAGCGCTACCGAGAATCCCAACACGGAGGGTACTGCCGCGAGCCACCGCCAATATCCAGCACCCGTGATTTCGACGCGGAAGTTCAGCCACCGAGAAAGTGCCCAGAACCAAAGCGCGAAGAAAGCGCCGCCTGCCACCAAAGAGGCGGCCGTCGTTGTCCATCGGCTCGCAGGGTTCCCCGGTGTCATCAAGTCTTCCATTCGCCTGAAGTCAGTTGAGGCCGTTCCAAGCATAGCAACAAAACCTCCTGCCTTAAACACATCGTCAGCGTTCACGACTGCGCGTAATCCGCAGCCCGCACATACGTTCTGTTCCCGCAGGGCGGGATTTGAGAAGGACAGGGACAATGAACCACGAAAACAAAGTAGAGGCGGTTGAAGAAGGACCTTCGCGCATTGGCGATCTGGAAGCGGGTACTAACACCGGCCGGCAACATGACTGTCGCGACACAATTCCTGCACAATTCAACGCCTACATTTACATGAATTTGCTCGTCCATGTGGAACAACAGATTGAGAGTTGGAACCGGAAAGCAGTTCGCGACCCGAATCCTGAAATAGCCCACGCGCTTTGGCTCAAGGCTGAGGGTTTGGGCTACGCACTCCGGCTGCTTTACGCATTCGAACCGGAATTCCGGGAATTGGTTGAATGCGCGTCATTGGGAGCTGGAAGCAGGGCTCCGGATTCCACAGTGCAGCATCTTGAGAGGTAATCCCTATGAAAGCATCAGCCATATCAGCAGCCTTGCGAGTGCTCGTCGCTGCCCAGCAGCCGGTGTTCGTCTGGGGCGGGCCAGGCGTGGGCAAGAGTGCCGTCACAAGCCAGCTTGCGGAAGCGTTAAAAATCACTCTGCAGGACGTAAGGGCGCTCTTGCTCGATCCCGTTGACCTTCGCGGCCTGCCGTTCTTAGGAAGTGACGGCCGGTCGAAATGGGCAACGCCGGAGTTCTTGCCACAGGACGGATCGGGCATCCTGTTCCTGGACGAATTGAATGCGGCGCCGGCCATGGTTCAGGCCAGTTGCTATCAATTGGTGCTTGATCGCCGGCTGGGCGAATACACCTTGCCCGAGGGTTGGGCCATCATCGCCGCGGGGAACCGCGATCCGGACCGCGGAGCTACAACCCGGATGCCCACACCTTTGCGAAACCGGTTTGTGCATTTGGATTTTGAGGTTGATGTGCAGGATTGGTCTGAGTGGGCGATCCAGGCAGGAATTCGTCCCGAGGTGATTGCCTTTCTTCGCTTCCGGCCGGAATTGCTGAGTGCATTTGACCGAGACGCCAATCCTTTTCCCTCGCCGCGTTCATGGGAGTTCGTCTCGCGTATTCTCGATTCCTTGGACTCGACGTCGAATCCGGCGGTTGAACACGAGGTCATTGCAGGAGCGGTGGGTGCCGGCGCCGCGACGGAATTCTCAGCGTTCCTGCGGATGTTCCGGGAATTGCCGAACATCGACTCTATCCTGCTTAACCCCACCCAGGAGCCGGTGCCGGAGAACGCTGCCGCGCAGTATGCGGTTGCTTCGGCGCTGGCTCGCTGCGCCTCCGACACCAACTTCGACCGTATTTGCCTGTACCTGAATCGCCTGCCGACCGAGTTTCGAGTGCTCTGTGTGCGCGACGCAACGCTGCGTGAGCCCGCCATCCGCTCTTCTGCTGGCTTCGTCAAGTTCGCTGTCGAGAACCACAATGCACTCTCGTAGTAGACCGTTCCAGAAGTTCGCGTACGCGTTGCTAGCGGCCCATGGCCAACTCGGTCTGTTACGGACGCTCGGTAACTCCCGAGTCCGACGTGACCGAGGGGGAGTAGGGAATGTAAGGTCGAGCAATTAGGCTAAAATATCCTGGATGAATGCCTGTCCTCACACGGATGTCTCGTGCGTGAACCTCTACGAACTCGTGAGGAAGTACCGGTGTCATACGTGTGGCGGCGTAATGATCTGCAAATGCGAAGAAAAATTCGCACGCCAATATCTGCCTCACCAAATCAGCGTGGCTGCCAGCCACGGCTTCGAGCGCATACCGGTCACCCTTGGATTTGTGAGTGCCGCTTGCAATACCTGCCGGGGTAAACAAGAACCAGCCTGTCCCAAGGCTGAGCGCCCTGGTAGAATGTCCAAAATCAAGAGATACTACTGGAGAGAAATTCAGCTTCGAGCAATACCGCGCTTTGCAGCCTGGGCTGAGGCAACGGGAGCCCTGGACTGGCAGAGAGCATCGCAGAAACATCGTGATGTCTACAAGGTGTTTCAGAATGAGGCGCTTGAGGAAATCAAGCAGCTTCACGCAACCAATCCGAAATACCTCTACGATGAGGAGCCACAGAGTGCTGTATTAGAGCGTTGTGGAGTCGAGATTGTGAACCTGCGACCTCGTAGAGTCAGGCAGCCCGGTGGTATCGTGTTCGAAATCGGCGCTTGCCATCTTGGATCCGCTGTTGACGTGGCGCAACACCACTTTGGGAAACTCGGGTACGCCTCGATGTTTACGGAAAGTCGGCCCTTTCACGCCCTCTTCGGTGCCTTGATGTGGCCTGAGGTTCAGGACCCTGACGACCCCAAAATACTACGGGTCGTCAGGCGCCCGAGGCGCGATTCAAGTCCAGGCAAAGGCCCTACCCTCGCCTGGACCCTCCATCCGTCCGATTTCGGAACCCCGGACTACGGACGGCGGAGGTCAGACGCTATCGAGCGTCACCTTGCCACCCTGTGTGAAGAGAAGAACGGGTTTCCTACACTCTTCGATCTTTGGATGGAGCCAAGCAATGCGCTGCGAACGTATTTGGCCGGGGATCGCCCCGAAGATGTGGCGGTCGCCAGACAGTTGTTAAGGATTCTGCCAGCAGACCGGATCGTCGCCATACTGAACTACCTGTCTAGAGCCTACTGGGACAGGTACTGTGGCTGGCCGGACTTGCTTTTTTTTCGAGGCTCCGAGTTCTTCTTTGGCGA
>JAKAWN010000645.1 GCA_021827245.1 Acidobacteriota bacterium | reverse complement strand
AGGTGGAGCACGGGTCGCTTTACCCGGCGCTTCAGCGGCTGCAGCAGGAAGGCTGGATTACCGCCGAATGGGGGGTTTCCAAAAGGAAGCAGCGGGCCAAGTACTACCGCCTGACGGCGGCGGGGCGGCGCCAACTGGTGGCGGAGACGTCCCGCTGGGAGCGCTTTGTGCGGGCGGTCAGCAGCGTTCTGAGGCCTGCCGAATCCGAGGAGGGGCGATGAACTGGCAGCGGCATTTTGCCAAACTCGGCGCGTTGTTTCGCGGATCGAATCCGTCAGACGACCTGGAAGAAGAGATTCGCACTCACCTTGAGATGGAGGAGCAGGAGAATCGCGAGCGCGGCATGACGCCCGAGGAAGCGCGGTATGCGGCTCTGCGCAAGTTTGGCAACGTGACGCGAGTCAAGGAAGAAACACGGGAGATGTGGTGCTTCGTCTGGCTCGAAACACTTCTGCAGGACCTTCGATACGGCCTCCGACAGCTTCGCCGCAACCCCGGCGTCACATTTGTCGCCGTGCTGACGCTCGCCCTCGGCATCGGGGCCAACACCGCGATTTTCAGCGTGGTGAATGCTGTCCTGCTGCGGCCGCTTCCTTATCCTGATTCGGACCGCCTGGTGTCAGTGATGGAAGCCGGTCCTGGGACTGGGCATCCCGTTTCCTATCCCAACTTCTTCGACTGGCAGGCGGAAAATCACGTCTTCAGCGGCATGGCGAGTTACAACTATGCGCAATTTATTTTGTCTGGCGCAGGGCAAGCTGTTCACGTTCAGGCGCTCACTGTATCTTCAGGATTGTTCCGGGTTCTGAAGGTAAAGCCCTTGCTGGGCCGGGGCTTTGAGCCACGGGACGACGAGCGCGGCGGGAACGTCGTGGTGCTCAGCCACATCTTGTGGCGCCAACGCTTCAATTCCGACCCTTCCATCGTGGGGCAGAACATCACCTTAAGTGGCAGAACCTTTACAGTGATCGGAGTGATGCCGATGGGTTTTCAGTTTCCTCCCGACGGACACGAAGCCCTCTGGACAAGCGTTGCCGTTGACCGCGAGGCTGGCTCCAACATTATGACCGGGCGCGACTACTGCACGCTGAGCGTCATCGCACGCCTCAAGCCGGGTGTGGGCCTGGCAAAGGCGCAGACGGATATGGATCTGATTGCCCGCCGTTTGGCGCAACAGTATCCGGAAACAAACGCGCGGCAGACGACCGTGAGAATCGTGCCTGAAATCGACAGGGTTGTGGGAAGTGTTCGTTTGCCTTTGCTGCTCATCCTGGGAGTTGTGGCGGGCGTCCTGTTGATTGCTTGCGCCAACGTCGCCAACCTCTCTCTGGCCCGGAATCTGGCGCGTCAAAAGGAAATTGCTGTGCGGGCGGCTCTGGGAGCACATCGCGCACGTGTCTGCCGACAGCTATTAACAGAAAGCTTACTGCTCTCTTTGCTCGGGGGCGTGGCCGGAATCGCCATAGCGGCTTGGGGAACCCAGACTCTCGTACGCCTTGCGCCGGAAGATCTCCCCCGGATTGCAGAGGTTGGATTGGACTTGCGTGTACTCTCCTTTGCGATGGTCCTTTCCTTCGTGACGGCTGTGATCTTTGGCGTTGTTCCAGCGGTCCAAGCGTCGAAAATCAACCTCGTCGACTCTCTCAAGGAGGCGGGGCTGGCCGGCTCGCAGGCGGTTCCCCAACGAAGACTTCGCAGCGCATTGGTCGTCGCGGAAACCGCTCTGACTCTGGTGCTGCTGGCCGGCGCAGGCTTGCTGATTTCAAGCTATGTCAGATTGGTTCATGCGAATCCGGGATTCGATCCGGACAACCTGCTGACATTCAGTGTCGACCTTCCCAGTCCTCCATACACTTCGGCGGGAGTTTTCGCCTTCACGACCCAGATGCTCTCCCGCCTTTCAGCACTCCCACGAGTGCACGCGGCAGCAGCCGATTGGGCTTTGCCGTTCTCGGGCGACAATCCCGCAGCGGGGGTGCTTTTCGAAGGACGCACCCTTACCCCTGGCCACATTCCCGTAGCCCGCGTAGACACGGTGACGCCCGATTATTTCCGGACGATGGGCATTCCTCTCTTGCTAGGGCGATTCTTCACGGACGCGGACACTGCGAAGAGCCTTCCCGTGGCGATTGTCAACGATGCCTTCGCCCGTAAGTACTTCCCAAATGAAACCGCTGTTGGAAAGCGCATAATGGCCGGCATCTCGGCAACATCGGCGACCCCATGGCGAGAAATCGTGGGAGTCGTAGGGAACGTCAAGCTGGACGGGCTGGCGGGAAACTTCCAGCCTGAGTACTACCTTCCCTTCGCGCAGTTCCCGGGTTTCAACGCTTTCGTCTTGCGAGTTCACGGCAATCCCGCGAATATGGCTCCAGCCGTGCGGACGGTAGTCGCCTCGATGGATAGGAACGTGCCGGTTTACCACGTGGAGACCATGAACGATTATCTGTCAGCATCGGTCGCGCGGAACCGCTTCAGTACGCTGCTTCTGGGACTTTTTGGAGCCTTGGCACTGGCCCTGGCGGCAGTGGGAATCTATGGGGTCATTTCGTACTCCGTAAGTCAGACAACACACGAAATCGGTATCCGCGTGGCGCTGGGGGCAGAGAAAAACGACGTTCTCAAGATGGTCGTTGGCCAGGGGCTTAAGCTGGCGCTCATTGGCGTGGCAATCGGCGTTGCGGGGGCGCTGGCGCTGACGCGTTTCCTTGCAAGCCTGCTTTACGGCGTTAAGCCCACGGACCCGCTAACGTTTCTCGCGGTCTCCCTGATCCTGATCGCTGTGGCGCTCGCGGCCTGTTACTTCCCCGCCCGCCGCGCGGCCAAGGTCGACCCCATGGTGGCATTGCATTATGAATGACGAGGCGTGAGCGGAAGGCTATTGCTCCCGATTATGATCCCGACGGTTTCGATGAGGAGCTTCTCCAAATGTCAAATCGCGGAGATTTTCAATCTGATCATCAGCCTTCGTATCGCATCCCCCCTTGTTAACGAGATAATAAGCTGTCAATGAGCCCAGTTGCTCAAAAGGCATGTGCTCTTGCCCCGCCCGGGGTTAGCCTGACTTCCACCTCC
>JAKAWN010000644.1 GCA_021827245.1 Acidobacteriota bacterium | reverse complement strand
TGAGAAATGCGAATCTTTTCCTGATTCGCTGGCTCATGCAAGTTCCCGTGCTCATCCTCTGGCTCAAATTCGGGGTCCAGCTGATACTTATATGTCTCGGATGGAAAGAGCTTCACCATCTCGTTAAGCTTGAGGCGTTCGATGAGGGGTGCGCATTGCCGAACGATCCCGATCTGGGTGGCGTGTGACCGATAGACTGGTCTTTGATCAAATTCACCGAATCTGCGCTCCACGTATCCATAGATGGCAGGTGCGGTTACCCAACCCATGTGATCCGCCGCTCCTCCGTCGAGTGCGTCCATTACCGCTGAAGTGAATAGGCCGTGGCCACCGGCTTCAACGGCAACCTGAGTTGCTTTCGAGGCCGCCATAATCGTCATGTTCTCTCGGAGAGCGCTGAGGGGGCTAGTTTGTCCCGCCGTTGCCAGTAGGGGTATGTTGCCTAAGTCCCCGCTGTGGCAACAGTCGAAGATGATGATTATTTCGCGGGCGCAAGACTGGAACGCCAACTGCAGTATCTCAGTCATAGGAATCCCGAGGTCATTTTTTACTGCGTCGGAGGTGGCTATGTAGCCGCCGGTTACGGTTAGAGCCCCGTGACCGGAGTAGTACAGCAAAACGTCCCCGAGGTAGTCAGGGGAGAAGAGCTTCTGTAAATGTTCTCTAAGATTCGCACGCGATACGATAGTGTCTGCACTGCGAGATGCGACGGCAACTGCCACATCGTAGTTTGGGGTCGTGTCCTCATTCGACTCAAGTAGCTTCGCTACAGCACGCGCGTCGTTCTCGCATCCTGCAAGGCTAGGGACGTTTAGATACTGATCGATCCCGACAACAAGCGCGCGTCGCCCGACATTAGTCATAGGCTGTTCAGGAACTTGGAGATCCCGTCCCAGGTCCACTCAATTGCTCTTCCTTTCAGTTCCGACGGAATGGCCCCCTTGTCATCTTTGTGGATGTGAATCCCGAGACTTGGAATGCCCTCCTCGGCAGCGCATTTCATTTCCCACTTTGCCCCATCTGCGTTCCAGGTTTTCTTGCTTAGGAGCGCGATGAGACCATCACATCCTTTAATTCTGGATCGGCAGTTGGTTTTCCATTTCTCGTCCCATGGCTCCTTCGCGGACATGTCCGTGAAGTTAAAGGGCGTGTCCTCCAATTGCTTCTGTCCCACGAAAAGGTCTCTGTACCGAATGTCCTCGCTCGCGAAAGCGATAAAGATGCGTTTATTGGCCAAGGTCGTTTCCTCCATTGCAAAAATGAAATGCTTTTGCGCTGTTGCAGACAATAACAATAATGTCGTTCACTGCTTGGTCTCTGGCGTGACTTTGTACCAGTACCCGTATCGCCACCCTGCTCCTCCTGTGTCGCCTTCATAGCCGGGCTTTCCAACGTACCTGGATTCCCAGGCGCGCGCTTCCTCCTCGTTTTTGAACGCAGTTTGTTGCCAGTCAGGAGGATTGCCGTGCTCGGCTCGCCGTCTAATAGGATCGTCTGTCAGGCCCACATACCATGTCATGTCGATTCTCCCTCCGAGCATTTCAGTATCGATCAGGCCGCAAAATCCAAGACTACCTATCTAGATGGGCGGCCTTTTCACCTTTTTTTGCCATGCACGAGTTCGCTTAGTGATCTACCAGTGCGCTCTCGAACAGTTTCCAGCTTCGCATCGCTACGAAACCCGCGAGCAAAGTCTGGGCCGTAGGTTTCACGGAGCGTTCGCACTCGTGTGTCTCCGCGTTTCTCGCGAATTCTGCCGTCGTTATCGCGGCAGCGGTCATCAAGTCCTTCATTGCAACTGTCGTTTCGCATAAGGCACCGATTCTCCTGGTTGAGGTCTAATCGGCCGGGCTGTCAGGGATTGCGGGGAGGAAGAGGAGAGGCCGCAAATCGATAAAGTACGACCAATTTTAATATCAAGTGTTATTGTACTCCTGTATATGGGGCTCGTCAAGAACCATATGCTACAGGTTGTACCGCGAGCGAATTCGGAATGACGGCGAGCGACTGGCAACGGGAAATTCTAAGCAAGTCATGGCTCGGAGGAGTGATTTGGGCTGGCTAGAACTGAGAAACCATCCGAATTGGGTAAATCGTGACCGGCTTGTCCAATCTGTCGCACCAGCGGTCGATGCCATCTGATCGGGCTAGTGCCAAGAATGCCGTTTTGCAAACCCAACACAGCATGTGCTGCGATTGAGGCCTAATCGCGGCACATCAAATGATCCGTGCCAGAGCATCGATGAACGCGCAAAACTTCGTTTCGATTTCCGCCGCCGAAGTTGCCGGATAACCAAGCTCTCTAGCCATGCTTTCCAACTCGGGCTTCCATTCTGCCGGAATCTGGATAGCTGGCGGAAAGCCGTGGGTGGCCCGTTGGGAGAAGACCTCGATAGCAGCTGCGTGTACGGCGCTCATATCCAGTTTGCCCAACAGATCGATCAACAGAATGTCGAGTACGTCGCGGGCGCGGCCTTTCGAGTGCGGCCCTGTGCAAGCGTGCAGCTTTTGCGCTACCTGCTCGCTCAGATTCAGGCATCGAACCGGCGACGGTACGCGCAAGCCCATTGCCGTGAGGCCACGAACGGCCGGCTCCACAAGATCGACAGTGCCGTGCCCGGCAGGACCGAGATCAATATCGATCGTCTGCCAGGCGCGGGTCCGGTACCGGACAGCGAGTTCCAGGCGAACCGCGTCCGCATTGTCCATATTCAGCGGCTTGCCCTTCAACTGAAAGGTGAACTCATCGAAGCCCAGCGCCAGTGCGTTACCAAAGGCCCGGAGTCGTTCCGCTCGTTCTCCCGCAACGCCGATGTCCATATCCTTCGTCGCGCGGGCGCCCTCGGCAAAGCGCAGTTCCATGGCGACGCCACCCTTCAGATAGTAGTTGTCGAGGACGCCTTCGTTTACCGCGCGCTCCAGAACTCCACACAAGGCCAGAAAGGAAACCCACCGGCGCAGACGCTCTTGCGCTACGCCCTGCTCTTTGGCGACTCGCGCCAGCGTCTTTTCCAGCCGCTCAACGGGAGGAGGATTCATCGGCAGCCACCTTGCTTTTGTTCGTCGTGCTTGTAACGGCATGAATCGCTCGGTTGACCTGCTTCCGCAGAGCACCG
>JAKAWN010000643.1 GCA_021827245.1 Acidobacteriota bacterium | reverse complement strand
ATACTGCGGGGCGGTCGGCAAACAGGCGAATTGTCAGGTGAGTGTTGAAGTCGTGGTCAGCGACGGGTGGATTGCCGCCCCGGTGGGCGGGCGGTTGTATTTGCCCGAGAGCTGGACCGAGGATCGGGAACGTTGTGCGGCCGCCGAGGACGAGAAAACACCGCAGTGGCTGGAGGAGGCAATAGCAAATGGCGGCGGCCACTGCATCTCGATGAATATTGATGTCCCCGGACAAACCACAATAAATGTTATGGTTCCTTACTCGATGACGGAGTCAGACGAGATCAAGTTCGAGAAACCTGAAGAAGGACCGGTGGATTTTAGCGGGCCGATGCCACCGAAGTCTCGGGAGGAAGAGGGCCTGACAAATGAAGAACGCCTTTCCTGATTGGTACGATAGGCCTTGGAGGAATAACCAATGTCAACCCGACAGATGACCACACCACTCATGATTCGCGGACTTCACAGAGGAACAACCACAGCTGATGTAACATTTCTACACCGGGTGCCGTTCAATGACTCCACGTTCAAAGAAAGTTGGTTTCAGGACCTGCTCTTTAGCAACCCTTCTTTGCTGCCTATCAAGGAAATCGATCCTATCTTCGACAATGCGTTGCCGGTTTGCACGGAACTCCCACTTCCTGGGGGACCGGCTGACCTGTTGTTCATAAACCCGCAGGGCTTCATTACCATTGTTGAAACAAAACTCTGGAGGAATTCTGAATCTAAGTCTGAAGTTGTAGCGCAGGTCATTCGCTATGCAAGCGAGATGTCCCGGTGGTCCTATCCCGATCTGGTGAACGCCGTCCATAAGAGACAGGATGGGGACAATGATCCAATTCGCCGAATTGTAGAAGCCGCCGAGCAAGAGGGAATTGATGAAGAATCCTTCATTGCACAGGTGAGCCAAAACCTCTGGTCGGGGAGATTTTTGTTGCTGATCGTGGGTGACGGTATCCGTGAAGAACTGGAAAGGATGCGCCACTATCTTGAGTTATCCCCGACGCTTGGATTCGGTCTGGCGCTGGTTGAGATGGCACTTTATCGGACGGATCCAGAAAGCAACGACCCAATCATTGTGCAGCCCAGGGTGTTAGCGCGTACTGAATTATTAAGAAGGAGTGTTATTGAAATCAAAGTCCCGCTTAAGCCTTCCGATCTGGTTGTTTCGGAAGTTGGGCATCAGCCGGAGCACGGAATGACTGTTACAGAAGAAGAGTTCTATGCGAGATTAACTGCCAATGCGGGACCGAAAGTTGTGAATTTCGTTAAGGAAATTGCGGATGAAACGAGCCGCAACGCTTTAAGGGTTGAATGGATGAAGGCAGGGCCAGTGCTCAAATATGACGACCCGGCCAGAGACACTTTCTTCAATTTTGGTCAATTTCGTTCCTCTGGGGAATTTGCTGACGCGGGTTATCTCTTTTTCAAGTTCAAGGAACTCGGCCTGCCTCTTGATATTTGCCGAGAGTACATGGACAAAGTCGCCAGTTTGGTCGGACATGGCACGCAGAGGGTGGCATTCGAGCATGGTGGACCATTTGATACCGAGCGAATCTTGGCAGGGCCCCATAGTGAAGACTTCCTCAAGATTGAGTGGCTTATTCCTGTTAAGGATCAGTGGCTGAAAGCAATCGACGAGGTAATAGAACGAATTCAGAAAGCCGCTACTTCAGAGTAGCTATCCCGTGTTCACCAAGGAACGGCAAGATTAACTCTCCAGATTGTCTACCCTGAGGATCGCCCCTATAAGATTAGCCGTTCTGCCAACTCCGCAGCATCAACTGGCCAGGAGCATTCCGGGCGAGGATGGCGCACACGCGGTTGTCAGGCCGCAGGTCGGCAGTTTAGCAGGCATTTTGTCCATTGGCGGGGAATCGCTGGCCGTCCATAGACCGCGCCCAAAAGCGCGCCGCAGATGGCGGCGTTGGTGTCCGCATCCGACTTCAGCACCTCAAGCAGCTTGGGAGCAAACTCCCTGATCTGACGGATCGGGGCCGACAGGATCGGCATCAGGTACTCCTCACTGGACGCCTCAAACCGATCAGCTTCGTCTTTACCGTGCGCCATACACAGCCCCACAACGGCTTCCTTCCATTTCTTCACCATTTTGTTGACGTTCACAGGAATCCTTTTTTTGTATCCGGCGGAGCCGATTCGCAGCGCGTGGCCAACCAGACACCCCAGCCGGGCCATCTGCCCCCGCGGCTGACATACCCTATGTTTTGGAATAGAAAAATCGCGGGATTTCGTAGGAACTCAGCACAAGATGCCGGTGCTCCTTGCTGCTCAGAACTCTTTTAACCGCATCTTGATTACGCCGACGACCTTGCCTCTGCCCTGGCAATCGTCTTTGCTCCCTTCTTCAAGCTTCTTCTCCAATCTGCCCAGCGAATCGGAAAATTTCCTCAGACTCTTTCCGAACCGGAATAGTGATATCACAAGCCACTAGCCACCGACAAACGCAATCAGGTCCAGCAAAAACACGCTCGATCACGCTCCTTTACCGTCCGAATTGTGACTCGTTGATTAGGCCACAACATCTTCGTCCCTCCAGTACAACACCTCCATATCGGCTGCACCCTCCGGATCGTCTTCCCAGCCGTCCGACATATCTTCAAACGGCATCGCTCTTGCTGCCTGGTCCGCCAACTCTTCGCCGACACCACCTTTATCCTTGATCCTCGCCTTCAATCTTATCATCCATTCTTGTTCGCTCAATGCCATCCTTTGGTCCTTACCCTTTCCGCGCTTTATTTCGGCGTCTGATCGATCGCCGCTTTGATCTCCGCAGCGGGCAGCGCCGGGTTAGCGGTCTGCGGCTTTTCCTTTCGCCCGTGTAGTGATGGGACTGCGACAGAGAAGCGCCGGAGCCTTGAGATGGCGCTGGAATACAACACGGTGAACACGCGTCACCCGAAGAACCGCGGACAAAACCGGAGGACGCGCTAGTGTAGTGTCCAACCAATAGCTGGACAAGTGACGGGATTCGGCTTATGGTTGGGCATGCTCCGAAAACTTCCCGTATTGGTTATGAGTCCCACTCAACAGCAACAAATTCAACAGTGGCTGAGCGCCCACGGAACGCCCCAGCAGGTGGCGCTGCGCTGTCGCATC
>JAKAWN010000642.1 GCA_021827245.1 Acidobacteriota bacterium | reverse complement strand
GGGCAAGAGTGCCGTCATAAGCCAGCTTGCGGAAGCGTTAAAAATCACTCTGCAGGACGTAAGGGCGCTCTTGCTCGATCCCGTTGACCTTCGCGGTCTGCCGTTCTTGGGAAATGATGGCCGGTCGAAGTGGGCAACGCCGGACTTCCTGCCGCAAGACGGAGCGGGCATTCTTTTCCTCGACGAATTGAATGCGGCGCCGGCCATGGTTCAGGCAAGTTGTTATCAATTGGTGTTGGATCGCAAATTGGGGGAATACATTTTGCCTGAGGGCTGGGCCATCATCGCCGCTGGAAACCGTGATTCGGACCGCGGGGCTACAACCCGAATGCCCACACCGTTGCGGAACCGTTTTGTGCATCTGGATTTTGAGGTTGATGTGCAGGAATGGTCTGAGTGGGCGATCCAGGCAGGAATTCGTCCCGAGGTGATTGCTTTCCTTCGCTTCCGGCCGGAACTGCTGAGTGTATTCGACCGCGACACCAACGCGTTTCCCTCACCGCGTTCTTGGGAATTTGTATCGTGCATCCTCGATTCCCTCGACGCGCAGTCGAATCCGGCGATTGAACACGAAGTCATTGCTGGAGCCGTCGGAACCGGGGCCGCAACAGAATTTTCGGCCTTCTTGCAGATGTTCCGAGAATTACCCAACATTGATGCTATCCTTCTGAACCCTCTCAAGGAACCTGTGCCGGAAAATGCGGCCGCGCAGTATGCGGTGGCTTCGGCGCTGGCCAGATGCGCTTCCGATACCAACTTTGACCGCATTTGCCTGTACTTGGATCGCCTCCCTACCGAGTTTCGAGTGCTTTGCGTGCGCGATGCCAGCCTTCGCGAGCCCGCCATTCGCCACACTGCTGGCTATATCAAGTGGGCTGTTAAGAACCACAATGCACTCTCTTAGCGGCGGCGAAAATCTCACCACTTTCATGATGGCATTGGCAATGCCGAGGCTTGTAGATTCGTTGCCTTTGAGCGATTAGGGCGCTCTTTGCTATAATCCGCACGCGATGCCAACGAAAGAGGAAATCATTCAGGAGATTAGGCGCACTGCCGAAGAAAATGGCGGAAAGCCATTGGGGGCCGCGAGATTCCAAAAGGAAACCGGCATTAGCTCATACGAATGGGGAAAACACTGGGCTCGATTCGGAGATGCCCTCGTTGCTGCGGGTTTTGAACCGAACGAATTCTTCAAGGCCTACCCAGACGAGTTTATGGTTGAAAAGCTCGTCGGACTCGCCCGAAAAAAAGGCAAGTTCCCTACTTTTCGGGATTTTCTGGTCGCCAAGCAAAACGACCCAACTATGCCCGACAAGAGAGCATTCCAGCGCTTTGGGTCCAAACATGAAATAGCAGAAAAGGTAAGAGCCTACTGCAAGACACATTCCGGCGTTGAAGACGTGCTCGCCCTGTGCGAGCCGATTCTTGCGGCTCCCCAACTAAAGCGGACCGAGCGGATCGCTGCAAAGATCGTTGGCGAAGTCTATCTATTTAAATCCGGCCGATATTACAAGATCGGTAAGACTATTGATCCCGTCAGGCGCGGGGCTGAACTGCGCATCCAGCTACCGGAGCAAATCACTCTCATTCATTCCATTAAAACCGACGACCCATACGGAGTTGAAGCCTACTGGCATAAAAGGTTTGAATCGAAATGCAAGAATGGCGAGTGGTTCGACCTCGCCTCTGACGACATTAAGGCATTCAAACGATGGAAAAGGATTTTCTAACTACCGCCGCCTCTCGCGTCACTTCGGCCTAGCGGCGAATTCAAAGCGTCCCTCCTAAGTAACAAACCTCGCGACTCGCTGGCCCGCCCGGATTTTTACCTTCTGATGCTTTGTTTCCACAACGAAATAGGAGGCAGTTGCTATGAACCTTGGTATTGTTCAGGAACCATGTTTGTCTTCGCGGGCCATGCTGTGTTCGCTTTCGATCAGCATGTGGTCGGCGCGGAAACACGACCCTGAAGCGTCCGAGGAAATCGCCCAACGGCACGGCGCGCAAGCTGACGCCGGCCGCTACCACAAGGTGCTTCTCCCCAAGGCCGCGCTCGCTGAGATTCAGAAGATCGTGAGCGACGCCCGCCAGGAGCATTACTTCATGACCCTGCCCTGGGATGACAACGGTTATCGCGTGCTCCCAGCAGCCGCCTACATGGACCACACCGAACGATTGCGCGAACTTTCGAATCGGTTCTCCCCGGCCGTTGATACTCTTGCCCAGCAATTCGGTCAGCTTGTGGAAGAAGCCAAAGTCCGCCTCGGCGGCCTATTCCGTCCCGAGGACTACCCATCTTCCGAGGAGCTTCGCTCCAAGTTCTCCTTCGAAACCAAAGTGATGCCCTTGCCCGATGCGGGTGATTTTCGGGTCACACTGGGCGAGGAGGAGAAGAACCGGATTAAGCGCCAGATCACCGCTGCAGTAGAGCCCTCGCTTCAGGTCGCAAGTCGGGAAGTCTGGCAGGGGCTTTACGAAGCCGTGAGTCACCTGGCCGATCGACTTCATGCCTACAAGGTGACGGACGAAGGAGTCGAGCATCCATTCCGCGACTCCGTCGTCACCAATCTGGTGAAACTGGTTGATGTCCTGCCGAAGCTTAATGTCACCGGAGACCCGGAACTGGAAAGACTGGCCGCGCAAGTGAGGGGATCCCTGCTTGTTGATCCGAAAGAACTGCGGGAGTCGGAGTTGGTTCGGAGCGAAACCGCCAAGGCTGCGTCCGCGATTGCTGCAAAGATGGCTCCATTTCTTCCTGGCTACTCGGCCCCTGCGCCTATTGAAGGGAGGGTGGCGTGAAAGTTCGCCAGATGACGACGGAGGAGAGGCTGACACGCGCGCGCACAAGGCTTGTCTTGGACCAGCCTTTTTTCGGAACATTGAGTTTGAGACTGAAACTCGCGCCGGGTTTGTTGGCAACGATGGCGACGGATGGCACTCGGATTGTTTATAGCCCAACCTTCGTGAATCAACTCAAGCCCGCCGAGCTCGAAGGAACCCTCGCCCATGAGGTCTTACACTGCGCGCTCGGACATCATTGTCGCCGCGGCAACCGCGATCCAAGACTCTGGAATGAGGCCGCCGATTTGGCCATCAACCCGATTCTGATCAAGAACGG
>JAKAWN010000098.1 GCA_021827245.1 Acidobacteriota bacterium | reverse complement strand
TTCCACGTGGAGCACTTTGTCTTTGTAAGTCGAGCGCGTCTGGAACGAACTTCCGCACGCGCAGACAACTTGAACCTCGTGGTAGTCAGGATGAATATTGGTTTTCATGGAACTCCTTGCAGGCTTGCTCGTAAACGCTAATTATATCTGGCGAGCCGAAAACTTTCAATTATGATTCTCGACAACAGCCTAACCGAGCACCGGGACGGCAACAGAGCGCAAGGCATGCGACTGGTCGCTCAGCAAAAAATGGATAACCCGCGCTACGTCTTCGGTTTTGACCCACTTTGAGAAATCTGCCTTGGGCATCGCCTTGCGATTTGCCTCGGTATCCATCGTCCCGGGCAGGATGCAGTGGGCGCGGATGTCATACTTTTCGAGCTCTTGCGCGAGGATTCCGGTGAGTTGCATGACCGCGCCTTTCGAAACGGCGTAGGCGGCAATCCCGGCGCCGCCACCCTTCAAAATGGCGCCGCTTGAAATCGTGACAATGCGCCCAAAGTTCTGACGGATCATCGCCGGAACCACCGGCCGGAGCATGCGAACAACGCTTTTGAGATTGAGGTCCAGCATGTGCTCCCACGCCGCGTCGTCAGTCTCAAAGGTTTTTCCCGCCGCGAAGCCACCAGCCACGCAAACCAGAAAATCAACCCGGCCGCTGCGCTCCAACGCACGGGCGACAAACCGGTCAATATCGTCCGCGTCTTTGAGGTCAACCGGGCTGCCCGCCAGCCGCCCGGCGTGTTCTGCGGCAAAGGCCTGAAGCGATTTCCACCCCTCCTCTTCCAGATAAGGTACGGCAACCGTGGCGCCGCTCCTGAGCAAATCCAGCACGACAACCCGGCCCAGAGCGCCCGTTCCACCCGTGATAATCGCTGTTCGATCGCTAAAATCCACCATTCACCTCCCAGATGCCTTATAATAATGGGCACGAACCATTCAAGGACAGCGGATTTTTGCTGTGCAAGGCTATTGTTCGCGCAGCTATTAATAGCAGTGTTCTTTTCCGTGAAGGAATCTCAAGAGGGATGATGTAAAATTTACGAGATGCGTATTCGCCACAGACTCATTATTTCCTTGACCATCAGCGTCACGCTGGTTGCCTTTGTCTTTGCATTTTTCCAGGTTCGCTCGCAAAAGCAGGAACTCCGGCGTGATCTTGAGAAACGCGCAGAAATTCTGGCCGAGAGTCTTGTAGACAATGTCGAACCGCTGCTCAAGGATCAATCCTGGGGACGCCTGCAGCAACTTCTGGACCGCTTTGAGAATCGTGAAGCTCTCGACGGGATCGCAGTCTATGACAAGAATGGGAATAAGATCGCCGTAGCCAGCGCGCTTGAAACCGAATTGAGTTTCGCTCCCTCAGCCGTACGTCAGGCGATTTTTCGAGATAAGGGGGTCAGCCAGTTTTTCAACTTGAACGGTATCCCGATGGAGGTCTATGCGCTGCCGATCCAAGGGAACGGGGGTGTGGAGGGCGTGCTGGCGCTGTTCCACAACGCCAGCTTCATTGCAGCCCAATCCTTCCGTCTCTGGCGAGATACGTTTCTCCGGCTGCTGGTTGAAACCTTCCTGATCGCCTTCATCTGCCTGCTGATTATCCGGATCAGCATCCTGGAGCCTGTCACGAAGACGGCGCAATGGTTGCGCGCACTGAGGACCGGGAAGGGGCTTCGATCCGACGCGCTGCCCGCGGAAGAGATATTTCAGCCCATCGCACACGAGGTAACTCAACTGGCAAAAACCCTGGAGGTGGCGCGCACGGCAGCCGAAGAAGAAGCGCAACTGCGAGAGATGGGAGAAACCATCTGGACTCCGGAGCGTTTGCGGGCGCATGTGCGAAGCCGTTTGAGAGACAAACCCCTTTTCGCGGTTTCCAATCGCGAACCCTATATGCACGTCCACAAGAACGGTGGTATTAAGTGCCTTGTGCCGGCCAGCGGATTGGTTACGGCGCTGGAGCCCGTTCTGCGCGCGTGCGAAGGGACCTGGATAGCAAACGGCGTCGGCGACGCCGATCGGGCGACGGTCGACGACCACGACCGCCTGCGCGTACCTCCGGACTCACCCCATTACACTTTGCGAAGAGTCTGGGTGACGAAAGAGGAAGAGAAAGGATTTTACCTCGGCTTTGCCAATGAAGGCCTGTGGCCTCTGTGCCACATTGCCCACACGCGTCCGACTTTCCGGGAAGCGGACTGGAAGCAATACAAGAACGTCAATGAAAAGTTTGCAAAAGCGGTCCTGGAAGAAATGGAGGGAACGCAGGAGCCGGCGGTCCTGATCCACGACTATCATTTTGCCCTTCTGCCACGGATGGTGAAGGAAAAGCGGCCGGATGCGCGAGTCGCCATTTTCTGGCATATTCCCTGGCCGAATGCCGAGGCCTTCGGAATCTGCCCCTGGCAGCGTGAGTTGCTGGACGGGCTTCTGGGCGCCGATATCGCCGGATTCCACATTCAAAACCACTGCAACAATTTCCTCGAAACAGTTGATCGTGCCCTGGAATGCCGCATCGAGTGGGACCGCTTTGCCGTGAATCGGCGGGGGCATTTCACGCTGGTGCGGCCGTTTCCAGTCAGTGTAGTGTTCGAGACTGAAACGTCACAGCCCTTGGTTATGCCAAGCGTGCCTGACGCCGAAGATCTATTCAAGGAACTTGGAGTGGAAGCGAAGCTGATGGGTGTCGGCGTCGACCGCATGGATTATACGAAGGGCATCGTGGAACGTTTTCGAGGCATTGAACGGTTCCTCGAAAAGTATCCTGCTTACGAGCAGAAGTTCAGCTTTGTCCAGATCGCTGCGCCCAGCCGCACCGATATCCAGGAGTACCGCAATCTCGTGGCAGAAATCGATTCGGAAACCCAGCGCATCAACAACCGATTCCAAAGGGGAGCGTGGAAGCCGATTGTCCTGCTCAAGCGGCACCACAGCCACCAGGAAATCATTCCCTATTACAAGGCAGCCGATTTTTGCATGGTGACATCGCTCCACGACGGAATGAATCTGGTGGCCAAAGAGTTTGTCGCGGCGCGCGACGATGGCCAGGGAGTGCTGATCCTCAGCCGGTTTACCGGAGCCTGCCGCGAGCTGCGCGATTCGCTGATCGTCAACCCTTATGACACGGAACAACTGGCGGAAGCGATCCGCTTTGCCCTGTCGATGGATCCTGAGGAGAAAAGGCTCAGGATGCAGCGCATGCGGCGCGTCGTTCGCGAGCATAACACCTATCGCTGGGCAGCGAGCCTGGTCCGCGAACTTTCCGAAGTCCGGCTCGACGCGCCCGAGCCGCTGCGGGTCCGGTAACAGGAAGGCGAACCCTCTCGCGCGCAAGAGAAATTGCACGCCTTTCTGCCTCGACTTTGAACCGCAACCGATCATGATGACAGACAGCCGCTTACGTCACAGCAGATCCTCCGGTCCGCGGACGCCGGCGAGTGTGAGAAAATCTCTTCAATTTCAGGGCACCCCAACGCCGCCATACCTGTTCGATTGCTGGCAGACAGTTGGCCGGCGGATTCGGGCGGCCGGCCAGATTGTACTGTTCCTTGATTTTGACGGTACGCTTGTACGGTTGCGCCGCAAGCCCAGAGAAGTGTTCCTGGGAGAGCGAGCGCGGCGGGTGTTGCGGAAACTGCTTCGCCACGGCCAGGTCAGAGTCTGTTTTATCAGCGGACGGCAGCTCGACGACCTGCGGCAGAGGGCAGGGGTGAAGGGCGCCATTTATTTTGGACTGCACGGCTGGGAACGAAACAACGGTCAGGCACCTGATTTGCCAGGCGCCCGCCGCCTTCGAAAGGGGATGGAATGGATTCAGCAGGAAATGGCTGACCTCGCCGGCATAAGAATCGAAGACAAGGGAATATGCTTCGGCATCCACTATCGGACTGCGCCGAAGCCCGCCTTGCAGAAGGCTCGAGTCCTGGTCAAAGAACTTCTGAAGCGCCTGGGACCCGATTTCAGCCTGATGTCGGGCAAGAAGGTCTGGGAGATTTATCCCAAGGACATGGGGAGCAAGGGGAGAGCAGCCAGAGAATTGCTCCGCCGGCTCCCCGGCCGTAAGCTAGCCATTTACGCTGGAGACGACACAACCGACGAAACGGCTTTTGCCTTGCTTCCGAATGGCGTCACCATACGGGTCGGCAGGTTCCAGGAAACCAAAGCGAAATTTTTCCTGCGCAACCCGACTGAGGTTCTGATGTTTCTTGAAAAGCTGGAGGAAACGCTCACTTGAAGAAATCCCAATGTCCCTTCCAGTTTGCCACCGCGACGTACCTGACGCGCATCTGCAACCAGCGAGCGACTCGCCTGACCGAGCTGGAGAAGGGGCTTGCCGAGTGCAGCGATTCCTCGATTTTTTACCACACCTTTCACAGCCTGCGCCGCCACCATTTCCTGACGGAGGGTTTTTCAGACGACTTTGCCCAGTGGATTATGGCGGCCTGCAACCTGGCGGAACTTGCCGAGCAACTCGCATCCCTCGACTTGCGCGAATATTCAAACCTCTCCGACCTGAGGAGAGATCTCAGGCTACTGGTGGCGAATTACTGCCTGGCCTATCCCGAGCGTTCGCAGCAAAAGGCTTTTGAACCGTTCTATTTTTCAGAGGCCGTCGAGGTGTCTCTTCCTCTGGGTATTGAGGTGCAAACGCTCGAGGAATTCCTGGAAGTTCTCGGCAAACTGAGCAACGCGTCATTCCATTATCATTTCGTGACCTCGAGGCTGCGTCTTCATTTGCGGAATAACGATTTCTCTTTGTGGTTCTCCACGGGGTTGGGATTGGACGACCTGTCACAGCGCGCAAACCGCATCGACATATACACCAACACGCTGGAAGGAGCCCGCAAACAACTTGTCTATATGATCAGCCAGGAGCTCGGTCCATGAATGAAGCCAGGCCGGAATCGCGCACAATTCACCTGGAGGACTATGTCCCTGTTGTCGGCGCGCCGGAAATCCAGGAGCTCCATGCCCTTGCTTCACGGCTCAAGGGCCGCTCCGTGCAGATGGTGAACTCCACTTCCGTCGGCGGAGGCGTGGCTGAGATTCTAAGCCGCCTCGTCCCCTTAATCAAGGACCTGGAAGTGAACATCCGATGGGACGTGATGACGGGGGGAAATGACTTTTTCGAAATCACCAAAGCGTTTCACAACGCGTTGCACGGAGCACCTTTCGAAAAGCCCCCCAAAAGCTTCGAAATCTTTCTTGCTTACAACGAACAAAACCGCGGTCGCCTGCAACTGGACTCTGAGTTCACTGTTATCCACGATCCACAGCCGGTGGCCTTGATCAACGGCCGCACAGACCGCTCCGGGCATTGGATCTGGCGATGCCACATCGATCTGTCGCAACCCAATCCACAGGTCTGGGGCTTTCTTGAACCTTTTGTCCTGCGCTATGACGGCGCCTTGTTTTCGTCGCCGGATTTCACCCATCAGCTTCCGGTGCCGCAATACCTTTTTTATCCCAGCATCGATCCGCTCTCTGAAAAGAATCGCGACCTGGAACCGGAATTTATCAAAGGGGTACTGGAACGGTTTGAAATTGACTCCAAGCGGTCTATCCTGACGCAGATTTCACGTTTTGACCGGCTGAAGGACCCGGTAGGGGTGGTCGAGGCGTACAAAATCGTCAAACGGTACTTCGATTGCCAACTGGTTCTCGCCGGCGGAGGCGCCGCCGATGATCCGGAAGGCGGCAAAGTGCTCGACGAGGTCCGGGAGGTTTCGGCCGGAGACCCTGACATTTTCATCCTCGACCTGCCACCGTGGAGCGCGCTGGAAATTAACGCCCTGCAAAGAGCGTCAACCATCGTGATTCAGAAAAGTCTCCGGGAAGGTTTTGGCCTGACCGTGACGGAAGCACTGTGGAAAAAGAAACCCGTGGTGGCCTCAGCCGTGGGTGGAATTCCCATTCAGATTATCCACAAGCATACGGGAATGCTGGTGCACTCAGTGGAGGGCACAGCGTACCAGATCCGGTACCTGCTTTCGAATCCCTCGTTCGCCTCACGGCTGGGGCAACTCGGGCATGAGCACGTCCGCGAAGACCTTCTCATTACCGGCGCCATAAGCCGCTACCTGACGCTTTTCCTGCACTCGATGGCCAGCGCTTGATCCCGCCCAGCTTCAGCCGCATTATCGTGTTGCGTTCCGCGAGAAGACGAGCCGAATCACTTTTTCTGTTCAGCCCTTGCCGAACGGACGACCTCCAGGAATTTGCGGGCGTTGGATGTGATGACTTCCGTCTTCCCTTCCCGGAGCGCCTTGGTGGACACCAGTTCCCCGCCGACACCAAGGGCTGCCGCCCCAGCGCGGATAAAATCCGGAGCGGTTTCAAGATTAACGCCGCCGGTGGGAACGAAATCAATCTGCGGCAACGGTCCCCGGAGCGACTTAATGTATTTGGGCCCGCCGACGGGTCCGCAAGGAAACACCTTGACCATGTCCGCACCTGCCTGCCAGGCGGTGACAATTTCGGTGGGTGTCAGCGCGCCAGGGACGCAGGCTTTGCTGTAACGCCGCGAGGTTTCGATCACCTTAACGTCAAGAGCAGGCGTGACGATGAATTCCGCGCCTGCCAGCAGGGCCGCCCTGCACGATTCCGAATCCAGCACCGTACCTGCTCCCAGCAGAATGGTTTCTCCAAAGCGTTCCAGCACTTGCTCCATCACACGAAGCGCATTTGGCACGCCCATGGTGACTTCGACAATTGGAAGATCTGCGGCAACAACGGCTTCAACCGCCCGAAATGCGTCTTCGGTCGTGGAAACACGGATGATGGGAACAACTCCAACTTCACAAATCTTGCTCAAAACTTTTTCTTTGGTCCAGGGCATCATTGAATCCTTTCATTGGAAATCTCAAGGGTCTTATCCCCACCGGCAGGTAATCTTGGGGAATGTGCATCCGAATCAGGACACACGCCAGCATGGCTCGCGACGCGTCCACACCTAACGGGCCACACGCAAGCTTGCACCTTTCAACAGCTTTTCAACTTCTTCCAGCGTGGCCCAGTTGAAGTCTCCGGGAATCGTCTGCTTCAAGGAGCTGAAAGCGTTTCCGTAACGGACCGCGGCTTCATAAGAATTCTTCGCAAGGAAGCCATAAATAAATCCCGCGCTGAACGAGTCGCCGCCTCCGACACGGTCCACAATTTCGAGATCGTATTTAACATCTTCATAGAACTTGCCGTCGGCATAAGCGATGGCCGACCAGGTGTTCCGCCATACCAGGGGATTTTCACGCAGGGTGATGGCCACAGCCTTGAACTTGAATTTCTCCTGGAGGCGTTTGGCAACTTCCTTATAGCTTTCCGCTGAGATTTCCTTAAAGCCCTGATCACCCGTACTTCCCGAAGCTTTGATCTTGAAAACCACGCTGGTGTCTTCTTCTGTGGTGATCAGAACATCGACAAGTTCCATCAGCGGTTCCTGGACAGCCTGCGCTTTATCAGGCGACCAGAGCTTTCCGCGATAGTTCAGATCATAGCTGACCGTGACCCCGGCCCGCTTCGCCGCCTCCAGGGCTTCGAGCGTAACGGCAGCGGCAGAGTCGCTCAGGGCAGGAGTGATTCCGCTGGTATGAAACCATCGGGCCCCCGTAAAGACCTTTTTCCAATCCACTTCACCGGGCTTGATGGTTGCGATAGCAGAGTAGCTGCGGTCATAGAGGACGGAACTTGGCCGAGGCGCTGCGCCAAATTCCACGAAATACAGGCCAACCCTCCCTCCTTCCGCCCAGAGGATCTGAGAGGTGTCAACGCCTGCCTGCCGTACCCGGTTTTCCATCAGGCGCGCCAGGGGATTCTTGGGCAAGCGGGAGACCCAGGTGCTCGTGAGTCCCAGCCTGCTTACGCCTACGGCCACGTTCAGTTCACCGCCGCCGATCTGAACGTCAAGCGAGTGGGTCTGCTCCAGCCGCAGAAAGTGTGGAGGCGCCAGCCGAATCATGGCCTCGCCAAAAGTCACAACGTCCGCCATTTAAGTTCCTCCGCGTTGGATTCAAATCAAACTGCTAAATATAAGTCTTCCGAAAGAAAAATTCAGCCTATTTCGTCACCACGAGCCGGAAGTTTAGTATCGCGACACCCAAAGAACGCCTTGCCGTGCGCAGGCAATGACATTGCGCGCGAGGCCTCCGCCCGACCGCAACATCCCAATCGTGCCCGTATGCGGCGAAAGCCGCTTCGAGCGTTGACTTCAGCTCTTGCGGAAGGTTAGAGTAAGCATTTATCCCGGTCGCGATTTTCCGCTCCGTATTACACAATCTGCATTGGGGAAACAAAGTGGAGAAAAGCCAGGTCCTGAGCACAATCATCGCCGCCCGCCGGCGCCGCCTTGAGGACCAGCGCGCGAGCACGCCGCTCGATGACCTCCGCCTGGCTGCAGAAAAGCGGATCGAGCGGCGGGATTTTGCCAAGGCGATCTCAGGGGAAGTGTTAAGCGTCATAGCAGAACTCAAGCAGGCCTCACCCTCACGGGGTCGGCTGCGGGCCGAGTACAGGCCGCGGGAAATCGCAGAATCCTATCAGCAGGCGGGCGCTTCCGCGCTTTCCGTGTTGACCGAGGAACAGTTCTTTCAAGGCTCGCTCAGTGACTTGACGGCAGTGCGTGAGACTGTGTATCTGCCAACCTTGCGGAAAGATTTTATCATAGACGAATATCAGGTGTACGAATCCGTTGCGGCGGGCGCTGACGCAATCCTGCTGATTGTTGCTGCTCTTGGAGACAAGGACCTGGCGCACTTTTTAGGGCTCGCGGAACGGCTGCATGTTGCGGCGCTTGTTGAGGTTCACATCGCGGAGGAACTGGAACGGGCGATTAACGCCGGAGCACAGATTATTGGAGTGAACAACCGCAACCTGAATACCTTCGAGGTCAGCCTAGACACTTCATTCCGGCTTCGGGAAAAGATGCCCTCCTCATGCCTGGCCGTAAGCGAAAGCGGGATCAAGAACGGCGCCGATCTGGAGAAGCTTGCGGGCGCAGGATTCAACGCCGTCCTGATCGGCGAACACTTGATGCTGGCGGAGGATCCGGGAAAAGAATTATCACGGCTCCTCAAGGAGGCGCGGAGCCTTAAGATGGCCGGAGCCTGACCGTATGCCAACCAGGATCAAAGTATGCGGGATTACGCGGCTGGAAGACGCGCAATTGGCGGTCGAGCTGGGAGCGTCTGCGCTGGGCTTCAACTTCTATCCTCCGTCACCGCGCTGCACCACGCCCTGCGCCGCACACTCCATCATTGAGAGCTTGCCTCCTTTTGTCGTGGCTGTGGGAGTTTTTGCCGATGAAACAGAAATGGAACACGTGATAGCAACCGCCCGCGAATCTGGCGTTTGCGTTATCCAGCTCCACGGCCCGCGATTCCCCGATCTTGCCACGCGGCCGGCTGGTTATCCTTTGATCCGTGCTGTGGCCGTCGAAAATGATTTCAGGGCGGAGACGCTGGCAGACCTCAAGGCGAACGCCTTTCTCCTGGATGCTTTTCACCCCGGCTTGAAGGGCGGCACGGGACGGCCATTCGACTGGAAACTGGCGCGCGAAGTAAACAGATATGGCACAATCATTCTGGCCGGAGGGTTGAATCCCAAGAATGTGGGGGAAGCCATAAACACTGTCCGGCCTTTTGGTGTTGACGTTGCGAGCGGCGTGGAATCAGCACCGGGGCAAAAAGATCCTGCACTGCTTAGAACCTTTTTCGCCGCGGTTGCGGAGGCGGACCGTAATCTTTGACTTTTTTGAGTACGAGTGGAAGTGAGCAAAATGGCAGACGGAAAGCAAACCGCAGTCGAGCCTGACACGCGCGGGCGCTTTGGGGATTTCGGAGGGCGCTATGTGCCGGAAACCCTGATGCATCCCATCGAGGAACTCGAGCGCGCTTACGACTATGCCAAAAACGATGCAGCGTTCCAAGCAGAGTTCAAGCGTTTGTTGCGCTTCTATGCCGGACGGCCCACGCCTCTCTACTATGCCGAGCACCTGACAAAGTACTTGGGCGGCGCCCAGATTTATCTGAAGCGCGAAGACCTGCTCCACACCGGGGCCCACAAGATCAATAATTGCATCGGGCAGGGTTTGCTGGCGGTCCGCATGGGCAAAACCCGGCTGATTGCCGAAACCGGAGCGGGCCAGCACGGAGTGGCCACAGCGACGGTGGCGGCTCTTCTGGGCCTGGAGTGCCGCGTCTATATGGGCGAAGAAGACATGGCGCGGCAGTCGCCCAACGTCTTTCGCATGCGCCTGTTGGGGACGGAAGTGGTGGGTGTGGGGTCCGGCTCCAAGACCCTGAAAGACGCCATCAATGAAGGTATGCGCGACTGGGTCACGAATATCGAGAACACCCATTACCTGATGGGCTCGGTGCTGGGGCCGCATCCTTATCCTGTGATGGTGCGCGACTTCCAGCGCGTCATCGGGCAGGAAGCGCGGCAACAGATTCTGGAGCTGGCGGGCAGGCTCCCGGATTGTCTTTTCGCCTGCGTGGGAGGCGGGAGCAATTCAATCGGACTGTTCTATGACTTCATTCCCGACACCGAAGTCAAAATGGTCGGAATCGAGGCTGGCGGCCGGTCGCTCAGCCTGGGTGATCATGCAGCGCGCTTTGCTGGCGGTCAACCCGGAGTGTTGCACGGCACTTACACTTATGTGCTGCAGGACGCGGACGGCATGATTTCCAAAACGCATTCGGTCTCGGCAGGCCTCGACTACCCGGCGGTTGGTCCCGAGCATGCCGCCCTCCATCGCCAGGGGCGGGTGGAATATACTTACGCCCAGGATGAAGAAGCGCTCGAGGCCGCACGAGTTCTGGCCCGTGCGGAAGGGATTATTCCTGCGCTTGAATCTGCGCACGCACTGGCGGAAGTGATCAAGCGCGCTCCCGACGCCGGGCGCGAGAGAATCTATATCGTTAATCTCTCGGGCCGGGGAGACAAGGACCTAGGCATCTTCCAGTCCCAGGGAATTCTGTAAGCCAGAGCAGAATCAGTTTGGTTTCTCATGCCGACTCTATCGACATCGCGAATCCAGGAAAGATTCCGGCAACTCCGCGAGAAAAAAGCCAAGGGCCTGGTCATTTATCTGACCGCAGGCGATCCGACTATCGAGGCTACCGGCGAACTGCTTGCGGCCGTTGAACGCGGAGGCGCGGACATCATCGAACTCGGCATCCCGTTCTCCGATCCCCTTGCAGATGGCCCGGTCATCCAGCGAGCTTCCGAGCGCGCGCTGCGTGCCGGAACAACACTCCGCAAGGTGCTGCATGCGCTGCCGGAATGGAGAAAAAGAGTCAGCGCTCCTATTGTCCTCTTCAGTTACTACAATCCGATTCTGCAATACGGGCTGGAAAACTTTGCGCGCGACGCACACGAAGCCGGGGCCGACGGCGTTCTGGCTGTTGATCTGACGCCGGAAGAGGCAGGGGCCTACATCGAGACGATGCGAAAATGGAACCTTGACACTGTTTTCCTCGCGGCGCCCACCTCCACCGATGAGCGGGTCCGGCGGGTGTCAGACGTCTCGACGGGCTTCCTCTATCTGATTGCACGGGCCGGCGTGACCGGCGAGCAGAAGGAAATCTCCGCAAGCACCTCGCCGCTGATTCAGCGCGTCAGGAAGATCACGCGACTCCCGCTCGCCGTCGGGTTCGGCTTGTCGAATCCGAGCCAGGTCCGGGCAGTGCAGGAACTGGCAGATGCCGCTGTGGTGGGAAGTGCGGTGGTCCGGGCCATCGAAGAACATTTTTCCTCCGAGGGAGCAACATCGATTGAGCGCTATGTGCGCTGGCTCAAAGAAGGCACAGGGAGTTCACCGGCATGAGCGAACTGGAAGACTGGCGCAAGAGAATTGACGAAATCGACCAGCAACTGGTCAAGCTGCTCAACGAACGCTCGAAGTGTGCGGTGGAAATCGGACACCTGAAGAAGAAACAGAAGCTCGCCGCCTGGCAACCAGCCCGTGAAGCGGAAATCCTGCGCAATGTCGTCAAGGCGAATCCGGGCCCGCTTGACGACGCAGCCATCCGGCGCCTCTTTGAGCGCATTATCGACGAGGCCAGGTCACTGGAGCGCCACTCGATGGAATCTTCGGTGGCAGCGGAAGAAAGCTGGGAGTAAATCGCCATGGTCGTGATAATGGAAGAAGGCGCAACGGAAGAGCAAATCCAGAACGTCATCGACAGATTGATGAAGATGGGGTTTGACGCTCACCGCTCGACAGGTGTCCGGCAAACCGTGATCGGAGCCGTTGGCGCGAAGATCGATTTTGACACGCGAGACCTCGAACTGATTGAAGGAGTTGAAGAGGTCGTCAGAATCACGGCCCCTTACAAGTTGGCCAGCCGCCACTTTCGGCCGGAAGGATCGGTGATCCAGCTTGGCAAAGGCGTAGCTGTGGGCGGCGACAGGGTCGTTGTGATGGCAGGTCCCTGCAGCATCGAAAGCGAAACCCAGATCGACACCATTGCGGCACGGGTAAAGGAAATGGGCGCGCTCGTCCTGCGCGGCGGGGCGTTTAAAGCCAGAACATCGCCATACAGCTTCCAAGGATTGGGCTTGCCCGGTCTCGCAATGATGCGGAGAGCAGCAGACAAACATGGCCTGCTGGTCGTATCTGAAGTTATGGACCAGACGCAGATTCCCATGATGCTCGATTACGTCGATGTACTGCAGGTTGGCGCCCGCAACATGCAGAACTACAATCTGCTCAAAGAGCTTGGCAAAGTCTCAAAGCCGGTCCTGCTGAAGCGCGGCATCGCGGCCACCATCGAAGAATTGCTGCTGTCGGCGGAATATGTCATGTCCGGCGGCAACTACAACGTCATCCTCTGCGAGCGGGGGATTCGCACGTTCGAAAATGCCACGCGCAACACATTGGACATCTCGGCCATTCCGGTGGTGAAGAAATTTTCTCACCTGCCGATCGTCGTCGACCCTTCTCATGGCACGGGCAGGCGCGACAAGGTGTCGCCCATGGCGCGGGCCGCATTGGCTGCCGGAGCCGATGGGCTGCTCATCGAGGTGCATTCCGATCCCGAAAGGGCGCTGAGCGACGGAGCACAATCACTCTACCCAGAACAGTTTGAACAGCTCATGAAAGAATTGCGAATGATCGCACCGGCGGTGGGGCGCACCATCTGAAGCACTCGCCGCCAAAGGTAATGATTCCTCGTGGAACCTTCCGAACCTTTTTTCAAACGGATTTCAATCATCGGCCTGGGCCTGATCGGAGGCTCATGGGGCCTTGCGCTCAAACGCCTTGGTTACAGCGCGCGCCGCATTGGATGCGATCGGCCGGATGTCTTGAACCATGCGATCAGTGCTGGAGCTGTCCACGAAGGCGCGCAGAACGTTGCCGACGCAGTGAGGGATGCGGACCTGATAATTCTGGCAACCCCGGTCGGAAAGATCCTCGATTTGCTGCCACAACTGAAACTGTCCGCCCCTTCCCACGCGCTGGTCACTGACGTCGGCAGCACCAAGCGCCGGATCGCGCAGTGCGCAAAAGACTTGCCCGCTGGGGGACCTTTATTCCTGGGCGGCCATCCTCTTGCCGGAAAGGAACATTCCGGCTTTGAACACGCGGATGCGGCACTGTTTGAAAACGCCTGCTACGCGCTCGTTCCGTCGTCTAAGGAAGTCATGAATGACGCACGGGTGAAGGCTTTTCTCGCACTCGTCAAGTCGCTGCGGGCACGTCCCTTCGTTACAGACGCTGCCAGCCACGATCTGGCAGTGGCTTTTCTTTCCCATATGCCACAGCTTCTTTCATCAGGCCTTGCCAGCATGGTGGCGGAAAAAGCCAGCGAGGAAGGCCTGCCCATGGAACTGGCGGGTTCCGGTTTTCGCGATTTGACGCGCCTTGCCGAAAGTCCATACGCTCTGTGGCGCGACATCTGCCTGACCAATACCGAAAATATCCGGTCCGCTCTCGATGCAATGATCCAAAAACTTGATAGGATAAAGACATACCTGAACACCCGGGAGCTTGAGAACGAATTCGACCAGGCGCGCAAACTGCGTGAGAAGCTGCGAGAATAGAAGCGAACAATCTGGCGAGTTAGGCCCGGGCTGAATCCCGTCGCTGAGACGAGGAAGCGGGGATTGCATGAACAAGGTTTATGCAAACGCCGATGCCGCCATTACGGACATTCCAGATGGCGCGATCATCATGGCAGGCGGCTTCGGACTGTGCGGAATTCCCGAAAACCTGATCGATGCCCTCCAGAGGAAAGGTTCGAAGGGCTTGACCATCATCAGCAACAATGCCGGAATAAGCGATTTCGGCATGGGGAGGCTTCTGCGAACACACCAGATCAGGAAGCTCATTGCCAGTTACGTGGGCGAGAACAAAGTGCTCGAGGAGCAGGCGCTGAACAAAGAAATCGACCTGGAGCTGAACCCACAGGGAACGCTGGCTGAACGCATTCGCGCCGGCGGCGCCGGAATTCCGGCTTTCTTCACGCCCACGGGGGTTGGAACGGTTGTCGCGGAGGGCAAAGAAATCAGGGAATTCGGCGGCCGCAAGTACGTGCTGGAACAAGCGCTGACCGCCGACTTTGCTTTTGTCAAAGCGTGGAAAGGCGACCGTTGGGGAAACCTTGTCTACCGGAAAACGGCGCGCAATTTCAACCCCACGATGGCCACGGCAGCCAGGGTAACCATCGCAGAAGTTGAAGGGTTGGTCGAACTCGGCGAACTTGATCCGGATTGCATCATAACTCCGGGAATCTATGTGCACCGGATTTTTCGTAGCGTCGGATACGAAAAACGGATCGAAAGACGGACCGTGAGGGAAAAAATCTGATGGATAAGCGCGGATTGATTGCGCGGCGTGTCGCACAAGAACTCCAGGACGGCTACGTCGTGAATCTGGGGATCGGAATTCCCACGCTGGTCCCGAATTACATTCCACCCGGTATCGAGGTGATCCTCCAGTCGGAGAACGGGATGCTGGGCGTGGGCCCCTATCCCCTCGAAGACGAGGTTGATCCCGACCTGATCAACGCCGGCAAGGAGACCGTTTCGCAGGTTCCAGGCACATCGTATTTTTCGAGTGCGGAATCTTTTGCCATGATTCGCGGCGGCCACATCGACCTGACAATCCTGGGGGCGATGGAGGTTGACGAGCAGGGTGACCTGGCAAGCTGGATGATTCCAGGCAAGGTGGTAAAAGGCATGGGCGGCAGCATGGACCTGGTTTCAGGCGCTCAACGCGTGATCGTCGCCATGGAACATACAACGCGAGACGGGCGGCCGAAAATTCTGAAGAAATGTTCGCTGCCTCTTACAGGAACGCGGGTTGTCCACTCGATTGTGACTGAACTTGCTATGATTGAAGTAACTCCCGAAGGCCTTTGCGTCACCGAGCTTGCGCCCGGGATCACCTTCGAGGATGTTCAGCGGCATAGCGAGCCGGATCTCAAGATCGTTTCGCACCCGGGGGTGTATTCCCTTGCGCAAGGCTGATACAGGTACGAACGATTTCTCAAATGATGCCAGCCTTTCAATCAGCAAACATCTGGAAGTGAAAACTTTGCCGAAGCAACCCCCAATGACTTCACGTGCCCTCACAACCGCTAACCAGATTACTATCCTGCGCCTTGTTTTCGTCCCGATATTTGCCATTCTGGTGGTTGGTCGGCACGATACCGGGGCCCTAGCCGTGATGGCCGCGGCGGCGTTTTCCGACATTCTGGACGGAACCGTCGCGAGAGCCTTCAGCCAGGTTTCACCGCTGGGAGTCGCGCTCGATCCGATCACAGACAAGGTGCTGATGAGCACCGCCTTCATAACGTTATCGTTCAGGGGCGCGCTGCCCTGGTGGCTCACGATTATGGTGTTGAGCCGGGACGTGGTGATTCTGATCACGGCCTTGCTGATCATCCTGGTAGCTGGCTACCGCCCTTTCTACCCGACAGTCCTGGGCAAGACTTCGACGGTCATCCAGTCGGTTACGGTTTTTTCAGCGCTGTGCTTCCTTGCTCAGGTGCCGGGTATTACATCGACGGTCGTGCAAATCTGTGTTTACCTTGCCGCCAGCATCACGGTGGTATCAGGGCTCCATTACCTCGCGGTGGTTCGGAACCGATACTCACACCATGAGGAAGGCCTGCCCCAGCAGAACCCTCCGCAAGCATAGTGATTGCCGAATTGACGCCTGCGGGCACGAAGAGTAGACTGTGCTATTAATTGCAGGGAGCCGTGAGCCTTCGCGCTTCCGAATATGAGTCCAGCTAAGGAGCTGATTGTGGCGACTTCCTCCGTGAACTATTTGGAAACCAACAAGGAACAATTCTTTGCCGGCCTGAGGGACCTGCTGAAAATTCCCAGCATCAGTACGCTGCCGGAACATAAGCCCGACATCCGGCGCGCAGCCGAATTCATTGCCGGCGAACTTCGCCAGACGGGCATGCATGGCGTAGAGGTAATCGATGGAAAACCAGAACAGCATCCGCTGGTTTACGCCGAGTGGCTGGAATCGCCGGGCAAACCGACGCTCCTGCTTTACGGCCACTACGATGTCCAGCCGCCCGACCCGGTGGACGAATGGAAATCACCTCCCTTCGAACCCACGGTGCGCGGCGATGACATTTATGCGCGCGGCGCCTCAGACGACAAGGGCCAGACCTACATCCTGCTCAAGGCCGCAGAATGCTTTATGCGCAGCGATGGCAAGCTTCCTGTCAATGTCAAATTCCTGATCGAGGGCGAAGAGGAGGTTGGCGGAGAACACCTCGAGGAATATCTCCCGGCAAACCGGGAACGGCTGAAAGCCGATGCCGCCGTCGTTTGCGATACTGAGATGTTTGCGCCCGGCTTGCCGACCCTCACGACAGGTCTGCGCGGGCTCGTCTACACGGAAGTCGAAGCGCGCGGAGCCAGCCATGATCTGCATTCAGGGATGTACGGCGGAGCGGCACCCAATCCCATGCAGGCGCTGGCTGAGATCATTGCGGGCCTCAAAGGCCCCGACGGCAAAATCCGCATTCCGGGCTTTTACCAGAGGGTTCGCAAGCCCAGCCGGAAAGAACTCGAAGCCTGGAAGCGGCTTCCCTTCAAGGAAAATACATTTCTGAAAAAAGAAGTGGGTTCGACGGCATTGACCGGCGAGAAGAGCTTTTCTGTGCTTGAGCGCCTGTGGGCGCGACCCACCCTTGAAGTGCACGGCATTCGCGGCGGGTTCGTCGGAGAAGGAGCCAAGACCGTGATTCCCGCCGTTGGCGTCGCCAAAATCAGCATGCGGCTTGTGCCCGACATGAATCCGAAGGAGGTCGTTCGCCAGTTTAC
Organism: Acidobacteriota bacterium; assembly: GCA_021827245.1. The sequence continues at coordinate 582 of JAKAWN010000098.1, read as the reverse complement.
CTCCACGGTAAAGAAGCTGACGCCAAAAGGAATCAAAACCTCGGTGCGGGTGATCAGCACAGCACCTGCTTCCGTAGTCTCCACCGACAACCGATACATCTCAGCCGCTGCTCAGGCCATGGAAAGCGTCTTCAAGAAAAAGACCGTTTACATGCGTTCCGGAGGATCCATCCCCATCGTGGGCCTCTTCCTGCAGCACCTGAAAATTCCCAGCATCATGATGGGCTTCGGACTGCCCGACGACAACCTTCATGCTCCGAATGAGAAGTTTCATCTGCCAAATTTCTATGGAGGTATCGAGGCGGTCATTCGCTATTTCGACCTCCTGGGCCAGTAATCCAGCTCACCGGATGGCGCAGTGCAATACCGAGTTGTCCAGTAGTCTGCCGAAAAAGGTCGATAACCTATACCAGAGTCCCTCAGCAAATTGCCTGGAGGGATGGGAGAACATATGCGTGCATTGAAGAAACATTGGCGGCAGGTGACGATTTTTGTCCTGTTGTTGGCAGCGGGACTCGTCGCGTTGCGGGCCAAAATTCTTGCCGACGAAGGCATGTGGACGTTTGACAATCCGCCGCTGAA
>JAKAWN010000641.1 GCA_021827245.1 Acidobacteriota bacterium | reverse complement strand
ACCGCCGAAGGTTTCAAAATTGCTCTCGGCCGCCTCGGGCTCGACCACCAACTCATCGAACTCGAAAGCCAAAAGCGCCTCGGCGTTCTCTATCCCGACACCTTGTTCATCAAGGCTACCGCCATTGGTGCCGAGGAACTCTACGCCAACCCAGACCTGGTCTTCGAACCGATGGACCAGCTTGCCGTCCTGGTTCGTTCAAAGGCCATTTCCATCGTATGCCTCGGTGCCAATCTTACCAGCGGGTTTCTCCGCTGGTCGGAAACTAACGGGAGCCGCTGCTTCGGAGACGGCGCCGGACTTCACTTCGTCTGCCTCTTGACCATGAACCGGGCCGCCCTCGCCTCCGGGCTGGACAACCTGTTTGATTTCGGCGTGCAGTTCCCGGCCGCCCGGCGCACCGCGGTGCTCAATGAGTTCGCCGCTCCCTTTGTCGATGGCGACCGTAACCTCGCCAAGCGTCTGCGCGAGGCACAGGGCAGCGGCGGGCCTATCGACACCCTGAAGCTCACGCGCATGGCGGCCCCGGCCTGGGGTTACATCCAGAATCTTGGTCCGCTCGCCGACGTCGCCAAAATGCCGGCGCAACGGCTGATCGACCTCGGTCTGCCAGAGGGGCCGGCAATCCGCTCGATGGCGATGTTCGAGAAGTGGCTCGAAAACGAACTCGTTGCCCCGCTATCCACCCTCTTGCCGCGCGCCGGGGAGCAATGACCGTGGAACCGACACTCTCTCACGAGCAGGTGCACGCCATCTGGTCTCACGATCAGCTCGTCGCGTTTAAGCGCATGTCACAAAAAGCCCGCCTGGAAGCGGTCAAGACCGGCGCTCTCGAACACTGGACGAAACCAGACCGCGACACGGCTTTTGACCTGGTTGGCGGCGCGATAACCGCCGCCGCGACAAACGCCATCCCGACCACGCTGGCTTTCGAAGCGCCTCAAAAACCCATCTCTTCGCTGGCTCTGCGTTCCCGCTGGCCCACCTCGTTAATAATCCTGGCTGGTGGCGGCTGGCTTGCGATCGTCGCTCTCGTCAGCGCGTATGTTTACAGCCTGTCCTGAAAGGTCCCATCATGACAAAACCTGCTCTCCCGATTTTTTCGTGGCGAACCCCAGTTGCTCCAACGGTGTTTTCTGCGATCGTTATCACGACCTTGATCACGCCGCTCTCTTTCGTGGTCTTCTTTGGCCTGCGGCCGCCATTCTGGCTTGGGCCAAGCCGTGGTCTGCTCACGGAAATCAAATATGCCCTGGGCATCACTTCTGATGTCGTTTGGAACTGGGCATTTGATATCATCCACCGATATCTGCCTATCCTGCCGGCTGATTGGCGTGCGGCGGATTGGGAAGATGTACTCCAGACTGATATGGTTTGGAACCAGTTTCTTCTCAGGTTTTACGCAACAATCTTTGCCGCCGCCTGGGTGGTCGTCATCCTTGCTATCCGGGAGTACTTCCTTACTGATCGCGTTCAAGGATTCCAATATGTTTCCGGGCCTCGCTTGTGGGAATATCGTACCGCAACCACGAAGGCCCGCACCGCGATTGCGGCCGAAGAGATCCCACCCGACAATGGGTTGCAGCTGGCCCCCGCTCTAAAATTATCCATCAAGCGCGAACTCGCCAGCTTCGCAATTTTAGGCGATCAAGGCAGCGGAAAAACCACGGTGCTGAAATTCATTTTCGCTCAGCTTTGTGGCCGGAAAAAGACCAAACTCATTGTCCTCGACCAGAAGGGTGAGCTGACGTCCCAGTGGCCAAGCAGCAGCGTGATTTTCTTCGCGCCGCATGACCAAAGGTCACATGCCTGGAATATCGGTGCGGATGTCGTAACCGCAATGGATGCGCAGGAATTTGCCGCTACCATGATTCCCGCAGAAGGTTCTGAGGCCGTCTGGCCACAGGGCGCACGTCAGATTGCCGAGGCCGTCATCATCGCACTGCAAGGCCTTCATGGAAAAACTGGGGCTTCTCCGAACTGCTGGCCGCCTTCGAGTCCTCTCCTCCAGAGCTGAGGGACATGGTCAAATCAGTGCGCCCCGATGTTCTTACGTTCCTTAGCCTCGACGAGCGCGGTGAATTCACACGCACCTCAATCGGCTATATGACCAACCTTCAAGCGGCCATGACGCCTTTGCTCCGGCCGTTGGCTCTTTCCTGGGGATTGGCCCCCAAAGAGAAGCAAGTGTCCTTGAAATCCTGGCTCCACGGCAAAGGGCCAAAAGCGCAGACGCTGATCCTGCAAAACAACACGGATTACCCCAACCTCAGTGCGGGTTGGATGCGACAGGTCATCCAGCGCCTCGTGCGGTTCACCGGCAGTTCGGCTTTCCCTGAATTCGAAGTCAGCGGCCAGCGCTTGTGGTTCGTCCTCGATGAATTCCCTCAGCTCGGGCGCATGCCAGACCTCCTGAGAATTCCCGCGACGCACCGCTCAAAAGGCGTAACGCTCTTGCTGACGGCGCAGTCAGTCAGCCAGATTTATAACACCTACAGTAAAGACCAGGCCGATACCCTGCTCAATCTGATGCAGACAAAGATCATCCTGAAGCCCGGCCAGGGCAGTGACATCGTCGAGCGGATGAACCGTTGGCTCGGCAAGCTCAGATGGCGGGATCCCATGGAAAGCGTTGTCACCGAACGCGGCCCCGGCAAGCCAATCCCGGAACATGAGAATGACCTGATCTCCGCAGCCTACATGACGACACTCGGCCAGGTGGGAACAAAAATAGATGGCCTTATCCTCGGTATCGGCCCCGATGCTTATCGCATGAGCTGGCCGTTCCAGAAATGGCCCCGTCAACGGCTACCCGTGTGCTTGGCGAGTTGGGCCGAATCCGAATGACACCAAAAAGGGCCTTGGGAAATTGCGGAAAAACTTCGCATTGAGGCCGATGCCGTGAAAAATCGAATATCTTTTATTTTGAGTTGAGTTTTGGTTTCTAGCGGTATTCGTTTTTGCAAGTGTGATGTGACTCGCGAGGAATGGCGCGTTCCAGCCGCCCCCCACGCAGCCCGCCGCGCGGGGGGACAGCGCCAGGGGAAGAAAGTCGCGGTGGCGCCGTTGCGGGCAGGCGATCGGGGCGCAGCCCGTACCTCCTGGCCACAGCCGCCCATCGAGAAGATC
>JAKAWN010000097.1 GCA_021827245.1 Acidobacteriota bacterium | reverse complement strand
TCCGATCGTGGTGGTTCCGTCAGCGATCAAGCCGGCGATAGCGAAGGCCATGGCGATGCGGTGGTCTCCATAGCTTGAAATCTCCGAACCCTTCAACGGTTGCCGGCCCGGAATCCTCAGTCCGTCGGGAAACTCTTCAACTTCGGCTCCCATCCTGCGAAGATTTTCGGCCACTGCAGCGATTCTGTCGCTTTCCTTGAAGCGCAGTTCCTGAGCGCCACGAAAGACAAGGCCCTCCTGGCATTGAGTTGCCAAAACAGACAGGACTGGCAATTCATCGATGAGGCCGGGAATCATTTCCGTGGGTACCTCACCACCCCGCAGCGAACTCGCCCGCACGCGAAGGCTGCCAACCATTTCGCCATTGCGGCTTTCACAACTCAAGATATTGATGTCCCCGCCGATCGACCGCAGAAACTCGAGGATCGTGGTCCGCGTGGGATTCAGGCCGATGCCCTGGAAGGTAAGCTCGGATCCGGGAACCAGAAGGCCGGCCACAACAAGGAATGCGGCGGAAGAAATATCACCTGGTACACTGAGTTCCTGTGCCGTCAGGCGACCGCGTCCTCGAGCGCTGATCGTGCGATCTTGACGGCCAACTTCGACGCCAAACTGTTCGAGCGCGATTTCAGTATGGTCACGTGTCCGGTGTGGCTCAAGAACCTCGGTTAGACCCTCAGCGTAAAGACCCGCGAACAACACGGCGGTTTTCACTTGGGCGCTGGCCACGGGCAACTCATAGCGAATGGGAACAAGGCTTCCACCCTCAATCGTAAGTGGCGGCAGGCCCCCTGCCATTGACTGGATGCGCGCTCCCATGCGCGTCAGCGGTTCGATGATACGCTTCATCGGACGGCGTGAAAGTGAAGCGTCACCGCCAATCACAGTCCGAAACGAGTGGCCAGAAAGAATCCCTGCCATCATCCGGATGGTCGAACCCGAGTTGCCGGCATCGAGCGGCTCGGCTGACGCCCGCAAACCTTCAAGTCCTGTTCCCGCCACAGTTACGTCGGTTCCCTGCCGTTCGATCCTCACTCCTAGCTGCTTCAGGCACCCGAGCGTGCTCTGGCAGTCCGCACTTTCCGCAAAGGAATGAATGCGGCTCGTGCCTTCGGCAATAGCGGCCAACATCGCGTAACGATGAGAGATTGATTTGTCTCCGGGAATCCTGACTGATCCCCCCAGGCTTTGGACACGTTTAACTGTTCTTGATGTTGTCGAGCTCACTGAGACCGTCCTTCATGTTACTCAACGATTAGCAGAATCTTTTCGGTCGTCTGCCGGACCTCCATCCCTCAATGAGCCTCGGCAGCCTGTTCAAGCGGGAGCTTCAATCCGATTCGCAGATGTATTTTGATGATGCTGAAAGCTCCGCGCGCCCCGAAATTGCAGCCTCCCGAAAGGAAGTTCCCTTCGCAAAATTGTGATGCGCCAAACACAGATTCGTGTGTAGTATAGCAGGAACACCGGGCGCTTCAGCCCGGCTTTTTTGTGACGGACGTTCCCACATCCCGTCGCGGCCTTTGGCGGCATTCGCGTTACCGAGGGATGGTGAATCTGCACAATATTCGCTTCGTCATTATTGCATTGCCCGTTCAGGCAACTCGCTACTCCAAGCCTAAGCTTTTTGGGCCTAATTGGATCTGATAACGATGATAGAATCCAAAAGGAACTCCGTTTGGCGAGGAAAGGGAAATCGAAAGACACGTGTGAAAGCTCAAGGCTGCAGCCAAATCGTTCGCTAAAGACTAAGGAATTTGCCTGTTCTTCCCCAATGCGTCCGTTCGTTTCAGTGATTCTTTGCACAAGCGGCCTAAGGCCCATGCTAACCCACTGCCTGGAGTGCCTGGCCGCTCAAGCTCAAAACTACCCTGACTACGAAATCATAGTTGTCTTGAACGCGCCCGAAGACGGGGCATTCGCCGAGGTTGTATCCAGGTTTCCAGTCAGGTTACTCAACGAGCCTCGCCGCGGCGTTTCGAATGCTCGCAATCATGCCGTGGCCAGGGCCAAGGGGGATATCCTTGTATTTGTCGATGATGATGTCCTCACGGACAGCAACTGGCTGGAGGAGATTGTAAAGTGCTTTGCTGACCCCAAGGTTGCCTGTGTCACCGGCCGTGTTATTCCCGCAGGCCCAGTTTCGCTGGCCACGGAGAAGGTCGCCAGATACTATGGCAGCGAACGGGCCCTTTCCGCCTGGAGTCTCGACGCCTCCAATCCGAACTGGTATCAATACATCCTCGGCGAACCCGTGGGCTTCGGCTGCAACATGGCATTCCGCAAAGCCTTTCTAGAAAATTATGCTCTTTTTCCCCCGGATCTCGGCGCAGGATCGTTAATTGGCGGAGGAGATGAGTTCTACATGTATGTCCAGGTACTCAAGCACGGCTTCCGAATCCGTCATAATCCCGCTGCAGCCGTCACGCATTTCTTTGAGGATGATGTTGAGAAGCAGAGAGTCCGCAATGCCCAACTCTACGCCGGCAGCGTGGCGTTTGCGCTGAAATTGTTCCTGGAAGAGAAAACCCTTCGGCGCGCGACGGCGAAATGGCTGTTTTCTGCGCTGAAGAGGCGGGTGCGCCGGATCTGGAACCAAAAGGCCATCGCCTCGGAGCCGCAGGAACTGCTTTCGCCTGGCGAGAAGCTATATGCCTACCTGCGAGGCCTGGGCGTTTTCTGGAAATCCCGCCGGCTTAAGGGCCCTCCTACGCCACAACACTGAACTTACGAGCAAGTAAAAAGGTTCTTCCACTTCACTCCATTCTTGCTGTTGCCGCTCGGTTGCGCGGGCGTATCAGTCCGCATCTGCTGGCGTCAGGCCGAATCCGCTTTCGCGGAGTTGCTGGGCCAAACTCTGTTGTACAATGTTGAACGGCAGTGGAGGAGAGATGAATCGCGAAGAATCCTGGCAGCTCCTGCGTCAATATACAAAGAGTGAAAGTCTCAGGCGGCACGCACTGGCCGTCGAAGCCTGCATGCGCGCCTACGCCCGCAAATTCGATCAGGACGAGGAGAAGTGGGCGGTGGTGGGGCTGCTTCACGATTTTGACTATGAACTCCATCCCAATGCTCCGGAACACCCTGTAAAAGGCAGCGAGATATTGACCGAACGCGGATATCCAGAGGATGTGCGCCGGGCCATTCTTGGTCATGCAGACTATACGGGTGTGCCCCGTGACACGCTCATGGCCAAGACATTATTCGCCTGCGATGAGCTCGCGGGCTTCATCACGGCCTGTGCGCTGGTAAGGCCGGACAGAATTCGAACCCTTGAACCCAAGTCTGTTCGTAAGCGGATGAAGGACAAGGCGTTCGCCCGTTCGGTTCGGCGGGAAGACATCGTCGCCGGGGCGCAGGAGCTTGGCGTCGACATCACCGAGCACATTGCCCAATGCATTCACGCAATGCAAGGCATCAGTGATCGTCTTGGGCTAGACGCCGCCTGACCCCCGAGTCCAGGTTTCCCACAAACCCTGAGAGACGCGTCACTCCACGCGTACTTTCTCTTTTCGGACAAAGAAAGACAGTTCCTCACGAGCCTTGAAATCCAAGGTCCACCAAGGACTCTCATCCACTACGCTGCAGGAGAAGCCGGGACTACGTCTGCTGCGGCTGTTGTTCGGGTCTTAAGCTCGACGTGCTCTTGAGGTCTGTAACTCGCAGAAGTTGCGCTGCCTCTTCCAAACGTTCCTGGATACCACCAATCCTCTGTTGAATCGTAAGGCGCTGCTCTTCCAGAAGGGCGTTCGTGAATTCAGCAACCTGGCGTTTGTACGATTCCATGGATTCTTTGATGGAGGATTCGGCCCATGTCGTGGTCTGGTGAGCCCACTGATTCAGGAGCGTCGTCGCGGTGTTCACTTCTTTGTTAACTTTCCCAGAAAGATCCTGAACCACCTGGGAAGAACTGGCTTTGATCCTTTCTACAGCGCTGGCAGAAGCCTCAGCAACCTGCCGCTGAATTTCCTCTAGCACTGCTCTGCGCTGGCCCTCCATAAACTGCCGAAGTTGCCCTTCGTATTCAGACGCCATTCTTGCCTGGAGCCCGCCGAGGGCCTTTCGAATCTCCTCAACCTGCATATCGGCGATCTGCCTGACGCTCATCGCATGCCCTTCAAGCGTCTGCCGGCTCAGACTTGACAAGCTCTCACCCACTGCAGCGATCCGGTCGTTTTCCGCTGCCTTCATCTGCTCGCCAATGCTCCTGAGATTATCGGCGAGGCGAGTGGCGTCTCCAGAAAGAGAATCACGTGCTGAGAACGCAAATTCGTTCATCTGTCGGCGGGCGTCCTCCAACATGGTCCCCATGGTGGATTTCAGCTCCTTCTTGGAGTGTTCCAGGGTCTCACCCAAACGCTGCTGAACCTGGGCGATCGAAACATTCAAAGCGTCCTGCGCCGCCTTTTGGACATTGCTTACGATTTCCGCAGCGCTCTTGTCCTGCAATTCTTGGGATGTGAAGCGCAGTCTTTCTTTGAAGCTGTCCACATGCGAGTCGGCATGAGACCGCAATTCCTCCTTTGAAGCGGCCAACAGCCCGCTTAGCTGGGCCTTGAAGTGGCTGAGGTTCTCCTCGGTGTATCCCCTTGTCCCTGCTTCGAACTGCCGGGTGGCCTCCTGTGCCGCAGACCCCAGCCGGCTGGTAAAATCTCTCATCGTCTGTTCGGCGCTCTGCGAACAGGTTTGCCGGGCCTGTTCCGACAGGCCACTCATAGCCGCCCGCATCTCATTCTGGATTCCCTCAACCTTTTGCTGGGCAGTCCGTTCCAACTCCAGTAGCACCATGTTAAGATGCTGCTGGAATGAAGTCTTTAGCCGTTCCTTAACTTCGTCAACATGGGGCCCCAGTGATTTCTGGACCTCAGCCGGGACCGAAGACATAGTCCCTTCGGTCATCAGCTTGATCCACTCAGCGAACTCATTCATCTTGCTTTGCAGCATCTCTTCAATACGGATCCTGGCCTGACTCGTCACTTCATTCTGTTCCGCTTCCAGCCGCGCCTGCAGCTTCCCGCGAAACTCGTTAGCAAGGTTGTCCAGCCGAGCGTTCATTTCTTTTTCGAGCGGATCCAGAACAGTCTGGCCTGTGCCATGAACATTCTTAGAGATTTCTGCGGCCGAGGCGGAGGCGAATCCCTCCAACTCGTTTCGGATGCGATCCTTCAACGTCTTGAAGCCCAATCGAAGAGACCCATCGCCGTCCTTCTTGGTGTCAAGTGTGACTCCGGGCAGGCTGACCCCGGACAATTCAGCCACACCCCCCATCAATTCCCGGAGAAGCCGCTGAGCCTGGTCCACTTGTTCTTGCCACTCACGGCGCGCTTCCTGAATTTCAGAAAGAAGCGATTCAAGATCCGTTTGATTGTGCTTATGCCCTCCGCGGATACCTCTCAATTCCTGCACGAGAGACAGTGGCGTATTCATTTTCCCTCCAGTGGACCCTTTGCTCTCTGTTGTTGAGGTGTGACCAAGCCGACTTGGTCAGGGGTATTAGAAGAAAGGCATGTCTTGAAAAAAAGGACAGCCGGCCGGGTGCGGTCTGGCGTCCACACGGTATTTCTCATTGGCTACCATGCCTTCCCCCCTCCCGGCTGGCGCTTCTGGCGACAGGTTAACAACCCATCAATAACATTAATCGCACTAAGACTGTAAGCCTCCTCACAACTGATCGCAACTGTACCATAGGACAGTTTTAGGACAGGCAGCATTGACGCAGGCCTAGTTCCCTTGTCTTGTAGAGCCCAAAACCGCAATCCAAATTGAATCTGGTGGTCCCTGGAAATACAGAACGGTGTATCGCCGTAGCCGATCTTCAACTCTCCAGCGCAACTTTCTCAAGGTATGAAGGGATCTCTGCCTTCCATCCCAGTCCCTGGGCAATCCTCTCCTGGAGCCCCATGGCTGCATGCGGTTCGCCGTGAGTGATGAATGTCTTCCTGGGAGCTGAAGGGAATTTCCTGAGCCAGCCAATGATTTCGCTGTAGTCAGCGTGTGCGCTCAAATTCTCAAGCGTTTCAACACGAGCACGAATAGGCACCTGCTGGCCATGAATCTTCACCAATTCGGCGCCTGCCTGTATGGTGTGGCCCCGGGTTCCGGGAGCTTGGAAACCCACGAAGAGGATCGTGTTACGATGGTCGGGCAGGCACCGCACGAGGTGATGCAGAACTCTTCCCCCGGTGGCCATTCCACTGGCTGAGATAATGATCGTTGGGTAGCGGCACTCGTTCAGCGCCTTCGACTCTTCCACCGACCGATCAAAGTGGACATTCGGCTGGGCAAACAGCTTGTGCCCGCCCGATTCAAACTCATCCGTCTGAAGGTTATGATCTTCGTGGTGCTTTCGATAAAGCTCCGTGGCGTCAATGGCCATAGGGCTGTCTACGTGAATCGGCAGGTCATGCAATTTATTTTCTTGAATTAGCATGCGGAACAGATAAAGGAGTTCCTGTGTCCGCCCAATTGCGAAAGATGGGATAATGACTGACCCGCCCCGCTCCGCCGTGCTCTCGATAATTCGGGCAAGGCGCGCCCGGAAGTCATCTGCCGGGTGCAACCGGTCTCCGTAGGTCGATTCGCACAACAGGTAGTCAGCCGCATCTGGAATGGCAGGCTCACGGATAATCAACTGAGGAAACCGGCCGACATCCCCCGAGAACAGGACCGTAACCACCTTCCCTTTCTCGCGAATGGTAACTTCCACAATGCGTGCACCCAGAATGTGTCCTGCGCGGAAAAACCTTAGTTTAAAGTGCGATGAAAGTTCCACCGGCTTAGCTTCATCAGCCACCCGAAACAGCTCAAGTGACCGGAGCGCTTCGTCGTGCGTATAAAGAGGAAGAGCGGGCTTATGCTTGCTGAAACCTTTCTTGTTGGCATATCGAGCGTCCTCTTCTTGCAGGTGGCCTGAGTCTGGCAGGACCAGGTGCGACAAGTCAACGGTCGCCGAAGAGGCCCATACCTCGCCCCTAAAACCCTCCTTCACCAGGCGCGGAATGTAGCCCGTGTGGTCCAGATGGGCGTGGGTGAGAACCAGCCAGTGAATGCTGGATGGATCCACGGGCAGCGGATTCCAGTTGCGCAGACGGAGTTCCTTCTGTCCCTGAAAAAGCCCGCAATCGATCATGAGGCGCTCACCCGATACCTCCAGCAGGTACTTGGACCCGGTCACGGTCCCCGTTGCACCGAGAAACGTTAAATTGGGCATTAGAGAACAACCGCCTCCCTGTAATTGCCAAAAACTCCAGCCAGAACGTCGGAGATTTCTCCCACCGTTGAGTAAGCTTTGACAGCCTCAAGAATTGCAGGCATCAGGTTGCGTTCGCTCCGGGCTGCGGCTTCAATCTCACGGAGCGCGGCTTCGACCCTGGCGCGGTTGCGGCGCTGCCGCACCTCTTGCAATTGCCCGACCTGCCGGCGCTCGATCTCAGGATCGATTCGCAGGATCGGAATCTCTTGCCTGGTTCCTTCCTGGTAGCGGTTGACTCCCACGATCACCTGAGAGCCAGATTCGGTCCTGGCCTGATATTCATAAGCTGCCTGTTGGATCTCATGCTGCACGAATCCCCTCTCAATCGCTGTCAGCATTCCACCCATGGCCTCAATTTTCTTAAGATAGTCCTCTGCGGCCTGTTCGATTTCGTTGGTCCGCCTTTCGATGGTGTATGAGCCGCCAACAGGGTCAACGGTGTTCGCGACCCCGCTTTCATAAGCGATAATCTGCTGCGTGCGTAGCGCCAGCAGCGCCGAATCTTGCGTAGGCAGTGCCAGCGCCTCATCGCGTGAGTTAGAGTGGAGCGACTGAGTCCCGCCCAGTACGGCCGCCAGAGCCTGCAACGTCACCCTGACGATGTTGGTGTCCGGCTGCTGCGCCGTAAGCGTGGATCCTGCCGTCTGCGTGTGAAACCGGAACATCCAGGATCGGGGGTTTTGTGCCTTAAAACGCTCGCGCATGATACGCGCCCACATCCGCCGGGCGGCGCGGAATTTGGCAATCTCCTCCAGGAAATTGTTGTGTGCGTTAAGGAAAAACGATACCCTCGGCGCAACCTCATCAACACTAAGGCTGCGCTCCCGAGCCGCCTCCACGTATGCGATGCCGTTGCCCAGCGTAAAGGCGATTTCCTGCACCGCGGTTGCTCCGGCCTCCCGGATGTGATATCCGCTCACCGAGATGGTGTTCCATTCCGGCGCGTGGTCCCGGCAGAAAGAAAAGATGTCAGTCACCAGGCGCATCGCCGGTTTGGGTGGATAGATGTAAGTTCCCCGCGCGATGTATTCCTTCAAAATATCGTTCTGAACGGTTCCCGAGAGATGTCTGAGGTCGATGCCCTGCTTTTCCGCAGCGGCAAAATACATTGCCAGAAGGATGGGAGCCGTGGCGTTGATCGTCATGGAGGTGGAAACACGGTCGAGAGGGATTCCGTCGAAAAGCACCTCCATATCTTCGAGAGAATCAATCGCTACGCCAACACGGCCAACCTCGCCCTCAGCCTGCGGATGATCTGAATCCAGACCGACTTGCGTGGGCAGGTCAAAGGCCACGGAAAGCCCGGTCGTCCCCTTGGAAAGCAGATACCGGTAACGCGCATTCGAGTCCCGGGCCGAACCAAAGCCTGCGTACTGGCGCATGGTCCATAACCGGCTGCGGTACTGGTGGGAATATACGCCTCGGGTGAAAGGAGAGCGGCCAGGAACGCCCAGATCCCGCTCGGCGTTCCAATCCCTCAGGTCTTCCGGGCGGTCGAAATACCGTTCAGTATTGCTCGCTTGGTGAGCGCCAGGTTCCGGCACGTTCTTGCTGTGGCGAAAACTATCCATCAGGATGAGGTGGAACCGCTCACGCTGCTGATCGCCGTGCGTTGCACAGGCGTCCAGGCGCACGTATCATCGCACACTGCGGGCTTTCACAAAAGTATAAAGGCAGAAGATGAACAACAAGAAAGTAAAGGCAATGCTCGCTATTACAATCGCAAAGCTCAACGACCCTTGGCCAGGCATCTCTTGATACTCCTGCCAAAGTTTTAGTGAAACCGTTACCATGCCCATTGTCAGAAACAGGAATACTAAGCCAATCAGCACATGGAACAATTGCTGCGCCCGCCGGAACAAGCGCCTCGTTAGCGAGTTCGTGTTGTCTGGCATAACCCTGGCGGCCTCTTCTTGAATCGGAAGAATTCCGACATTTCGATGGTAGGCCCAACCGTTTCCGGCGTCAATCACCACTCGGCCAGCTTCCTTCCTTGACACTCGCGCAAGACGAAACATAAAATGCAAGTAGGACGTTAAGAATCAGAGTCCGAAGGGTGATTTTTGGAGCTTGACGACAATTTCAAACGGCTGATCAAGGAGCTCGGCCAAGCCATTAACGAGTCGTTGGCGGACTCCGATAACATCTCTGATGTCATGGGCCGCATTCGTGCCGCAGGATATGACCTTTTCCTGGTTCTGGAAGTAACCATTGGATTCAATAAGCAAGGTGAAATCAGCACGATACACCGCCACGACATTTCCACAGAACCCCATGAGGGCGAACCGGAATTCCTCCTTTCACCACAGGATGCACAGTTTCTGCGCTCTCTAAAGATTGTCGTCGAAAACGAAAATGACTAGGCTCCCATCCCTTGGCCACTGCACGCCGACTCGTGGAAGAGGCGGGTCAGCCAGCTTCACCCTTTCGGCCTCATAGGTTGGCGCTTGCAGGGGCTTGACAACCCTCTGAACAGGCGCCTACGATCTTCTCATGGATCCCCCAGAAGTGCGTTCTCCGGTTGTAGCTGGGCGTTTCTATCCCCGCACACGCGACGCTCTTTTGCGTGAGGTTGATCGTTATCTGGAATCGCAGTCTCGGGATGAAAAGACGTTTGAGGCAGCCATTGGCTGCGTCGTGCCTCACGCCGGTTACATGTACTCCGGCCCTGTCGCGGGTGCCGTTTACCGCCTCCTCCCTCCACGCTCGCGTTATGTGATTCTGGGCCCCAACCACTGGGGCCGTGGTGCGCCGTTGGCCATCATGTCAGATGGATACTGGCTCACGCCGCTTGGCCAGGTTCCGCTGGATGCGGAACTCGCAGGCAATATTCGGGAAAAATGCCCGCTGCTGGCCGAGGATGCAGAAGCACATTCCGGCGAACACTCGCTGGAAGTCCAGCTCCCCTTTTTGCAGCGGCAGGCTGGGGCGTTTACACTCGTTCCCATAGCAATTGGATTAGCGGATTATCCGTCGCTAGATCTTTTAGGACGAGCCGTCGCAGATGCAATCAGGCGTTCGACGGAACCCGTAATGATTGTCGCCTCGAGTGATATGAACCACTATGAACCGGACGACATCACACGGCAAAAGGATGAGAAGGCTATTGAGAAAATCCTGGACCTTGATCCTCGAGGATTGTTGGAGGTCATTCGAGACGAGAATATCTCGATGTGCGGTTACGCTCCGACGGTCACGATGCTGACTGCCGCCAAGGAACTTGGCGCCCGCGAAGCCCGTTTGATCAGGCATGCAACTTCGGCGGATACCGGCGGGGATTCCGATTCCGTCGTGGGATATGCTGGAATTATCGTTTTTTAGCCTTCTTGCAGGCAGCAAACTTACCTCAAGGGCGAATACCGTCATCAGTGATGTGGGCCGCGCGCGCCACCCCCACCACCCATGCCGCCCCGCATTCCGCCGCCCATTGGCGCCGCAGGTCGACCCATGCCCTGGCCTCTGCCGAATCCACCCGATGGCGGGCGAGATTCCGGGGCTCGTTGGACATGCTGTTGCGACATGCCGGAGCGCCGGTCCGTCTGCATCTGACTGCGTGCCTGAGAGTTCTCCATCGATCGATTCATTCCTGGGAATCTTTCCTGGCGAGGAACCGGCATACGAGATTCCTGAAAAGAGCGTATTCCAGCCTGGTTTCCTGAAGGCCGCGCAGTTGGCAAAAGTGCACGCGAGTCACGCATCGTGGTCCCATGAGTTCCCATGCTTGAGATAGGGATTGCGGTCAGGTGGCCAGCCGTAATCCCGGGACGGGAAGTCGGACGTCTCAGCCCCATCCGGGAAGGCAGCAGCATGTCATTGTTGACGCCGCCAGTATCTCGAGGAGATTCGGATAGACGGCCTGAGGGCGTTCTCACAATCGAGTGGCTACGACCCCCTAAAGCAGTCGAGTTCTCAGCAGCGCCGTTCGGACGTCGCTCGCGATTTCCAACGTTTCCCATGATCGGCAGGAAAGCAGGCGCATGAGGCCGCACATCCCAAGCACCGGGAATAGTGGACCTTGCAAAGATCATGGTTGGTGCAGCACCGATTCGGCGGGCACGAGCGCCTGGACTCCCTGTCCTTTCCGCGCTTGAAGCAAATGGCGAGCCCGTCAATGCCGGCCCCGGCAATCGCAGACTCCTCGTGAGGGGAGCCGTTGGCGAAGCAACCAGACGTCCGCGGATAGGATTCTTCCCCAAGATGTCGTTGGGAGAAATCGGCCTTCCGCTTTGGAATGTATTGATGCTCACCACGGTCGAACAATTCTGGCCACTCGGGCAACGAACTGCTGTGCTGGGACCATGGGGATACGGCCTGGGCGCCCAGCCAACCCAATTGGGTCCCTGGTACCAGGTAACCATTCCTGGAGACCAGTACGAGAAATTGCCGGGTAGCCAGCACCATCCGTAACCCGCCGGATAGATCCAACTGCCGTAATGGAAAGGCAGCCATCCCCAAGGAAGGGCGGAGATCCACGTATATCCAAAACCGGGGTACCAGGACCAACGGCCAATCGAGTAGGGAGACCATCCGGCGCCCATAAGAGGCGACCAGCAACTACCGTACCCGGGCAGGTTGTTCCAGGCACCGTAATAGAAAAGTTCATTCCACCCATAAAGCGAGTTTCCAGCCGGCAACCCGGCGCTGCCAGGCCCACCCTTGTTTCTAGCGACGGTCTGGGTCTCCTGGCGCTTGTTCACCCAGCGATCCCAGGCATCCTCAGTGATGCCGTCACTAACTTGGAATGGGTTCGCGCTGCCGGGAACCAGTTTAACCACCTGATTCTTTGCAATTGTTCCGCTCCCATAAGGACTTCGGAGGCCGACTTCACCCTTGAAAACCTCCAGTCTCTGGCTTCCCTGATCCATATCGATACGAAACATCGATTTGCCAACCGCAGAGTAGGCTGCACCGGCGGCTTGAACGTCGTAGACATCACCTCGTTCTGGCGTTACAGCGAACGTAGCGTAACCCCGCACGAGGGTCATGTGGTTGATTTTGCTGCCATCGGGCGACAAAGAAAGGTCGGTAAAGTCAAGCTCGCTTGACTCGCCTAAACGCGCTGTCGAACCGTTTTCAAATTCGACTTCCGCGAAACTATTAGCGGTCGTCGCGATTTTGAAACCCTGCTGGATAGGGGTGTTAACAAAGGCTTGGGCCCACTCATCAACGTCCGGACGATACATCGTTACTGTCCCGTCGACAAAACTGAGGCGCACGATGCGAATTTGTGAGTTGGGCTGCGCTACTGAGGGAACAGAATACAGAATTGACGCTATGAATACCGCAATAAGCAAGACCGGCAGCCTGCATCCCCTGGGCGAATTATTGCCTTTCATGGGACACCTCCTAGGCTGGCATACACTTACCCCACCCCATCATACACCTGATGATCCAGGGTTGCGACCAAAAACAATAAATGTATTTAGGCCGGGTGGAGTTTAAAATCGGTGCCGGTCCGGCTTGCGCGAATCCTTGGAGTCCTGAATGCGGCGAATGATGTCCTCTGCGCGCACCTGCGCAATATGAAGATACTGCGAGTCGCCGGCGATTTTTTCCAGGATCGGCACCATCAACTGGGGATCGACCAGGGCATTGTTGTCGAGGTCGATTTCAACCTGGGTCAGAGCGGAAGGCAGGCCAAGTACGTCATACCGGGAGGAAAATTCCAGCCTGCCAATATGTTGTTCGACGTTTGCGACACCGTCAAACATGGTCAACAGGTCTTCCGCTCGCTTGTTCCGTGTGTAATTAAATTGCACCTTGTTTTCCTGCCCATCGTGGCGATAGACGAAGGTCTTCAGGCCCATATTGGCGACCTTCTTGTCGCTTTCGAGCTTGATGGAACGGAAATCGCCAAGCGAGGCCGCCATTTGGAACAATTTCCGTGTCGTACTCTGGGAAAGCTTCAACGCGCGCGGCCTTGGGGATTGATTGAGCTGCCGGCCATCATAAGTGCCAACGCCGTTTGAATTCACGGTGATCGCAGTATATTCCGGCACGCTGCCTTTCATCACCTTGGTGTAAATCAAGGTCGCCGCGTTTCCGGCCGGCTGCGCATAAAGGGCTGCAGCGGAGAAAGTCACCAGCGCAAGGGAGCACATCGCCAGGCGAAACATATACCGGCAACCGCTGGTATCAGAATATGCTGGGTTTGTGCCCTGCTCCATAACGACGACTGCCGGTGCCCAAGAAGATGGTTCGGACGCAACCGTTTACAAAGCCTTGTGGCCCCGCCCGGTGCACCCAAGATCCCTTGACCGGCAAGAAACCCGCTTCCACGGCCCCCGAAGCAAAGAGTTGGCCGCAATCACCGAGCCGTGGCCGGTCCCTGCTCTTTCAGCCCCCTCGCTGGGCCAGCGATTGAAGTTCCGCATCCTCAATATCAAAGTTGGCATAGACATGCTGAACGTCTTCGTGCTCGTCAAGCTCATCCATGAGGCGCAACACCTGATCTGCCGGCTTGCCCGAAAGCTTAACCTGGGATTGCGGAACCATCGAAAGTTCGGCCGTGGCAGGAGTAATTCCTGCCTTATTCAAGGCATCAATAACCTGCTGGAAATTTTCCGGCGCGCAAAAAATCTCCCAATTGTCGCCGTCTTCCCTCATATCTTCTGCCCCAGCCTCCGTAACCAGATCCAGCAGAGTCTCTTCGCTGGCCTTCGCCTTCTCGACCACGATGTAACCGCGCTTACTGAACATCCACGTCACGCAACCTGTCTCGCCCAGGTTCCCTCCGTGTTTTGCAAGGATGTGGCGGATCTCAGCCAGCGTCCTGTTACGGTTGTCAGTGGCAACCTCCAGCATCATCGCAACGCCGCTCGGCCCGTATCCTTCATAAACGATCTCTTCATACTGAACACCCGGAAGTTCTCCCGTACCGCGCTGGATGGCTCGCTTGATGTTGTCCGCGGGCATGTTCTCGGCTTTCGCTTCAGCAACCGCAGTCCGAAGGCGAGGATTTGAATCGATGTCTCCCCCGCCGATCCGCGCAGCCACCGTGATTTCCTTGATGAGCTTGGTAAAGAGCTTGCCCCTCCGGGCATCCGCAACGCCCTTCTTGTGCTTAATCGTCGCCCATTTTGAGTGGCCCGACATACGACCTTTCTTCCTATGCGCAGCCGCCGCCCCGCAATATCACCTCTCCCTACCCGGCGGCGAGCTATAACGGTTTTCTATTTCTTCATCGAAATCTTAACACAATGTTCGGCTTCAGGCCACGGCTAGTCCATGAATAAAAAGGAGAAAATCTCCCGAACCCTTCTGTCGGCCGATCGCGTGACTCGACGGCCATGCCGTTGGTATCCGGCTTCAGGATTCTTCGTTTTCACCTGCCGAGGATTTCCTGCTTCAGCAGACACTATGCATCCGTTCAATCTGCCGCTTCCCGCATTATCGCGAATATCGCCTCCTCGACTTCTTTGGCAACGGACTCAAGGCCGCCTGCTTCAAAGATCGCCAGCATGGCAGTGGGCTTCAGGGTTGCCAGCACAACACTGTCGCCTTCACGATAGACCGAAATGCGGCAAGGAAGCGCCGTTGAGATTTCAGCGTTCTTTTCCAGAACTTTCTTCGCCTGTTGCGGGTTGCAGACCTCAAAAATCAGGCAGTCCCGATCGAACTCGACTCCCTTTTCTTTCATCTTCGCTTTCAAGTCGTGTGTGCCCATGATTCCGAACTTGTGCCTTTGAGAAGCGGCCTCCAAGTCGCGTGTAACATCGGAAAGCGTTTTTTTCGATTTCACTCGATGAATCATTTCACAGCACCTCGCTTTCACTGCAGGCAGTCGCATTAGCCAGTTGGCTTTGCGGCCCTTGAGACAAGTTTGTTCTTGGCTTTTACCAGATTTGCGAATGACCGTACCAGGCGCCGGCTCGTTAACGGCAATCTGAGCAACTCTGACCCCGATTCCCATGCCTCGCTACGGATGGCGTTCTTAATCGTCCCGCCCAAGCCGCGCATTCTAAGAAGAGTTTCGGCCTCCGAGCGGCTTAGAGGCATGTTGGCAATCAGTAATCCTGGGGAAATCCGGACGGTGAAAAGCTCGGTTCCACCGGCGCGATACTGCACAACCCACCGAGTCTCACTCGCCGAATAATGCAGCCTTTCAATAATTCCCTCTATCTGGCCAACGGCTTTGCGCAGTTCACCGAAAAGAATGGCAACATGATCGCCACCCAACCTGATCAGTTGCGCCCATTCAGGCTTCTTTGCAGGGCCGCGAACCAGATTCAGCGGAGATTCGGTAAAGGCCATCGTCGTTCACCGGGCTGGAAAATCTCAACGCTCATCAGATAAATCAGTGCCGCTCTCACATCTATTTGGGAGGCACGGATTTTGGAGCCGGCGGCATGTTTTGAAGCTTCCGTTTCACGGCCTCAAACTCAGGACTATCCGTTTTCCAGTTCTTCTTCGGGCCCAGCCTTGGAATCTCCTCGTCGACGTTCCGGATGCGATTTCCGGGATTCGGATGGTCGGAAAAGAACTGGATTGTCCTTTGCGGATACTTTTGCTGAACGATCTGGAAAAACTGCGCCATGCCGTAAGGATCATATCCGGCCTGATAGAGGATGTAAGTTCCGACCTCATCAGCCTGAGATTCCGCACTCCGGGAGTTGCGCAGAAGGATGGAGTTCACCCCAAAGCTGATCCCAAGCTGTGCCAGTTGGCTTCCAAGGCTGGAGCTTTGGCCGAGCAAGCCTGCCAGGATCGAAAGAGGCGCCTGAGCCAGCATCATTTCCGACGCCTGGTGAGTCCCGTGCCGCATTACAACATGCCCTTCTTCATGGGCAATGACGCCAGCTATCTGCGCCTCGTCCTGGGCAGCTTCGATGGCGCCTCGGTTCACGTATATAAAGCCACCGGGCAGCGCAAAGGCATTGATGTCGGAGCTGTTCACCACATTGAAGGTCCAGGCGTATCTCAACCCACGCGGCTTATTGGGAGCAAATGTTGCAAGCCTCCGTCCCAGGTTGTTCACGTAGGCAACCACCTGCGAATCCCGGATCAGAGGAAGCTGTTTGTTCACGTCAGCAGACGCCTTCTGGCCCAATTCAACGTCCTGCGCCGCAGAAAAAAGGTTAAACCCAGGCCTGAAGTTCAGCCCCTCGACGGCATATAGGAAGACGGGCGGAATCGCTACCAAGGCCAATATCAACAGCCCGGCGAATTTCCTCCTTCCCATGTTAAGTCCGTGAGCAGCCATTCCAGTCCCTCTTGTAATTCTAGCCCACAAGCCGCGCGTTGCCGTGTCGAGGCGTTTTCTTTTTCTGTCGTGTCATTAACCGGACTTAGCCTCGAGAACGTCTGCGAAGATTTCCGGCCCGCGGTAGAAGCCGTACGAACCAAGTTCCTGTTCAATCCGCTTCAGCCGGTTGTATTTGGCAAGCCGCTCTGAGCGCGTAATGGCGCCGATCTTGATCAGCGATGCTCGTGTACCGACGGCAAGGTCCGCGATGAAATCATCTTCGGTCTCACCGGAGCGCGCGCTGATGACGGGCTGGTACCCATTGCGGCGGGCAATGCTGATGACATCGAGCGTCTCCGTCAATGTGCCGATCTGATTGATCTTGACCAAAACCCCACTGGCAACTCCTGCCTTAATCCCTGTTTCAAGCCGGTCGGGATGAGTCACAAAAAGGTCATCACCGATCAGTTGGCATCGGTCGCCCAGCCTGTCGGTCAGGGTTTTCCAGCCTTCCCAGTCCTCCTCGTCGAGAGCGTCCTCAATCGCCAGGATCGGGTAGCGCTCCACACAATCTGCCAGTTTTTCCACCAGTTCGTCCGAACTCAGCTCTTCATCATCAACCTGGAGGTGATAGCACCCTTGCTGATAGAAATGGCTGGCGGCTACGTCCACCGCAATGGCGGCATCCCTTCCCGGCTCTAGGCCAGCGCGCTCCATGGCTTCAACCATGACGTCAAATCCCGATTCGTTGTTTTTTAACGCCGGCGCGTATCCTCCCTCATCGGCAACTCCGGCACGATAGATCCCTCGCTCCACCAGAACCGACTTGATGGCCCGGTACACGGCGTTAACATCTGCAATCGCCTCGGAGTAAGTTGCAGCTCGCAGTGGAATCATCATAAAATCCTGGAAATCAATATTCCCGCCACCGTGGATTCCGCCGCTCATGACGTTCACCATGGGGACAGGCAATTCATTCGCCGCCGTCCCTCCCAAATACCGGTAAAGCGGCAGGCGGGCCGAGGTTGCCGCCGCACGTGCCACAGCCAATGAAACGCCCAGAATCGCATTCGCCCCGAGGCGGTGCTTGTTCGGCGTCCGGTCGAACTGGATTAAAGTGTCGTCTACGAGCGTCTGATCGGACGCCTCCGTGCCAACGAGCACCTGGGGGATCTCCCACTCGACATTGCGAATCGCCTTAGTGACCCCCTGCCCGTGATAGCGATTGATATCCCCGTCTCGAAGCTCGGCGGCCTCATGCGTACCGGTAGAAGCTCCGGAGGGGACAATCGCGGTTCCTGTGGATCCATCTTCCAAAACCACTTGAACCTCAAGCGTAGGATTACCTCGCGAGTCAAGGACTTCCCGGGCGTGGAGTACGCCGATTCTTGCCATTTATTCTCCCCTCGTTCCGGTTGAATTATTGTTCCAGCACATTCTGTCTGACAATTTTGAGTGCTTCATCGAGAGACTTCGGC
>JAKAWN010000096.1 GCA_021827245.1 Acidobacteriota bacterium | reverse complement strand
ATGTCAAGATAAATGTTAAATATATTCGTCACTATTATGGCCTTTCGGAAAGCCCCCACTGAAAACAAACCGTTTGCTGGCTAAAAAAATCAAAATCTCGCTTCCGAGCGCGGAAGTCAGGCTAACTTCCCGGTAGAAGGCGAACCCACACTCGAGATGATTCGCTGCGGGGCCGGGTTGGCTCGCACTAACGAGTGCGATCTGGTGGTCAGTTTCGGCGGCGGCAGCGCCATTGACGCCGGCAAAGCGATTGCCGCTCTTCTCGCCAATGGCGGCGAATTATTGGATTACCTCGAAGTCATCGGGGGGGGCAAACCTTTGCGCCTGCCGTCCGTACCCTTCATCGCAATACCCACCACCGCCGGGACAGGTTCCGAGGTCACACGCAATGCAGTACTGAGCTCGCCCGAACATCGCGTGAAGGTAAGCCTGCGAAGCCCCTTGATGCTCCCGCGACTCGCCGTGGTGGATCCCGAATTGACCTTGGATCTGCCCCCAGCCGTGACGGCGCAGACCGGCCTGGATGCGCTTACGCAATTGGTCGAGGCCTACGTATCGCTCCGTGCAAACCCTATGACAGACGGGTTATGCAAGGAGGGAATCGAGCGAGTCAGCCGTTCGTTGCGACGGGTGTACTACGACGGGCACAGTGTTGAGGCACGTTCGGATATGGCGGTGGCCAGCCTGCTGAGTGGTTTGGCACTGGCCAATGCCGGTCTGGGCATCGTACACGGGTTTGCCGGTCCCATTGGAGGCATGTTCCCCGCCCCGCATGGAGCCCTCTGTGCCGCGATCCTCCCGCACGGCATGCGAGTCAACATCCAGGTCTTGCGAGATCGCGCGCCCGAGAGTGAAGCCTTGCGCCGCTTCAGCGAAGTTGCCGCCATGCTGACGGGTCGGGCCAGCGCTCGCGCCGAGGAGGGCATTGATTGGGTGCGCGGCATCTGCGGAGAACTGAGCATTCCTTCTCTTCGATCTTATGGGATCGGCTCAGAGAACATTCCCGAGTTGGTGGAGAAAGCTTCGCGAGCCAGCAGCACCAAAGGGAACCCTGTTCAACTGAACCCGGAAGAAATGCGAGATGTCTTGATACAGGCTCTTGCGTAGATACCTCTGCGGCTGTCGGGCAGAGGAACGGAGGCGTGAAGGAAATCATCAACCCAGGACAATGGCCTGGATGTGACTTGCGAAATGCCGGAGAACGAGGTTTACGTAAGATTTTGCTCGCCGATCGACTCGCATCGCGACCCA
This sequence comes from Acidobacteriota bacterium, assembly GCA_021827245.1. Next base: position 16,717 of record JAKAWN010000096.1, on the reverse strand, counting down.
ATCAGCCCGTCTGGGATATTTCATACTCCGTCTCCAACGTTGCCAAGCGTCCGCAGTGCCAGCCAGGTGCTGATGCTATCGGCCCTGGCGGCTCAGCCGCGTGTACTCTGCCGCGCAGCGAATCCGCCAATCAGGACGGGGCTAGCCTCGCCCTGATTGGTTGTGCGAGACCCGGAGAATCCGCTCTAGAGGTAAACCTAAAACGGGCAGACCTTCAAGCGATGTAAACTCTCACCAACAGGGATGCAAAGTCTCCGGCAGGTCAAAAAGCCTCGTCACACCACGTAACAGACTGATATATGAATCTTTACTGGTGGGCCCAGCAGGACTCGAACCTGCGACCAACGGATTATGAGTCCGCCGCTCTAACCAACTGAGCTATGGGCCCTTTTGCAGTAGTTATTGTACAAGAATCGCGCACGGCGCATGTTCCCCGTAGAATCTTACCATTCTCATCGCATGTCCGGCCAGTGGGCTTTGGCCAGCGTTCTTTATCGGCGCGCGGGGTGATCGGCTATTCAGGAGGACGGGAGCGCCGGGGCCGTCTGTTGGCCTCGAGTATTTTTTTGCGCACGCGGATCGCTTGCGGAGTGACCTCGACGTACTCATCTTCCGCAATGAATTCCATCGCCTGTTCCAGACTGATCGGCTTGGCGGGAACCAGGCGGATGGCTTCGTCGGCTGTTGAGGCGCGCATATTGGTCTGCTTCTTTTCCTTGACGGCGTTTACGTCTATGTCGTCCCATCGCGCATTCTCGCCGATCACCATTCCTTCGTAAACGCTGACACCCGGCCCCACAAAGAGTTCTCCCCGCTCCTGCAAATTGTACAGCGCGTAGGAAGTGGTGCGCCCCGGCCGGTCGGCAACCAGCGAGCCGGTCAGGCGACTTGGAATCTCCCCCTGCCACTCGCTGTAGCCATTAAATAGGGTATTAGCCACGGCCGTTCCGCGCGTATCCCTCAGCAGTTCACTGCGCAACCCGATGAGGCCGCGAGACGGAATCGCGAATTCCAGCCGGACCCGCCCGCCGGTAGCTCCGTGCCCAGCCATTTTGGTGTTGACGCCCTTGCGGCTGCCGATCTTCTGCATGAGAACTCCCACAAACTCCGCCGGACAATCAATGATGAGCAGTTCCATCGGCTCCTGCAGGTTGCCGTTCACCTGGCGAGTGACGATTTCCGGTTTGCCGACCGCCAGCTCATAGCCTTCGCGCCGCATAGTCTCAATCAGGATGGCGAGTTGCAGCTCTCCTCGACCGAGCACTTTGAAAGAGTCGGTGTTTCCACCGTCTTCAACGCGCAAGGCCACGTTGGTCAGCAGCTCTTTCTCCAGCCTCTCGCGCAGGTGGCGTGATGTAACGTAGGTACCCTCACGTCCTGAAAACGGTGAGGTGTTTACGGTGAAAATCATGGAAATAGTAGGCTCGTCCACCGGCACATGCACCAGCGCGCGCGGCGACTCCGAACTCGTCACCGTTTCGCCAATCGTAATGCCCTCCACGCCGGCGATGGCCACGATCTCGCCCGTCATGGCACGATCGACATCAATCCGGTTGAGACCTTCGAAACTGTAAAGCTTAGTGATGCCCGTCTTTTCGGTCCTACCGTCCAACTTGACGATGGCGACTTCGTCGCCCCGATTGAGAGTCCCAGAGAAAATCCGGCCGATTGCCAGCCGCCCATGATACTCACTGTAGTCCAGGTTGACGACCAGCAATTGCAGCACGTCAGCCGCGTCACCGCCCGGAGGGGGAATGTGCTGCAGGATCGCCTCAAACAGCGGCTTCAGATTTTCAGATTGGGCGTGGACCGAAGTCTTGGCAATGCCCTCCCGGGCGTTCGCGTATAGAACAGGGAACTCGAGCTGTTCCTCGGTGGCATCGAGGTCGATGAAGAGATCATAGACCTCGTTGATCACTTCCTGCGGACGCGCGTCGGAGCGGTCAATCTTGTTGATCACAACAATTGGCGGAAGCTTAGCCTCAAGCGCCTTGCGAAGCACGTAGCGTGTCTGCGGCAGCGGTCCCTCGCTCGAATCGACCAGGAGAAGTACGCCGTCCACGAGCTTCAGGGCGCGTTCGACCTCACCGCCGAAGTCGCTGTGCCCGGGCGTGTCGACGATGTTGATCTTGACGTCACCGTAGAAGACAGCGGTATTCTTGGCCAGGATGGTGATACCGCGTTCGCGTTCGAGTTCGTTGGAATCCATCACCCGCTCCACAACTTCCTGATTGGCCTTGAAAACGCCGCTCTGTCGAAGCATGGCGTCAACCAGGGTGGTCTTGCCGTGATCGACGTGGGCGATAATGGCAATGTTGCGAATGGATTCGTTCATAAATTACATACTCAGATTTTTGGCTCAGAGATTTTGGACACTTACACGCGGCGGGCTGAGCCCCCAGTGACGACTGCACAATACAGCTCCAGCGTGTGTTGGAGTGGAAAGCTGAAATGCTTGCAGAAACAGCGATCCTGTGCCCCCGTGCGTTCAACTATCAGGCTGACGTTAGCCTTTGGCAAGTCTTCCATCAAGGGCGGCTACGCGCGCAACTCCAATCCTCTATGTTAATCCATAAAACCCAATCCGAGAACTCAGACTCGAAAAGCGCTTGCCTCCCGAAGCCTCTGGACATCATGCCGGATTCGCCTGTGCGGCCTGAATCTTTTTGGGGCCGGGCAACACCTCTAGTCGTTTCAGATTGACAGCGGCTACATGTGTAAGATAAACGCCCTTTGCGACATCCCGCAAGGCACCGAATTCAACCTCGTAACATTTTCATTCCAGACATGTTGTCGCACTGCAGGCATCTGGCGGAAGACCGCCATCGAGCTAGAAGTTTTGTTTATGATGACGGTAAATAATGATTCTGAGTCAAAAGCTTGACTAACGGCTTGAGGCACGGTATCTTGACTCGCTCTCATCCAAGTTTGACATATGTTGCTGGGGTTTGTGAGACGCAGACAATTTTGTACATGGAGGCTAAATGAATCCGAAGTCTGTCCTTGAATTTGCCAAGGCCAATAACGTTAAAGTGGTCGACGTCCGATTTACCGACTTGCCTGGTTTGTGGCACCATGTTTCATTTCCGATACACCAACTGGAGGAATCTTCTTTCGAAGAAGGGTTCGGTATGGACGGTTCCAGCATCCGGGGCTGGGCGGCTATTCACGAAAGCGATATGTTGCTGGTCCCCGATCCCGCCACTGCGATGCTCGATCCTTTTACCGACGTCCCCACTCTGGTGTTGATCGGCGACATTACCGATCCTGTCACCAAGCAACACTATTTGAAGGACCCGCGCCATATTGCGAAGAAGGCTGAGACGTACCTCGCCTTCACAGGTATTGCCGATACCGCGTTCTTCGGTGCAGAGGCGGAGTTCTTTATTTTTGACAACGTACGCTTTGATCAAGCGCAACAGCACGGCTACTACTTTATCGACGCCGAGGAGGGCCGCTGGAATTCCGGCCGTGAAAAAGACAACCTTGGTTACCGGCCGCGGTACAAGGAAGGGTATTTTCCTGTCCCGCCCACGGACCACTATCAGGATCTGCGCTCCGAAATGGTGCTGGCGATGGAGAAAGCCGGACTAACCATCGAGTGCCACCACCATGAAGTGGCTACCGGAGGCCAGGCGGAAATCGACCAGAAATTTGATTCTCTTCTGAAGTCGGCTGATGCGATGATGATTTACAAATACATCATTCGCAACGTCGCGCGCCAGTACGGTAAGACTGTAACTTTCATGCCCAAACCCATCTTCCAGGACAACGGCTCCGGCATGCACACTCACCAGAGTTTGTGGAAGGACGGCAAGCCACTGTTCGCCGGCGACCTTTACGCGGGGTTCAGCCAGATAGGGCTGTGGTATATCGGCGGGTTGTTGCACCACTCCCCAGCCCTCGCCGCACTGATCGCGCCCACGACCAATTCCTACAAGCGGCTGGTGCCGGGCTTTGAGGCTCCGGTCAATCTCGCCTATTCCCGCAGGAACCGCAGCGCGGCCTGCCGTATCCCCATGTACTCGCCCAGCCCGAAGGCGAAACGGGTTGAGTATCGGCCGCCGGACCCATCCTGCAATCCGTACCTCGCCTTCGCCGCCATGATGATGGCTGGCGTGGACGGTATCGAGAACAAGATTGATCCCGGCGAGCCGCTCGATAAGGACATTTACGATCTCGGTCCCGAGGATCTCAAGAAGGTGCCGTCACTTCCCGGGTCGCTTGAAGAATCACTGAAGGCCCTGGAAAAGGATCACGACTTCCTGCTCAAGGGAGACGTCTTTAGCGAAGAACTGGTCGAAACCTGGATCGACTATAAGTTGAAGAACGAAGTCCAGGCCGTCAATACTCGGCCCCATCCCTACGAGTTTGCGCTGTATTACGACATTTAAGCGCAAGCGACTTGTCCTCAACCAATTGAGGACAGGGTGGAAAAACTCGGCATATTTTTGGCATACTCGGCGTTTTTTGCTCCTCTGGCCGATATAAGGGCTTCGGGGGTGTTGCCGGGATGGAAAGCCAAGAACCCACAATCGGGGTTGGACTTGATCCAGCCCCGGTTTCTTTTTGCGTCAGGGCTGTCACAGTTGTTGTTCGTCATAGCAGAAATTGCAGTGACAGGCACCGTGGTGGCGGTTGGCAAAAATGCCGCTGCCCGAAAGGTCTGCTAATTTACAAAGAGGGGAGTTCAGGCAAGTATCGCCGGATCAGTGCCAAGACTCGGTCCTGGGAAGATGCCGAAAAGCGTGGCCGCAGCAAACCCAGCCGTTAGTCCCGACTAGCCTTTCAAGTTAAAATCCCCCATAACCCCCTTTATGTTATAGTCTCATAGCCTCCAGGGAAGACTGTCCTAATTGTCCAAGATTGACAACTATTGACAGCCGCGGTGGATTCTTCCTGGAAGGTAATGATGAGCGCCAACCTGGGCCCGGTCTTTGGACAATCCGTCGCCGAGCTGGTCGCTTCGGGCCTCTACCAGTCGCAGAGCGAGGTGGTCCGCGAGGGCTGCGTCTGCTCAAAGAGGGCGAGGACCTGAAGAGGCTGTGGATCGAGGAGCTGCGCAAGGAGATCGCCCGCGGGAGCGCGCAAGCTGACCGGAACGAATTCGTGGACGGGCCTGAGGCCTTGCGCGAGATCCGCCGGTACCGGCCGTCCGGGCGCGCTTGATGACTCGTTTGTCCTCACGCCGCTCGCCCGCCGGCATCTCGTGGAGACCAAGGACGACCTGGCCAGCGACAACCGCCAGACGGCGGAATGGGTGCTCGATAAGATAGAAACGGCCATCAGAAAGCTGGCCAGGACACTTGGCATCGGCCACCCGCCCGGCCTCAAGCTCGTATATCAAGGCCGGTCAGCGGCGCCCAAAACCACATAGGAGGCATTACTATGAATAAACTTTCCTTGGCAATTGGCGGCGATCACGCCGGCTTCCATTTGAAAGGCCTTGTCATAGAGTTCTTGAAGAATGAGGGTCACAGTGTTAAGGACTGTGGTTCATACGACCCGGCCCCAGTCGATTTCCCGGACATCGCAAGGGCTGTCTGCGCTCGCGTGCGAGAAGGAAAGGCTGAACGCGGCGTTCTCGTATGTGGAACTGGAGTGGGCGCCTGTATCGCTGCCAACAAAATTCCCGGAATCCGCGCCTCCCTATGCCACGATGTTTATTGCGCTCATCAATGTGTGGAACACGATAACGTTAACGTTGTTTGCCTCGGGGCTCAGGTCGTTGGCGATGAACTCGCCAAAGATTGTCTCCGGGCCTTCCTTTCCGCCAGTTTCAGCACCGCGGGAGAGTTCCGAAGGCGCGTCGCCAAGCTGGGAGAGATGGAACGCGCCGCAGCGTTGGAATGGTCGCAAAACTCTTGACCTCCGCGGATACTCCTCAATGAATTCGCCTGTGGCCAGGCAGCGCCGTGCCGGCCCTCGCCACGGGGATGAGCTCTTTGTTTCACGGTGTCGACATTCCCGTCGGAGCCGTTTGTTCGGCTGACGAAAGCGCAAGGCAAACGTACGGAAGCCGGCCGGGCTAAAGCTCCTGGAAGGCGGAAACAAGAATGTTCCTTCCGACAACTTATTCTTTGGCCGTGGTGATGACCATCATCACGATGATTTGCTGGGGTTCCTGGGCAAACAGCTACAAGGCGGCTCGCGGTTATCGTTTCGAGCTTTATTACTGGGACTACATCTTCGGAGTGGTCATTCTGTCGTTGGTGCTGGCGCTGACTATGGGCAGCTTCGGCTCAAGCGGCGAGTCTTTTCTGCACAATCTGCGGACCGCTGACACTGCCCACTGGTTTTATGCCTTGGTTGCGGGTTTCATTTTCAACGCTGCCAACCTCCTGCAGGTGGCTGGAATCGCCTTAACAGGCATGGCGGTGGCAGTTCCGATTTGCGTCGGCATTGCCATTGTGGAAGGCGTAGCGGTCAGTTACATAATCCAGCCGATCGGCAACCCCCTCTACCTGGGCGGGGGAGTGGCGCTGGCTATCGCTGCTGTTGTCTTCGACGCAATGGCCTACAGGAATTTGGGCGCGACCGGCGTGAAGGTCTCGCGCAAGGGGATCGCAATCAATGTCGTCTCGGGCGTTTTAATGGGCGCGTTTGCTCCCTTCGTGACCAAGGCTCTAACCGGTGCGCACTCCCTCACACCTTACAGTATCATCGTGCTGTTCAGCCTGGGGGCGCTCCTGTCCTGCCTGGTGGCGAACGTCTATTTAATGCGCAAGCCGCTGACGGGCGAGCCGGTGAAGTTTTCTGGATATTTTGCTGCGGGAGCCAGAAACCACTATCTGGGTTTTCTGGGCGGCGTGGTGTGGGGCCTGGGCACGACCTTCAACTTCGTCGCCGCGAAAGTGGCGGGAGTGGCTATCTCTTACGCTATCGGCCAATCAGCTCCCGTGATAGCTGCACTGTGGGGGGTGCTGGCGTGGCGGGAATTTGCAGGGGCGAATCGGAAAGCCTGGTCTTTTTTAGTCTTGATGTTTCTGCTCTACAGTGTGGCCGTGGCTTTGATTGCGGGAGCACACGCCGCGTAGGTTGCAGGCTCTAATGCCGTTTTGCCGGTGGTGATTTCGGTCACATGTCCCGATGCTCAGCCCTCACTGCCGATGTCGAAGGAACTGGTGCAATTTCTGACGCTGAGGGGCGGACTGTAGCAGAAAACATTGCCTCAACTGCGAGAAAGCGCTCGCAAAGGCGCCAAGCTCAAAAAACAGTGATCCGCGGGGCTCGCAGACTGTGATTGCCGATCAGCGTTCTGATTCCGGCTCTCCGAGCCCGTCACCGGATCATACGGCAGGCGTCGGGCTGGGTCATCCGGTGGATGATGCCGGTGAAGCAGCCCGTAGTGCGGAAGAGCGGTGCGTCTTTGTCGTCAGCGATCCCGGCCGACGCGATGGATTCATCGAGACACTCTTCGAGCTTATGGTGACAGGTGCGCAAGCCTGTCGTCATTCGCCATGACTCCACCGTTGACCGTGGTCTGACGCTCCCGGGACCACCGCACTGTGGGAACCCCAAGACTTGCTGGACCGGCTGCCTGTCGCCAGCCACTGTCCAGCCTCGATTCGGCGGCGCATGGGTCTGGCCGGTCCTTTCGGCAGCCCGTCGAACCGCCCGCTGTGTCGCGTAGCGAGGCAAGCCTCAACAGCACCTCCGACCCGGAGAGCCTGCGCATCACTTATTGGCAGGTGCCGGCCTTCACCGGGCACGGTGGATATGCCGGCTGTTTCGGGAATGCCGGCATCCACGGCGGCGGCGGGGGCACAGCCACTGGATGGTGCGCAATCTGCTTGAGCAGCACGTTGACGGCGGTTTCGATCTGGGTGTCACGATTATGTTCTGCCAACAGTCCGGGATTGACGTGCACCGGAATCGAAGGAACTACGCCGATATTTTCGACCACCCACTTCGAGTCGGTTCCGTACATAGCGACTTCGGATACCACCTGCCGTCCGCCATCAAGGAGAGTGAACTCGTTGTCATATCCGCGCACGCCTGCCCAGGTACGCGACCCGATGGTCGGCCCGAGGTGGTACTGCTGAAAGCGATACGCGAAGATGTCGCCATCGGAGGCCGAGCCGGCGTCGATCAATGCCGCCATGTGACCGACATACGCGTCCTCCGGACTTTGAAAGTACGCGCCATGACGGTCGATCCAGGCTGCCGCTATCTTTTGCGTGAGCTGGTTGAACAGAATGGTGTCGATGAAACCGCCGAGGTTCCAACGGTCATCGATAATAAGCCCGGGCTTGTTGATTTGACTATAGAATTGCCGCACGAACTCGTGCAGACCGGTGGCTTCCATGTCGTCCAGATACACGTAGCCGATCCTGCCGTCAGAGAGCTTGGCCACCTCGCGCCGATTGTTGTTGATCCAGTGCAGCAGATGCAGCTTGCCGCTATTGACGATCGGCTTGACGAGGATGGTCCACGGTTCGCCGGTGGGCGTGGCTGCCACAGTAAGCGATATAGTCTGCCCCAGAGTGCCCTGCAGGAGCTCATACGGATTAGTCGGGGCGGCCAGCGGCTGGCCGTTAATCGCCAGCACGTAGTCCCCCTCCTTTACCTTGAGCCCCGGCTGCGCAAGCGGCGCGTAATAGCCCGGCACAGTATTATCGCCGTGGAAGATGCGCTTGAGGTAGTAGCGCCCGGCCTTGGCATTCAGTGCAAATTCAACGCCCAGGCCGGCAGTCGGCTGCGGAGCGGTCTTCCAGCCCATGGCGCCGCCGAAGATGTACATGTGGCTCTCGCCCAGCGAGCCGATCATATTGGCAATGACGTAGTTGAGATCTTCCCGGTCCTGCACCAGCGGCAGCAGCGCCCGGTATTGCTTGCCGACAGCTGCCCACTTGCTCTTGATCAGATCGGGATTTACGAAGTAATCGCTCACATTGCGCCACGCTTCGTTGAAAATCTCCCTCCATTCGGCGCGCGGATCGACTCGCAGTTGCATGTTCGCGGTGTTGAGCGTCTTGACCTTGGCTTGGTTCTTGAACACCGCCGGGCGCAGCACCCAATGGCCGTGCTGCTCGTAAAGCAGCGTCGAGCCGTCGGCCGACAGCGCGAAGCCCTTGCCGATACCCTTGCCCTGGGCGAGCGTCAACCCCTTGCGCTTGGTCAAATTGTAGGCACGCAATTGCGGCACCTCGCCCGGAATGGCCCCGCCCAGCACGGGCACCGGCGCGGTCGCGTAGTACACGACGCCCTTGAACTGCGCAACCTGCATGATGTTCGCGGCCGGCACCGGCACCTGAACCGCTCGCTCGATGAGGCCAGGGAAATCGATCTTTACCTGGGGTACCGCCGGCTTGTTCTTGCTTTTGCTTTCACCCTCGCTCTTGCTCTTGCCATGCTTCGGCTTGTGCGAAGGAGCAGTGGGGTGCTGCGTACGCGGCGCGAACGGTGAGGGCGTGCTCGCCTGGAGCGTGGTCACGTACAGGCCGTCCGGAACCACGCCGGAGGCGCCGAAGTTGTAGCTCGATAGCACAGGGTTTACGAGGCGGGCGGACACGAAAAACAGGTACTTGCCGTTGTGTGAAAAGACCGGGTGGCTGTCACTGAAATTACCGCGGCTGACCTGGTGCAACACGCCGCTATCGATGCCGTATATGAACAGGGCGCGCAGATGATTTGGCAGGTGCTTGGAGAACGCCAGCCAGCGACTGTCCGGTGAGAACGCGGCGTCCTGGAATGCGCCAACGACCATCTGCGGGTCCGAGGTCACTTCTTTGCGCGCGCCAGTCTTTGTGTTCACCAGCCAGAGCTGCTGCCGCGAGTTGGTGTAGGTCAACCAGTGGCCATTGGGACTCCACGCCAGGGGTCCCGAGTAGGTCAGATCGGCCTCCTGCGTCAACGCGCGCGGGGAGCCCTGGCCGTCTGCGGCGCGCAACATCACTTGGCTGTCCAATCCGTCATCACGTATATAAGCGATCCATTTGCCATTCGGGGACCAGGCAGGATCTTTGTCGTTGCTGGCCACGGTTTTGCTCAGGTCCGTGGTGTGTCCGTAACTGACCGGCACAGTGAACAGCGCGCCGCGCGCGCTGAAGACCGCCAGCTTGCCGTCCGGCGCCACGCCGGCACCCCGGATCATCTTCGCCGCTGCATACTCATACGGCAGCGTATGCGAGCCACTCAGCGGCACCGTGACCGGCACCTGTTTCACCTTGCCGGTCCGGAACGAATACACGTAAAGCTTGCCGCCGTCGGACATCGCGATACCGGTATTGCCCGCGCTCGGCCAGTCGACGTCGTAGACGGCAAAATGCGTCACCTGCCGGGTGGAACCAGTCTTAAGGTTCTTCTCCCACAGATTGAGGACGCCGTTGGGGCCGCGGTCCGATGCGAAAAACAGCTTGTCGCCCACCCACAACGGGAAGGTGTCTTCACCCTTCCAGTGGGTCAACTGCGTGCTGGCGCCGGTGGCCAGGTTATAGGTGTAGATATTGTCCGCCTGTCCGCCGTAATAGTGCTTGCGGTGAAATGCGCGCAGTATGCGGGACAATTTGTTGTAGGCGACGACCGTGCCGCCGCTATTAAAGGAGAGTGGTCCAGTCCACGGCATCGGTAGCGCCGTAGGCAATCCCCCGGTGATCGGCATCTCGAAAGCGCGCTCAATCTGTGGATTGAAGCTATCGCGCTGCGTCAGGAAGACAACGTCGCGGCTGTCAGGCGTCCAGCCGATGACGATGTTGTCCGGTGCGATCCTGATCTTGCCGTTGATGGGCTTATTTATCGAACGCCAGGTCAACTGCTTGACGGGGCCGCCGTCAATCGAGACCACATAAACATCGGTATTGCCGCGGTACCAGCCGGTAAAGGCGACCCACTTGCCATTGGGTGAGACCGCCGGATGCGAGTCGTAACCCGAATCCGTGGTCAGACGCACGGCCTCGCCTCCCTCCACCCCGACTTTCCACACCGCGCCCCCGGCTTCGAACACCACGGCGTCACCATGGATGCTGGGATAGCGGATCAACGCTTGCACCGGGCCGGGCACCTCTTGGGCCACTACGTTCTGTGAAATCAGAATCAAAAAGAGCGCTGCGCCAAGCGCGCAGGCAAAAGTCTTAAAAGTCCTGAATGTCATGTAGCAATCCTCGGCTGCGGATCTAGGAGACAGCACAGAGGGCCCGAGCAGCAGGTCCCATGGTGTCAAAACACCGAAAAAATGGCCGCGCCTACTCTATAAATGGCCGCACACATCCGCGTTGTATCGCAGCATATCCGAAATATCCCCAAAGCTGTTTTTCCTGCCAGCTCGTGGCCAAGTTTCCAGATTCCAGGAAGTTCCAAGCCGAAACTACGCAGAGGCCGGCTCCAATAAGATGAAAATACGTGGCTGACAGTTGCCGCATTGCCTGGTGCCGGTTGCTTGGCTCCTTCTTCTCCTCCCTGTAGGCCCAGGTGTCGTTCAAAGCCTCACGCTAATCAGAATGGCGCTGGGGGCACAGAAAAGCGATGTCCTCAGGATGGTCGTCGGGCAAGGTCTCAAGCTTGCGCTGATGGGGGTGGCTATCGACATCGCCGGCGCCCTGGCTCAGGCGCTGCGCCGCTACTGCTATGGTTTGCCGGGAACCGCTTCTGAGATACACTGAGCGCGGAGCTTGCCGCCTGAGTTTCGGGCTATGGTTTGCCGAATGTTTTCATCCTCGCCTCCTGGCTAGCAAAGCGCGATACAATCGAAAACCCAGTGTCCTTGCCTCCCGTGGCAACTTCCCGGAAGGCGAGCACCCGGCAAGGCGCAAGATAGATTTCCGGCGTTGTTGTCGCTGGTCCAACTTCTCTTAAACCACTTCCAGAGTTGTATTGATCGTCTGGATCGAGCTCGAACCGACCATGATATCGAATGTGCCCGGCTCGACAACCCAGTGCATATCCGCGTTGTAGAAGCCAAGTTCCGCTGGCGTCAGCTTGAAGCGCACCGTTTGTGTCTCGTCCGGCTTCAGGTGAATCCGTTGGAAGCCGGCAAGCTGCTTGACCGGCCGCGTCACGCTACTCACGCGGTCTCGCAAATAGAGTTGCGCCACCTCGTCGCCCGCCCGCTGGCCCGTGTTGGTCACATCCACGCTGACGGTGGTCTCGCCTTCGGAGGCAATCTGAGCCGGCGAGAGTTTCAGGTTGGAAAACTTGAAGGTCGTATAGCTCAAGCCATGGCCGAAGGGAAAAAGCGGGCCGCGCTTCTCGAACAGATAGGGGATATCGGCCGAAGGTTTGCGATAGTAGTAGGCTGGAACCTCTCCGACAGTGCGCGGAAAGGTGATGGAAAGCTTACCGCCGGGGTTCACATCGCCGAACAGCACCTGGGCCGCCGCCGTACCGCCCTCCTGACCCAGGTACCAGCCTTCCAGGATCGCGGGAACGTGCTCGGCCACGTAATTGATCGAGAGCGGGCGGCCGTTAATCAGGAAAACCACCGTGGGAGTCCCGGTTTCGACGACCGACCGGACCAACTGGTCCTGAAAGCCCACCATGTCGAGAGAAGCCCGGTCGCCCAGATGATGCGGCCACGCCTCGCGACACGTAGCCTCATTGCCCCCCACAACCAGAATGACCACGTCCGCCTTGCGCGCAACCTCGGTCGCGGCGCGGATGCTTTCGAGTTGCGTCTTGGGGTTTGGAAGCCTGACATTATTCTCATCGCCCGCCTTCCAGTCCTGAATGCCGGCAGTGATCTCACATCCCTGGGAGTAGACTACATGCGCCGCCGAACCCACGCGTTGCCGAATGCCTTCCAGCAGGGTGATGCCGCCGCCCGCAGGCCGGCTGTAGCCTCCCAGATGCACGCTCGCCGCGTTCGGGCCGATCACTGCAATGGTTTTGAGCTTCTTCAGGTCCAGAGGAAGCATGTTGTTCTCATTCTTCAGCAGCACCACGGCCTTCTGCGCAACTTCCAGCGCCAGCTTGCGATGCGCCTCGCAGTTGGTGATTTTCTCCGCGTAGTCCGGATCGACATAAGGATTTTCAAACAGCCCAAGCCGGAACTTCACCGAGAGGATTCTGGAGACGGCCCGGTCGACTTCGCTTTCCGGGACCCGGCCGGCACGGACCTGTTCCACCAGAGTCTCATAGACAAACCCTGGCGAGCGGTCATAATCGACACCCGCTTTGAGCGCCATCCGCGCCGCCCCGGCGTAATCCGCGGCGATGTGATGAACGTCGACCAGCATCTCAAGGCCCGCGCCGTCAGACGTGACATATCCATCAAAACCCCACTCGCCCCGCAGGACGTCCTCCAGCAGCCAGTGATTAATGTGGCAGGGGATGCCTCCATTGATCTCGCAGTAGGCAGCCATGACGCTCCCTATATGGGCTTCCTTCACCGCAGCGCGAAACATTGGGAAGAAAACTTCCCGCAGGTCGCGCTCTGCGTAGTTCGCGGGGGCCGTGTTGCGCCCGCCCCACGGCTCGCCAAGGGCTGCAAAGTGTTTTGCGGTAGCCAGCACATGATGGCGGTCAATCAGGTAATTCTCGCCCTGCAGCCCCTTGGTGGCGGCTACGCCGATGCGGGTGGACAGATAAGGGTCTTCACCGTAAGTCTCTTGAGTCCTGCCCCAACGCGGGTCGCGGGCCAGATTGAACACAGGTGCAAAAACCTGATTGATCCCTGTTGAGGCAGCTTCGTCTGCCACGGCGGTGAAGGCCCGCTGGATCAGCTCGGGGTCCCACGTGCACCCGAGGGCAATGGCTTCAGGGAAACTGGTTGCGCTGTCTGCTACGAAGCCGTGCAAGGCCTCGTTCTGGAAAATCTGCGGAATACCCAGGCGGGTTTTCTCCACCGCATAGCGTTGCAGCGCGTTCCGGTAAACGGCCTGATAGCGAGGGCCATGGGTCGTGTTCATAAGATAAATCTGCCGGAAATCGCCCTGGATGCTCTTGTCTGTGAATTCGCCGGTAGGGTCGATAATTCCGTAACTTGAGGTCCTACCACTTCTCAATTGTTCAACTTTCTCTTCCAGCGTCATGCGCCGCAATAAATCTGCCGTGCGCTGTTCGATGGGGAGCTTGGGATTGCGATAGTCAGCAACCGCCCCAATCCCCTGGCCAGATCCCTGTGACCCGCCCTGGGCTTCGCCTTCCGCTCCTGGCGCTGCGGACGCCTTGCGCCCACCTCCAAACATCATGCCGGCCCAAGCCAATATTGATGCAAATTCACGTCGAGTCATCAAAACCTCCCATTCTGAAATTCGGCCTCATCTAAATTAAGGCCTCATAGTCTCCGTATTCGCCGGTTCAGCTACAACCTGTCTCTAATTCGACCTCCCATTTGGAGGGTCGGGACATAACCCTCGTCGTTATTGGGAATGCGCCGACGATTTTTCGATCTTCGCAAGAGTTTTGCCTCGCATCTCAGGTAACAAGGTTTCATATCCGAAAGTCCTGAGAAATTGGTTAGATGCCATTTTTCTGATCTCCATTTTGATTTGTAGTTTTGGCGTTTCGTTGTAAATTGCAGGGCTTGGATTGGGGTCCGCGATTTTGGCGCATTTTGGCATGCCTTCGCCCCAATCCACCGGGCTCCACAGCTTGAGTGAATCGCAGAATGTGCCCTGAAGCCTGATTGTCCAAACCGCGCGGCTTATCCTGCCAGCGTGAATTTATCCTCGAGCAGGAAACTTGGGGGAACATTCCTATCTTCAGTGCGTATAAAAAGTAGCAACGACAGTGGGAGTTGTTCTTGATGATCAAATTTCTGCTCTGGTGCATTCTGCTGGTTCTTTGCTGGCCTCTGGCGCTGTTGGCGCTGGTGCTGTATCCGTTTGTCTGGCTTCTTCTGTTGCCATTCAGAATTCTAGGCATCGCCGTCGAAGGAGTCCTGGCGCTGCTTGTAGCCATCATCGCCTTTCCCGCCCGATTATTGCGCGGTCCACGGTCCGTACGCTAGGAGTGTGTCGCAGATAACCAATCCTGAACCAAGAATCAATAACTTACGGACGGTCAAACTTTTGTAACTTGTTGATTCTGCGTCGGACCAAATCTATCTCCGACAGACTCCTAGTAGAGAATCTCTCTCGCCGCCTGTAATGCTTCTCCTCATCTAAAACCTGAATCAACCTCTCGGATACAAACCGTTGGCGTATAATGGTCTTTCCTACGGGCGGGGCGCTGGCGATACCCGTCAGGAAACCGTGCAAGCCAGGAGAAACGGGGAGGGCAAACGCATGAAATCGCGCCGACAGTTCTTGGGTGTGATTGGAGCGGGGCTGGCAGGAGCGATGGCTCCAGTGAAAGAGAGCCTCGCTGCTCAACAATCGCATCCTTTTCGCGGGCCATTCGGGCTGCAACTCTACAGCCTGCGCCACCAGATCAAGTCCGGCGATGCGGCCTCGGTGAAAGCGGCCATGGCCTATGGCAAGCAGGTGGGCTACACGGAAATGGAGGCGCCGGAGCTTTACGGCTTGTCCGCCAAAGAGTATCGCTCCCTGCTCGACGAGGTGGGCCTGCCCTGCACCAGCATGATGGCCACCTACGACCAGTTCAAGACGGAGCATGGCACGGTGGCTGAGAATGCCCACACCCTGGGTGCTACCAATGTGGTGAATGCGTGGATTCCGCACGAGGGCCCATTCACCATCGAACTCTGCCGCGAAACCGCCAGACTTTACAACGAGTGGGGAAAGCGATTCCGCGCCGAAGGCCTGCACTTCGGCCACCACACGCACGGCTACGAGTTCCAGCCCTACCGGGGGCATCCGCTGTTTGACACGCTGGTAAAAGAAACCAACCCGGAATACGTGGACTTCGAGATGGATATTTTCTGGTTGGTTGATCCCGGCCAAAGCCCCGTCGCCTATCTTGAGAAATACCCGAACCGCTGGCGGCTGATGCACCTGAAAGACATGAAGAAAGGACCGCCCACCCACAACTATACGGGCGGCGAGCCGGTCAGTTGGGATGTGCCGATCGGCACCGGCCGCATGGATATGCCCGCGATCCTGCGCGAGGCCGAACACGTCGGCGTGAAGCACTACTACGTCGAAGACGAGAGCGACCGGGCACATGAGCAGATCGTGGAAGACCTCCACTACCTCAAGACCGTCCGAATCTGAAACAAGCGAGCATATTGATCATGGCGGCGGCAATGACTGCTGACTGCTGCGCAATTTTTTTCCCGGGAGGGCAACCCGCGGCAGGAGTACACCTGTCACAAAAGGGCTAGGCGGTGGCTGCGGAACGATTGGGGCAAAGCTCCGATTCGTTTTTCGGTTCGTTCCGGTTCGTTTTTTATGCGCTCTAATATTTTCAACAACTTCGGTAGCTTCGTTTTAGGTTCGTTTGGCCGTTTATCCGGTTCGTTTTTCAGGCCGATCCTTTGTTTTCAATCACTTCTCCGGTTCGTTTTGCAAAAAAGAATTCTTTTTGTCTCACATTTTTAATGCCAAACGATCCGGCCCTGTGTTTTCAACAGCTTAAAAGCGAAATAACAGTCTGATCGGACTATCTATTCCCTGACCAGCGATCGAGACCTGCCGGCCTGCCAAACACAACATAGACTAGCACAGTAGCCCTTCGCTGTCAAGCAAATTCGCGCAGAAAATTCGCAGCGAGGCCAACGCAGGCGTGGACAGCAAAAACCGGGCGCCGATTTCCTGTCGGCGCGCATTTAAAAACGTATAAATTTGAACAGACGCCGATTGCGACGGGGCGACGAGTCTCAGCGCATGACTGAGTTGGCTCGGTCGGCGGCAGGGCGCAGGGAGACTTTGCGACGCAG
>JAKAWN010000640.1 GCA_021827245.1 Acidobacteriota bacterium | reverse complement strand
ATTGAATGGGAAACAGCGGCTTGCCGGTCTCGCGATTGAAGAGAAACACATAACCGGATTTGGTGATCTGCGCAACCGCGTCAACCTCATGCCCGTCGTGTTCAACGGTCACCAGCGCCGGCGCCGCCGGAAAATCGCGGTCCCAGAGGTCGTGTTTGACTCCCTGAAAGTACCAGACCAGCTTGCCCGTCGCGGCGTTGAGAGCAATCTCGCAGTCGGCATAGAGATCGTCGCCAATCCTGTCAGCCCCATAAAAATCAAAGGCCGCGGAGCCGGTCGGAACAAACACCAGGCCGCGCTTCACGTCCACGCTCATGCCTGCCCAGTTGTTGGCTCCGCCGATGTATTTCCAGGCATCTTTCGGCCACGTGTTGTAGCCCGGCTCGCCGGGGTGAGGAATGGTGTGGAAGATCCAGCGCATTTTCCCGGTGCGGACGTCATAAGCCCGGATGTCGCCCGGAGGGCAGGGCAAATCCTCGGGCAGAGCGCTGCCCATGATGATGAGGTCCTTATAGATGACGCCGGGGCTTGTGGCCGTGACCGAAAGGTCTTGCGGGTCGCGTCCCAGGCCATCGCGCAGGTCGACGTGTCCCGCCTCGCCAAAGGAAGGAATCAGCTTGCCCGTCACCGCATTAACCGCATAGAGGTTGTGCCCGGCAACAAAGAAGACGCGCTGGTCGTTGCCATCGCTCCAGTAGGTCACTCCGCGATTGCGCATCTTGCGCAGGGGTTCCTCCTCCGGCGGGCTGAAGCTCCAGATCAGCTTCCCGGTGGCAGCGTTGAGTGCGATCAGCCGAAGCTTGGGAGTCGTGGCGTAAAGCACGCCGTGGACAATGATGGGATTGCACTCCATCTCCGACTCCGGAAACGCGTCGCCGCTATTGAATTTCCACGCAACCTTAAGCTGGCTGACATTGCCGCGGTTGATCTGATGGAGCGACGAATAATGAATATTGTCAGGGCTGCCGCCATAGACCTGCCAGGTGCGGTAGCTCTCCAGCCGTTGCTCCTTCTGGCATTGCGTCAGAAGCGTTGCGCCTACAAGAAGAATTGCGATTTGTATTAACTTCCAAGTCCTCATATGATTAAAATTCTGACTTCGCTTCGCGGGGGAGTGGGTTTTCGACTCTGACATTATCAATACTCTTTCGTTGAGAGAGTGACTCCCGGGGAGCAAACCGCTCTCCCGGAATGGTGTCCGGAATAATGCGCGGCTCAATTTATCAGAGATTCTCCGGAGAGAGGTAGAATTTTTTGCTTTCTGGCCTTTCGCTTTATCCCGGCGCGAACATATAAGATGGAGTTATATGCAGGGACGCAACCGATCGGCATGCATTCATGCATCTAACAACAGGAATGTGACAGGCACAATTTTGTAAGTGCCGTATTCCGATCAACTCAAAACATGCGATGGAAACATCGGACTGAGGGACCGAAGAAAATGAACGTGAAGCAATCTGGCAATTCTGGGGTTAATGAGAACAAGCAGCATGGAAGGCAATCCGGGCGCGAGCGGCGGAAGACCGGCGCTGCCGCCATATTGATCGCTGCGCTCTTGCCCGCCTTGGTACTTGCAGCCGGCCTGGCGAGCGCAAAGGCCGCTCAAGGCAAAGGTGTCTTGCGTGCGACCTTGCCGAACGGCCTGAGGGTTGTGATTGTCCGCAACACGCTGGCTCCGGTGGTCACCACGGTGATGAACTACCGCGTCGGCTCCGACGAAGCGCCGGAGGGTTTCCCCGGCATGGCCCATGCCCAGGAGCATATGATGTTCCGAGGCGCCCCGGGCCTTTCCGCAAATCAATTGGCGGACATTGCGGCGGCCATGGGCGGCGAGTTCGATGCTGATACGCAGCAGACCGTGACGCAGTATTTCTTCACCGTCCCTGTTTCCGATCTGAACGTGGCCCTTCATGTTGATTCCACTCGCATGAGCGGAGTTCTTGACACCCAAAAACTCTGGAGCCAGGAACGCGGGGCCATCGAGCAGGAAGTCGCCCAGGACCTGTCCAATCCTGAATACGTCTTCTATACCAAGCTGCTGGCCGCGATGTTTCGAGGAACGCCTTACGCACACGACGCGCTCGGCACTCGCCCCTCCTTCAACAAGACCACCGGCGCCATGCTTCACAAGTTCTATGACACCTGGTACGCGCCCAACAACGCCATCCTGGTGATTGTGGGTGACGTCAACCCGCAGACGACTCTGGCCGAAGTCAAGAAACTGTACGGCGCAATTCCTTCCAAGAAACTTCCTGCAAGGCCAAGTTTCTCGTTTCACTCGGTCAGTTCCCAGACTCTTAGCCTGAACACCGATCTGCCCTACGGGTTGTCGGTGATTTCCTTCCGCATGCCGGGTACGAACAGCCCTGATTTTGCGGCCGCCGAGGTGCTGGCGGACGTGCTCAGCAGCCAGCGGGGCAGCCTCTACGCTCTGGTGCCGGAAGGCAAGGCGCTCTACGCGGGCTTTTCGCTGGATTCCTTGCCGAAGTCAGGCTTGGGTTACGCCATCGGAGCCTTTCCCAAGGGTGGCAATGGAACCCAGTTGGTCGACGAAATGCGCAAGATTCTGGCGGAAGACATCAAGGACGGAGTGCCGGCCAGCCTGGTCGCTGCTTCCAAGCGCCACGAACTTGCCAGCGCGGAATTTGAAAAGAATTCGGTGTCCGGTCTCGCGATGGCATGGTCCAACGCGCTGGCGGTGGAAGGCCGCCAGTCGCCCGAAGACGACGTCCGGGCCATCCAGAAGGTCACCGTAGCGGACGTCAACCGTGTGGCCCGCCAGTTCCTGGTGGAGGACAAAGCGATCACGGCCGTCCTCACGCCGCAGGTGTCGGGCAAGCCCATCTCCTCGAAATCCTTTGGCGGCCGGGAATCTTTCGCGCCCAAGCATACCAAATCCGTCAAGCTTCCACCCTGGGCCGAGGTAGCACTCAAGAAGCTTTCCATCCCCGAGCTGACCATTCATCCTGTGGTGGACACACTGCCCAACGGCATCAAGCTGATTGTCCAGCCGGAATCCATCAGCGATACCGTGACCATTTACGGCCACATCAAGAACAACTCCGACCTGGAAACTCCCAAAGGCCAGGACGGTGTGGCCGATGAGCTGGGCCAGTTGTTTTCCTACGGAACCACAACT
>JAKAWN010000095.1 GCA_021827245.1 Acidobacteriota bacterium | reverse complement strand
AATCCTTCCACGGCAAGACCCTGATCGATGCCGTCAAAGCTGCTTCCATTCAACACTTTGTGTTCAGTACCCTGCCCTACGCGCATAAGCTTTCTGACTGGAAACTCGAAGTCCCGCATTTCGACCTGAAGGCCAAACTTGAGGATTACGCGCGCAGCCTGAAGCTGCCCGCCACTTACGCGCACGTGGCCTTTTACTATGAGAATTTCCTTACTTTCTTCCCGCCCAAACTGCAGGAAGACGGCTCTCACATGTTCGGCTTCCCCCAGGGCGAAACGCCTCTGGCCGCGGTTTCGGTCGAAGACGTGGGCGGCGTGGTCGCAACAATTTTTGACCGTCCGGATGAGTTTAGAGGTAAGACCGTCGGAATTGTCGGCGACGACCTGCCCTGCAGCAAGTACGCCGAGATCATGTCCCGCGTCCTCGGCAAGAAGATCATCTACCGTTACATTCCTCGCGACGTCTTTGCCAGGCTCGGCTTTCAGGGCGCTGAAGATCTAGCGAACATGTTTGAATATAACCGCCTGTTCATTCCAAACCGGCAGGCCGACCTCGAACAGTCCCTGGCGCTGTATCCCGCCATGCAGCGCTTCGAGCCGTGGGTCAGTGCCAACAAAAACAAGTTTGCCGCGATTTTGAATAAAGGCGGGGCAGCCTGAATTCTCAAGTAACCAGTTCAGCGCGACTTACGCGGATAACGGGCCTCGACTGTGGTATGCATGCCGCCGCGGGTTGAGAACTCACCGCGAACCACCGCCCACTTGGGTCGGCACGCCCGAGCAACATCATCGAGGATGCGGTTAACAGCATTTTCATAAAAGATGCCGAGGTTCCGGTAGGCTAGGATGTAATTTTTGAGGGACTTAAGCTCAAGACAGAGCTTGTTAGGAAGGTAATGGATCGTAATGGTGCCGAAATCGGGCAAGTGTGTGCGAGGACAGATCGAGGTGTATTCAGGGATTGAGATCGTGATCTCGTAGCCTTGATACTGGTTGGCCCAGGTTTCTATTTCAGGAAGGCCTGCAGACACTCCTGAAGCGGCGTGCTGGGGCGTGTACTCAGGTTTGGATGGCTTCTGGGGCATAAATGTCCTCCCGCAGTCGGCAAAGTAGCAATAAAGACATTAGCTTACACTAGCCTGAGGTATTTTCGCACGTTTGCCGGAAGGGTGATGGCCGCAGGACACTTTTCCGATCAGCGGCTTGGATTGGCCGGCTAACCTTGTGGCAGGTTGGATTGGGTGTTTGACGGATAAATTATTAGGGTCTCTGCCTCATGGAATTCGTTGAATAAAAACAACTTACATTTTTATATTGACAATGATACACTAAGACTTTATTATAATCTTGAACTAAATCATAGAGCCTGCATCTAAGTATAGTGGAAAGATAGATATGATGGTGGGGCTTTTCAAAGAAATAAGGCGGACTGTTCAAGTTTCTTAACGGAGGCGCAAGCAATGGGTAAGATTATTGGCATTGATCTGGGCACGACCAACTCAGTGGTCGCCGTGATGGAGGGCGGGGACCCGAAGGTCATCACGAATCCGGAAGGCGGTCGCACGACACCGTCGGTGGTAGCTTTCACGAAGAGCGGCGAGCGGTTGGTGGGCCAGGTCGCCAAACGCCAGGCAATTACAAACCCGGAGAACACGGTCTACTCGATCAAGCGTTTTATGGGACGGCGTTTCAACGAAGTGCAGGGCGAGATTAAGACGGTCCCTTACAAGGTGATTTCGGCGAGCAACGGCGACTGCCGGGTGGTCGCACTGGGCAAGGAGTACTCACCGCCGGAGATTTCGGCAATGATCCTGCAGAAGATGCGGGATGCCGCTGAGCAGTACATGGGTGAAAAGATCACCCAGGCCGTCATCACGGTCCCGGCGTATTTCAATGACAGCCAGCGGCAGGCGACCAAGGACGCGGGAAAGATTGCAGGGCTTGAAGTGCTACGAATTGTGAACGAACCGACTGCGGCAGCCCTGGCGTACGGCCTGGACAAGAAGAAGGACGAAACCATCGCCGTCTACGACTTCGGCGGCGGAACGTTCGACATCTCGATCCTGGAGGTCGGAGAAGGCGTCGTTGAAGTGAAATCGACCAATGGTGACACGCACCTGGGCGGCGACGACATCGACAAGCGGGTTATCGACTGGATTGTGGATGAGTTCCGCAAGGACCAGGGCATCGACCTCTCCAAAGACCGGATGGCCTTGCAGCGGCTAAAGGAAGCGGCTGAGAAGGCCAAGATGGAGTTGTCCACGGTTTTAGAGACGGAAGTCAATCTCCCGTTTATCACTGCGGATGCTTCCGGCCCCAAGCACCTGAGCCTGAAGCTGACTCGAGCGCGCTTTGAGCAGATGTGCGAGGACATCTTCCAGCGCTCCGTAGGGCCGGTTCGGCAGGCCCTGAATGATGCGGGCGTCGATCCCAGCAAGATCGACGAAGTGGTGCTGGTGGGCGGGTCCACCCGCATTCCGCGTGTCCAGGAGATTGTGAAGAATCTGTTCAACGGGAAGGAGCCTCACAAAGGCGTGAACCCGGACGAAGTGGTGGCTGTCGGCGCGGCGGTGCAGGCTGGAGTGCTGGGCGGAGAAGTGAAAGACCTGCTGCTACTCGACGTGACGCCGCTGACTCTGGGCGTCGAGACCTTGGGTGGAGTGATGACGCCGCTCATTCAGAGGAACACGACGATTCCAACGCGGAAAACAGAGACGTTTTCGACCGCCGCGGATAACCAGACGTCCGTTGAAATTCACGTTCTGCAGGGCGAGCGGCCGAGCGCAAAGGACAACCGGACACTCGGGAAGTTCCACTTGGTTGGAATTCCGCCGGCGATGCGCGGCATTCCGCAGATCGAAGTCACTTTCGACATCGATGCCAACGGCATCCTCAACGTCTCAGCGAAGGACACAGGAACCGGCAGAGAGCAGAAGATCACCATCACCTCTTCCAGCGGGCTTTCCAAGGAGGAAGTCGAGCGGATGAAGAGCGAAGCGGAGACCCACTCTGAGGAAGACCGGCGCTACAAGGAAGAAGTGGAAGTGAAGAATCGGGCTGACTCACTGGTTTACTCGGTGGAGAAAACGCTGAAGGAGAACCGCCAGAAGATTTCCGACGCGGACGCCAAGAACATCGAAGCGGCCGTGGAGGACGCCAAGAAAGCGATCCAGGAAGGTAAGATCGAAACCATCAATGCCGCCGTGGAACGCCTGACGACGGCTTCTCACAAGCTGGCTGAGGCCATGTACAAGCAGCAGGCAGGCGCCTCCGCACCACCGCCGACAGGCGGAGGCGAGAGCGGACAGGCCAGCACCGCAGGCGGCGACAGCGAAGAGAAGGGTAAGGGCGGAGGTGAAGTGATCGACGCCGAGGTTGTGGAAGGCGACGACAAGGACAAAAAGTAATCAGAGCGACGCCATTGAGCATCAAACAAAGTGAAGGGCTTATAAAGGCAAGAGGGAGGCAATCCATTGGAACAACGAACACAGGAACAACAAACACAAGGTTCGCTCCACCGGGCTCAGGTGGGCGTCGAATGCCCGCAGTGCCACGTTCGCCAATTCATGGAGATCCAGCTTGACAAGCCGGTAGAAAATTCGCCGGCCGTCGAAGAAATTCGCCACCAACTCGAAGCATGGATTGCCTCACGATGCCCTGATCATCTTGGACCCATACTGAGGTCAAGCCTGAATTAAACAGTCCGTGTCCGAGATGAACCGCAGATGGAGCGTGGATGCGAAGGTGATGCATCCCGTTTCACCGTAGCCCGTTGACTTTAATTTCCAGTCTGTCGTCCCCTTCCTTGCAGGTTCCAAAGCGCCTAAAGCAGCGGCATGGCAAGGCGTTCATAACATCACAATAGGAAACCAAGTATGCCCGTCGGAACAAAACAGAAGGATTACTACGGTGCGCTAGGCGTGGATCGGAAGGCCAAGGCCGACCAGATCCGGAAAGCTTACCGGCGGCTTGCGAGGAAGTATCATCCGGACGTCAATCCGGGCAACAAGCAGGCTGAGGAAAAATTCAAGGAAATCCAGGAAGCTTACAACGTTCTCAGCGACGAAAAGAAGAGGAAGATCTACGACCAATACGGCTTCTACTCAGACAGCATTCCCGCCGGCGCTTATGAGGCTTACGCCCAGAGTCAGGGCGAAGCGCCGAGAGCCGCAGGTCCAACCGTCGATTTTTCCGGCTTCGATTTTTCCGATTTCATCCCGCGCGAAGAGAGGTCCTCGGGATTCGGATCGTCGTTCCGTGACATCTTTTCCCAGATATTCTCAAGAGTCGGAGAAGGCCGTGAAGCAGCGGCTGGACCTGCACGAGGGCCCGACATCGAACATCACATGCATCTTGGGTTCTGGGATGCCGTTCGCGGCACGCAGGTGCGAATTACCATTGGGCGAGAGGAAATTTGCGCCGAGTGCAGAGGCAAAGGAGTGCGTAGCGGAGCCGCAGTGGCCTGCTCAGCCTGCGGCGGTACGGGCAAGGCCACACGAACGGCCGGAGCCATGCGCTTTTCCATGACCTGTCCGCAGTGCGGAGGTACCGGAAAGCAATCGAGTCCCTGCCCAACGTGCAATGGCACAGGACATATTCGTAAACCCGAGACATTTGACGTGAAGATCCCGCCGGGGGTTGACACCGGATCGAGGGTGCGAGTTCCGGGAAAAGGTAATGCAGGCATCAGCGGAGGGCCACCGGGCGACCTCTACATCTTGACTGACGTGGAGTCCCATCCGTTCTTTGAGCGCAAAGGGGACAACATCTATGTCAAAGTTCCGATTACCGTCACTGAAGCGGCGCTGGGAACCAAAGTGGAAGTACCCACGATAGACGGGCCAACAACGATTCGGATTCCTCCCGGTACCCAGAGCGGACAGAAGTTGCGCATCCGAGGGAAAGGAGCGCCCTCGTTGCGCGCGAACCAGCGCGGAGATCAGTTTGTCGAGATTGAAATCAGGGTTCCGCGAGTGGCCGATGAGCGCAGCAAAGAAATTCTGAAAGAGCTCGACCGGCTGAACCCTTCGGATCCGCGGAGTGAGTTGAGGAAGCATTTCAACGTCCGGTCGTGAAGGCAAACTTCCGAGGGGAGCGCACGAGCAGCCTATGGCAAAACGTGGCAGGAAAACACGTGGCAAAGCAGGCTACATGATCAGCGCCGTGGCGGAGATGTACAACATCCATCCGCAGACGCTGCGGCTTTACGAGCGCGAAGGGCTGCTGATTCCTTCGCGGAGCGAAGGCAACACCCGACTCTACACGGATGATGACCTTGAAGCTCTCGAGACCATTTTGAATCTGACCCGCGATCTGGGCGTGAATCTGGCCGGCGTCGAAATCATTCTCAACATGCGAAAACGCATGGAAGAAATGCAGAAGGAGATGCAGGAGTTCGTCAAATTCGTGGAGAAGGAAATGCTAAGCCGCGCTGGTGAGTCCAGCGAAGAAATGCAGAACGCACTGGTCCGTGTGATTCCCCCTCATTTGATTCGCATGCAGCGCTCAAATCAGTCCCGATAAGCTGCCTGGCCGCGGATTCGGCAGCTCGGCCCGGTCGGATATGGCAGCTTCGAGTCCAGGCGCATACATTTCCTGCAACTTCATCCACTTCCCCTCGATGTCCCAAGTGATTTAGAATCTGCTACAGGTTGCTCAATGGCCAAGAAGGATTGTCCCCACTGTCAAGGAACGGGCTGGCGGCCGGTGGAGTCTAACGGCGTCCGTCGCATGGCACGGTGCCAATGCGAGTATTCTCTGCGCTCGGAATCTTTGTTGAAGCAAGCGCAAATTCCACGCCGGTATGAACATTGCGCTTTTGAAAACTTTGACATCCGCAAAGATCCCCGGACAGGCCAGCCCAACCGCAGTCTTGTGGCTGCAAAACTCTACTCGCAGAAACTTGTGGAGGAATATCCGACGGACTTCGGATTATTGTTCGCGGGACCCACGGGCGTCGGCAAGACACACTTGGGCGTCGCGGTGCTGCGCGAACTGATGATGCGCAAAGGCGTCCCATGTCTGTATTACGACTTTCTGAAGCTGCTGAAAGACATCCGAGATAGCTACAACCCAGTTTCGCACACCTCCGAGTTGCGCGTATTAGGCCCCGTTCTGGATGTCGAGGTCCTTCTACTTGACGATCTGGCGGCGTCGGATCCCACAGATTGGGTCCGGGAGACCCTCGCGCACATTATCAGTTCGCGTTACAATGAGAAAAGGGTCACCTTGATCACTACCACGCTTCCGGCTGAACGCCCCAAAAGGTGCGACGTCAGAGCGCCGTCGGGCGACTCGATTCCTGAAGTCGACCGGTCATTGGCCCTGCTGGGTCCCACTCTTTCATCTCGGCTCTATGAGATGTGTAAGCTTGTCGAAATGAGTTCCGATGATTATCGCAAGGCCATCAAGCAGGCTGGATTCAGGTTCCATATCGAATAGAAAATGGTTCTTGCAGGCTCATTCGATCAGTTTGACTTCGCTTTTCAGTGGACGGTAAAATACAAGGTCTACTGTAGTATGCGTTGGGTACGGGCAGGAGGGTGAGTTCATGTCTTCGCAAGAGAATTACCTCGACTCAGGCGAGATTGTTGTCTCGCCAGAGAAGCAGAACGTGGCAGATGCTGCCCCACAAGGAGATTCAGCGGAAGCCGCAGGTACCCCATGCCAGCCCCAACCAGTAAACGGAGATGTGCAGACGCCGACAATGAAGGATATTGCCGCGGTGTCTCCCCAATCTTTCCAAAACGCGAGCGAGGCCCCGCCTGAATCTGGACCACAATCAATCGCGGCCCAAGAAGAAACTGAACCGTCAGTCTCTTACGCCGAGGAGAACGCAGACGAAACCCTTGAGCCGGCAGAGGTTGAAAAGCTGATGGAGAGCATCGATGCCGCTCCAACCCTGGCTGAGGGAGAGATCGTTCAAGGCCACGTTTTAAAGGTGACTCCGGAAGAAATTGTGGTCGACCTGGGCCTGAAATGCGAAGCCGTTATTCCTATCGCCGAGTTTGTTTCCAATGATGGCCAGTTGAATATTCCCACCGGCGAGGCCATCAATGTGTTTGTCGAGAAGTTCGACGAACTGACCGGAACGGCAGTCGTGTCACGCCGGAAGGCGGTGCAGGAAGAGTTGTGGGAAGAGGTTGAACGCGCCTTCTATGAAGAAGGACCCATCCGAGGGCGCGTGCTGGCACGCGTAAAAGGTGGGCTCGCGGTTGATGTGGGAGTTCACGCCTTTATGCCGGCCTCGCAGGCCGACTTGAAACCCCATCCTAACCTGGATGAGTGGATCGGCCAGGAAATCGTGTGCAAGGTCATTAAGCTCAACCGCAAGAGGGATAACGTCGTTGTCAGCCGCCGGAAGGCTCTGGAAGAAGAAAGCGAGCAGAAAAAGAGGATTCTGCTTGAAAACCTCGTTGAAGGCGCAGTCCTGACCGGCCGCGTGAAGAACCTGACCGATTACGGAGCCTTTGTAGATCTCGGTGGAATGGACGGCCTGCTGCACTTGACCGACCTCTCATGGACGCGCGTTTCGCATCCTTCCGAGGTGGTCCAGGCAGGCCAGGAAATCGAAGTCAAGGTCCTCAAATTTGACAGGGAGAAAGAACGCGTTTCTCTGGGCCTGAAACAACTGGCCCCGGATCCCTGGGAGCAAGTACCTTCACAGTTTCATCCTGGCGATAAGGTCAGAGGGAAAGTGGTCAGCTTGACGGATTACGGGGCTTTCATCGAGTTGGAACCGGGAGTCGAGGGGCTCATCCACATTTCGGAGATGAGCTGGACCAAACGGCTCCGCCACCCTTCGAAAATCCTGAAGCCAGGCGAAATGGTAGAAGTCGCCATCCTTGACGTCAATCTCGAGCAACGGCGGATTTCGCTCAGCCTGCGCCAGGCCTTGCCCGACCCGTGGGACGGCCTGAGCGAGCGGATGGGCGCCGGCACTGTCGTCAAGGGGCGCGTCCGCCACTTTACGGACTTCGGAGCATTCGTTGAAGTCGAAGAAGGAGTGGATGGCCTGATTCATGTTTCAAATCTTTCGTGGACGCGAAACGTGAAACATCCATCCGAGATGCTGCGCAAGGGCCAGGAGATCGAGGCGGTTGTCCTCAACGTGGATTCCGAAAATCGCCGACTTTCCCTCGGACTAAAACAGCTTCAGCCCGATGCATGGGAGAATTTCTTTAACAAGACGAATGTGGGCGACCTGGTCCATGCAAAGGTCACTCGGCGGACGTCATTCGGGGTCTTCGCTGAAATCGAAGAAGGCATCGAAGGGCTCTGCCACATTTCAGAGATCGAGGACGGGCGACCCGGCAGCGACGAAAGGATTCCGAAAGTTGGCGAAGAGCTCGAGTTTCGCGTCATTCGGCTGAATTCCGAAGAGAAGAAAATCAGCCTGAGCACAAAGGTCAAAAACTGGAAAGCCTCACAGCAACGGGAGAGAATTCCAGAACCTCCCAGCCTTTCCAGGATAGCTGAAGCATTCTCGTCTGCGGGTATTACGACACCTGCCATGATGCGGGCTGGAGCCTCCGCAGATCGCAACCATTCCTAATCCACACAGGCAGCAACACCGCTTTCTCTTGGACTGTCCGGAAGCTGCTTGTTAAAGAACGTCCGGGCCCAATTTTAACCTGAGGAGTCGAGCATGACTAAAGCTGATCTGATTGAGGATGTCGCTCGAAAGACGGAGTTGAGCCGGAAGGATTCTGAGGTAATCGTTGACACGATTTTTGAAGGTATCGTCAAGTCCCTCAGAGGCGGGGACAAGATCGAAATCCGGGGCTTTGGAAGCTTTCGAACACGCCATCGAAATTCCCGGGTCGGCCGAAATCCCAAAACTGGGGAACGTGTCGACGTACCTGCCAAAGACATCCCTTACTTCAAGCCCAGCAAAGAGCTGAAAGATATTGTCAACAGCAACCAGGGGGCAGCCCAGGCAGTTTCAGCGCCTTCTCCGGCTGAAACCACAGCAACGCCGCCGCCGGCGACTGGAGAATCCCCCAATCCCTCCTCGCCTGAAGAGTGATTGCTCCTTCGGCAGGTAAATGAATATGGATTATTTGTGGACCCCGTGGCGGTTTCATTACGTCACCGAGGGGACCCAGAGCGATGGGTGCATCTTCTGCGAAAAAGCCGCGTCTGATCCCTCAAAAGATAAGGAACATCTGGTTCTTTTCCGGGGCCGGATGAATTATGTCCTGCTGAATCTTTACCCCTACACAGTGGGCCACGCCATGGTGGTTCCTTACGCCCACATCTCAGACCTGATTGAGGCTCCGGTTGAGACGCTGACTGAGATGATGACTCTGGCCCAGGAGTTACAGCGCGCGCTCAGGGACGTCTACCACCCCGAAGGATACAACCTGGGTCTCAACATGGGCCGCTGCGCTGGGGCGGGCGTGGAGCATCACGTCCATCTGCACGTCCTTCCGCGCTGGACCGGCGATTCAAATTTCATGACGGTGGTGGGAGAAACGAGGGTTCAGCCCGAGAACCTTTCGACCACTTATGAGAAGCTGGTGGGCTACTTTCACAAGTAACCTCACACCTCCCGCACTCTTGGAGGTTTCAGTTTAGCCCTCAACTCGGCCCTGATGAACGTTACCTGAATATCCTGCTATTGGCGTTTGCAGCAGAGTTTCCCCGTTTCGACACAAAAAAAACCGGCACTTGAAGATATCTTCAAGTGCCGGCAAGTTTGTGGGTTGATTCACCCAGAGCCTTAGCAGGTTGCTGAAAAACCCAGTGCCTGAGCCGGAGCGTCGACTTTAAGTTGCCATAACTTCAGACTTTTCAACCGCTGTGTGGCGGCGTAAAGCCGCCGCTACACGTTTTTCAGCAACCTCTTAGAAGAAGATCTTCCCGGCCAACTGGATGAGCCGCGGACTGCGCGCGGCCAGGATGCGGCCGAAGTTGGGATCGCTGATGTCTGTTACCGCGCCTGCCGGATCGAACTGCGTGTGGTTGAACAGGTTGTAGAACTCGAAGCGCAGTTGCATCCCGGTGGATTCGGTAATTTGGATGTTCTTCATGAAGGCCCAGTCGAAGTCGGCAATGCCGGGCCCGCGCAGGAGGTTCCGACCGGCATTGCCAAAGGTCCCAAGAGCTTCGGGCGCAAACGAGCTGGGGGTAAAGAAGTAATGGTCCACACCCTGGACCAAGCTCGTTGCGGGATTCAGGTAGTGGATGGGTGCAACCAGATTCGGGTTATCCGGGCATGCATAAAACGTGTATCCCGTGCAGGCCAGAGAAAGGAAATCACTGGAATCAGCCACGTCCAGAGGAAAACCGGACTGGAAGGTGGTGACGCCGCTCATCATCCAGCCGTCGAAGAAGCGCTTGGCCGCCCAGTTTTGAAAATGATGGATGGACGGGATATGGTAGACGTAGTCAATGACCAGGCGATTCCGCGCATCATAGGCCGACGGTCCATAGTCATAAAGAGTCTGGTTAAAGGGGTTGATTCCGCGAGTCGAGCCATACGCCCCCGAACCGCCGCCCCCAAAGCCGGCGTCTTCGAAGCCCGAGCCGTTATCCATCGCGTGGGACCAGGTGTAAGCCACGAACAGTTGCAGCCCGTGGCTCATGCTCTTGCTGTAAGTGGCCTGGAAGGCGTTGTAGTTCGAAATGCCGGTAGTCTGGATGTTTCCGATAGATCCGAAAGTTTGAGCGTTATAGGGGAAGAAACCAGCGTTGGGCGGCATGACCTCGTTCTGGAACGGCACGCTATCCACACAGAGCGTGTTGCCGTCGGATTGGAGCGGGTTGAGCGGCCCAGGGGTCAGGCAGGCGGTGGGATTGCCCGGGTTGAGCTCCCTGGTGATAAGCTCATGTCGCCCCAACTCCCCTACATAGGCTAGTGACAGCACCGAGGAGCCGGGCAGTTCACGCTCTATCGTAAAGTTGAAGTTCTGCGTATAGGGAACGGTGGTATTGGGATCAACTACGTTGAGGGACATGGGTTCGTACACCGAAAAATCGACGTTCGATGGCGGGTTAACTGGAGCCGGGAACTTGTTGGCAAACGAGCCGTTGCCGGCGATGTCCGTAAAAGGTGCGGCAAAGCTCGGGACGTAGGCCTGTGTGCTGCTGCTGTAGTCCGCGGCGCCCCCGGAACTGACCCCATAAGGCGGGGAAAGAATAAACTGCAAGGCCTGCTCTTCGAGCGGGCGGTTGTAGTAGATTCCATACCCCCCGCGGATGGCCCACTTGCCGGAACTGCCGGGGCTCCAGGCAAAACCGATGCGAGGTCCAAAGTGATCGTATTTCGTTACGCCCGTGGCATGCACTCCCGGATCTCCCTGGAAAACATACCCCAACGGAGCGTTGGGGAAGATCTTGGACTGCTCGCCCGGCCGGAAGGCGATCATGGCGTGGTTCGAGTGGTAGTTGTCTACCAGGGGAGTGTCAATCTGCCAGCCGGTGCCGTAAGTGATGGTCAGGTTCTTGCGCATCTTCCACTGGTCCTGGAAGTAGGCGTAGTACTCTTTGGCGCGAGCGTTGATGATGTCCCCGCCGGATTGATTGTATGTATGTGGAATGCCCAGCAGGAAATTCGCTCCAGGATCTCCTGTCGAGTACAGACCACTCGAGCTAAAGCTGAAAGAGCCGCTGGCCCTCGCGTAGTATGGGTTGTAGACTTGGAAGGCGCGCATGTCGAATCCCATCTTGAAGGTATGCCGACCCGCGATTTTAGTGAGGTTGTCGTCGAATTGCCGAGTCTGGACGCGGCGTGGCTGTGGGCCGTAGGGCGAGAAGCCCAGGTCGAAGTAACCGGAAACGGTGACGAGCGGCCAGCTCGATACGGTGGGATCTTGTACATCAATACCCGTGAATCCTACCGACTGGGGATTGAGCACATCGACCGGCATCACCGCCGCGTAATTGAAACGCGTGTAGCCGATACGCGCTTCGTTGAGAGTGGTGCCATTAAAGTCGTGATTCCAGTTCAGCATCATCTGATTGATGTGGCGCTGGTTGACTTCGGGGAAACCAGGCAAAGTGGACCCATAAAAGGGCAGCATGTCAGTACTGGGATGGCGCTCATACAGCCAGGAGCCCCAAAGTTGGTCCTTGGAACTGAGGTTCTCATCAATACGGGTCAAGTACTGGTCATCGAGCCCCGACGTCGTGGGGTTGAAATCGTATTCCGTTCCTGCATTGGGCAACGGCACGAATTGACTTAATAGGTTCGCCGAAATCGGATTGAAGTCTGCGGAGGGAATGTTCCCGGTCGGAAAGATCGTCGAGTAGGGGGTTCCAGCCGGATAGACCGTTCCGTTCTCTCCCGTTAGCGGGAACGGCGAGGTGGCCGTGGAAGTCGCGAGGTCGGGAAAATACCCATTGCGCTGCTGAGGCGTGAATACCGTCACTGTGCCTATGACGCCACTTTCCGGGATCGAGTTCCGGGTACCCTGATAAGAGAAGAAGAAGAAGGCGCGATTCTTTTTGATCGGCCCGCCGATCGTCCCCCCGAACTGGTTCTGGTGGAAGATGACCGAGGTCGGCTGGAAGAAATTCCGAGCGTCCAGGCTGGTGTCGCGGTAGAACTCGAAGACGTCACCGTGGAACTGGTTGGTTCCGGACTTGGTGATCGCATCCATGATAGCGCCGGAATTACGCCCGTATTCAGGGTTAATGGTGCTGGTGATCATGCGGACTTCAGCAATCGCGTCGGGGCTGGGAACCACCAGGGGCGTGTTCAGCGTGAGGTCGTTGCTGTCAACGCCGTTGATCATGTAACTGTTCTGGTCGGGCTGGCTGCCGTTCGTGGCGAAATTGCCGCGCGCGTCGGCGGTCGCCACCACGCCGGGCAGAGTCTGCTGGAGGTTGATCCAGTTGCGGCCATTAAGCGGGATGTTAACCAACTGGGTGCTGGTGATGGTCGCGCCGAGCTGCATACTCGTCTTTTGCACCTGGACCGGGGCGGCTTTTACGGTTACCTCTTGCACCGCCGCTCCCACCTGCAGGCGGATGTCGAGCACGTAGGTTTGAGTCAGGCCCAGTTGGACGGCCTGCGCCGAGAAAAGCCTGAACCCGGATTTCTGAGCTGTGACCGTGTAACTGGCGGGGGCCGCAAGATGCAGGAACTCGTAACTGCCGCTGGGACCGCTGGTCACTGCGGTTGAGATACCTGTCGACACGTTCTTCGCGGTGACTCTTACGCCAGGAACGACCGCGCCCGTCTGGTCAGTCACGGTGCCCCGGATTCTGGCTCCCAACATCTGGGCGTAGGCTGAACCCGGAACTAACAAGAGAAATAGCGAAGCGGCAACAACGAGATGCAAGAAGCGCCGCTCAAAAAGGCTAGCCATAATTTTCCTCCAAATAAGCAATTCCGGGGGCACGCTCCAAGACATAGCCCGTTGCGAGAATCGATCCCGAACGGGTCGCCATCAAGCGCTTATGCCCCCTACAAAATCCTGAGAGGGTTGAGAGGAATGTAGGATTGAGTTTCCGCACGATCTGGTGAGAAATAGAAGTATATCCGTGAGCCGAGGGGCGGTCGGGTTCCGAACACCGGTACACCATTCCTTTCAATCCCGTCTTCAAGACGTTCATCCTCATTTCTGAGAAACGTATTGCACTTTATTACCAGCCCCCAACCCGCAATGCAGTGACCTTGCTCACAACGAATTGTGAGCAATGTCACGATTTGGTCGGGTTCAAGGCGTAGTTCACTATTTGTAATGGGGGCTGGGCTGGGAGCACTCTCTGGCGACTACCAATATGGTGGTCCGTAAAACTGCACTCGAACGCGAGAACTCCGGTCGAGATTGCTTCCATACGATTCCTGAAAGCGCCGACCGGCCAGCAGGTTGATGTTATGAGAATGGCAATGTCGTGTCCAATTAATAGTTATAATAAGGGTTATAAGAAATACTGTGGAATGAATTAATTTCCGTCGTCGGCAGGGCGACGGTCCCGCCACCGCTCCTTGCAGCGGCCGTAAGTGACACGCGGCCTGCGGACGATCGGCGTACACGAAAAATTCCTGTTCAGATTCGTCAATCCCAATCAACGAGAGGAAGGCAGGCGTTTACACACTGTGCCGCGGGTCGGCTTCCGCGCCACAAGACGCGTTTCCCGTAAAGTTCTTCGTCGTGTTGCTCACTGCGACTTGACCGTGCTTTTGCCGCTCACTAAAATCGGCTGAGACAATGGGGACAAGCATGAAACTTGAAAACTCACTCGAATTCGACCCGAGAGCCGACAGCGAATCGTTTTTCGGCCAGATCGAGCATCGCGCGGCGGTGTTTGCTCTCTTTTCAGAAAGGAACGAGACACCCGGTGCTGCACCTTACATTAGTCGGACTGGAAATCTCCATCGAAGGCTGACACGGGTTCTTCGGAAGCCGCAAACACACTCTAAGCTTCTCAATCTACGGGAGATTACCCGCAGGATCGAATATCAATATACGGGCTCCGGCTTTGAGATGCAGTGGCTGGTCTACCATCTCAACCGCCAATACTATCCGCAACAGTACAGGTCGCGCCTGCGATTGAAACCTCCTGCTCTGCTCAAGCTGAATCTTCGGAACCGTTTCCCGCGCCTCTACACTACGCACCGTATCTTGAATGACGGCTCACTTTACTACGGCCCGTTCCCCTCCCGCGCTGCCAGCGAGCGTTTTGCGGGGGAGTTTCTTGATCTCTTTAAGACCCGGCGTTGCGCCGAAGACCTTGACCCCAACCCGTCGCACCCAGGATGCATCTATTCCCAGATGCGCATGTGCCTCGCTCCGTGCTTCAATGGCTGCACCGACGATGAATACCAAAGAGAAGTGGAGCGTGTGGTTGAGTTCCTGGCCAGCGAGGGCGACTCTCTAACGCGAAATGTGGAAACCGAACGCAACCAGGCATCAGAAGGTCTCGACTTCGAGCGCGCTGCACAATTTCATCGCAAGGTGGAGAAAATCCGGGCTGCGCTAGCCCTAAAACCCGAACCCGTGCGAAATATCCGGGACCTTCACGCGGTTATGGTATTGCCGGGCGCGCAACCCAAGACAGTGTCGTTCTTCTTGATGTGCTCAGGTGAATTGAGCGGACCTGGCTCGCTGGATTTCGGAGAAAATGTCTCTTCGCCACTTTCTCTTGATGAACGATTCCGCCTGCTCTTTGACACCTTGCGAAACCAGCCGGAAACCGCAGCCAGCGCGTACCAATGGGAGCATCAGAGTCTGTTTGCCAAGTGGTATTACAGCAGTTTTCGCCAGGGAGACCTCATCATGCTTCCGTCTCCTTCCCAAATTCCGCATGCCCGGCTGATCCGAATGTGCCGCAAGATTGTTTCAAGTGGTTCCTGACAAAACCCGTCCATACGTTGCAGGCCGTGCAGTCGATGAACTCGCACTTAGTGACGGCCGGCGTTTGAGTAGCGCGGCACGTCGCTGTTTTGAGACGATGGCCGTGCCACTTCTCTGTTTGACTGTTTTGGGTGGCCGCCCTAGAATTGGGTGAGAGGCAAGCACGCGTATGGATGTTCCCCATCTGCGGCCCCCCAAGCGCAATAGGAGTGCGGGGGCGGCGCCGTTCCTGAGAAGCCGAAAGTTTTTCGGCCAACTGGTCTTTGTGATTCTAGTCGTTCTTTCGGCTGGTGCCGGGGTCGTTGGAGGGCTGGTCTTTGTCTATTCATCCGATCTTCCCCAGGTTCGCCAGTTGGCAAACTACCAGCCGGACGTGATGACAGAAGTGTTCGCCGACAACGGCACGCCCATCGCCCGGTTTGCGCTGCAACATCGCGTGATGGTGACCTACAACCAGATTCCTCCCGTCCTGCGAAACGCAGTCATCTCGGTCGAGGATCGCGATTTTGAGAGCCACTGGGGAATTGATATCCTGAGCATCATTAGAGCCGCGATAACAGACATTATCGAGTGGCGTAAGGCACAGGGCGCCAGCACACTGACTCAGCAACTAGCGCGCATGCTCTTTCTGACTCCCCAGAAGAGCTTTCGGAGGAAGATCCAGGAAGCAATACTGGCCATTCAGATGGAGCACCGATTCACCAAGCCACAAATCTTTACAATGTACGCCAACCAGGTCCCCATGGGATTCGGGAACTATGGCTTCGCAGCAGCTTCGGAGTTCTACTATGGGAAGCACCTGAACCAACTGACACTTCCCGAAGCCGCGCTCCTCGCAGGCCTGGTCCGTGCTCCAACGTATTTATCCCCGATTCTCCATCCGCACAACGCCATAGAACGTCGCAAGGAAGTTCTGAGCGCGATGCTCGAGAATGACAAGATCACCAGGGCAGAGTATCGTGCTGCCGTCCAGGCGCCTCTGGATTTGCACGTCCGGAGCTGGACCGAAAACATTGCTCCGTATTTTGTCGAGGACGTCCGGCAGTTTCTTGAACGAAAGTATGGCCTGAAGACGATTCAACAAAAGGGCCTTCGCGTCTATACGACTCTCAACATCGCTATGCAAAGGGAAGCCAACGAAGCTCTTCGCCATGGCCTGCGTGCGTACAGCAGGTCGCGCGGATGGCGTGGCCCAGAGCAGAACATTCTGAAGGATCCCGTCAAGCTTCCGAACGGCCAGGACGCGATGCTCAAGACCTACCAAAACGTAGACTGGAGACGTCTCAGAGCGGGCAGGGTGGCGCACGGCCTTGTCACGGAGGTCAATCCTCTCTATGCCGTAGTCCGGTTTGGCGACCTTACAGCCCAAGTGAAGCGCGCCGAATTTGCCTGGACCGGAAAGGCGGACCCACGCGCTGTGTTCAGCCCGGGTGATGTGGACCTTTTCAAAATCGATGCCATTAAGGGTTCAACGGTCGATGCAACGCTCGATCAAACCCCGCGCGTTCAGGGTGCGCTGGTGGCCATTGACAATGCGACGGGCGAGATCAAAGCGATGGTGGGCGGGTACAGCTACAATACCAGCCAATTCAACCGCGCGGTGCAGGCTTACCGGCAGGTCGGGTCTTCCTTTAAAGTCTATGTTTACGCTCGGGCATTGCTCGACGGGATTGGTCCATTCGATACCATTCTCGACGCCCCGGTCAGTTTTCCCACTTCCTCGGGCTTGTGGGCGCCTCATGACTACGATGACAAGTTCGAGGGAGAGATTACCCTGCTGCGTGCGCTCGCAGAGTCGCGCAACGTTCCGGCGGTGAAACTATTAGCCAAAGTGGGGATTAACAACGTCATCAAGCTTTGTCGCCGGTTCGGAATCACGTCGGATCTGGTTCCCAACCTCCCGCTGGCACTTGGGGCCTCTGATTTAACCCTGCTAGAGCATACCTCAGCTTTTTCAACTTTCCCTGACGACGGAGTACACATCGCACCTCGTGAAATCCTGCGGGTTACGGACTATAACGGCCGTCTAATTGACGAATTTCCGCCCAGTGTTACTGATGTGCTTCCGGCTGGCATCGCGCGCATTGAAATCTCAATGCTTCGCCAAGTGTTCATGTCCGGCACGGCCGTGGGTGAACGGGCGCTGGCCATGAAGTACCCCCTGGCTGGCAAAACGGGAACGACCAACGATTTTACCGATGCATGGTTCATCGGTTTCTCACCCTCGATCACGTGCGGAGTCTGGGTCGGTTTCGACGATCAGCACACGCTGGGACAAGGTGAGGAAGGCTCACACGTCGCCTTGCCTATTTGGGCGGATTTTATGAGCCACATGTTGAAAGACAAGCCTATTCAGCGTTTCCCTGATTCTCCGCTGCTCACCAACCCCGGCCAGGTAAAGCAGATCCTGGCGAGTGCCGGAACAAACAATCTGGTCACCAGCGATTCCGCCTCTACACCGGTCGGCGCCAGCCTCGCGGACACGAAGCCCGTGTCTTCTGTCCAGCAAATTCCGCCGACCACACAGCCTCCCGCTGTAACTACCCCAAAAGCAACACCGGCACCGCAGCCAAAGTAAGTATCCTCCGGCAAAGCCGGAGGCTTTAGGTTGTGAGCCGCTCAAAGCGGCTATTGGGCGTCGCTAACGCGGCGCCGTCTTTCGGGGCCACCTTGCGGTGGCT
>JAKAWN010000094.1 GCA_021827245.1 Acidobacteriota bacterium | reverse complement strand
CAATGGATTTGCCGGTCGGTCCCAGCTACATCCTTGGGCCGGGCGATGGATTGACCATCGACGTGTGGGGAGGCACCTCGGCGCGGTTGTTTCGTCGTGTGGACCGAACGGGACGGGTCGACTTGCCGGAGGTAGGTCCGGTGCTGGTTAGTGGTGAAACACTGGGCCAGGTGCAGGAACAGGTGCAGCGGCTCCTGCGCACGCAGTTTCGTGACGTTTCCGCCGATGTCTCCATTACACGCTTGAGGACAGTGCGGGTGTATGTCGTGGGTGACGTTGAGCATCCCGGCGCCTATGACGTGAGTTCGCTCTCGACGCCTTTGAACGCGGAATTTGCGGCTGGCGGGCCGACCCATAACGGCTCGCTGCGCGTGCTCCAGCACTGGCGCGACGGCACACTGCTGCAGACGATCGATGTTTACGACCTGCTGCTGCACGGGGTGACCAGCAACATCATCCCTCTTGCCGACGGAGATACCGTGCGGGTACCTACAGTCGGCCCGCAGGTCACTGTCGAGGGAATGGTACGGCGTCCTGATATCTACGAGTTACGGAACGGAAAAAGTCTTGCTCGCGTGATTGCCCTGGCTGGCGGCATACTGCCGGCGGCAACGCTCAAACACATTGAAGTTCAACGGCTGGTGGCGCACAAAGAGAGAACCATGCTCAGCCTGAACATTCCGGAAAAAGCTAGCCCGGCAGCGATTGAAAAAGAGCTGGCTGCTTTCCACATTCAGGATGGCGACATCGTGCATGTCTTTCCGATGGCCCCCTACAATCAGGATGCGGTCTACCTTGAGGGGCACGTTCTCCGGCCAGGCAAGTACGCCTACCACCGGGGCATGAGATTGGCTGACCTGATCGGTTCTTACAAGGACCTGCTGCCGCAGCCCGCCGGCTATGCGGAGATCATCAGACTTTCGCCCCCGGATTTTCACCCCGTCGTCGAAAGTTTCAATCTCGCCCAGGCGCTTGAGCATCCTGCGGACTCACCGAAGCTGGACCGGTTGGATACCGTGCGGATTTTCAGCCGCTATGACTTTCGGGATGTGCCGACGGTCAGCGTCGGCGGAGCGGTCCGGCAGCCGGGCGTGTACAAAACCTCGGGCCAAATCCATCTGCGAGACGCCATCGAGCTGGCGGGCGGAGTGACACCGGATGCCGACCTAGGGTCGGTTCAGGTGTTCCATTACCTGCCGACCGGCAAAATGGAGGTGCTCAGTGCAGGCTTGGAAAAAGTGTTGGCCAATGATCCACGCGCCAACCTGCTTTTAGGACCGCGCGATACCGTGCTGGTGCACGAAAACCTGTCACAATCGGATCCCGCCACCGTGTATGTTGAGGGTGAAATTGCTCATCCGGGACGCTACCCGCTGGCGATGGGCATGCGCGTTTCCGATCTGATCCATGTCGCGGGAGGGCTCAGGCGTAGCGCCGACACGCGAGACGCCAGTCTGACACGCTACGGTTGGAGCGCCAGTGGCCAGATTTCCGGCCAACAGATGGAAGTCCGTCTGGCCAGCGCGCTCGAAGGAAAGCCGTCCAGTGATGTCGCACTCCGGAACGGCGACGTTCTTACCGTCCGGCAGGTCGAGGGTTGGAACGATCTGGGCTCCTCGATCGAGATCAAAGGCGAAGTCAAGCATCCGGGCCGATACGGTATCCGGCCTGGTGAGACACTGAGTTCAGTCTTGGAGCAGGCTGGAGGCTTCACGAGGCAGGCTTACCCTTATGGTGCGCTTCTGGAGCGTAAGGAAATTCGCAGTATCCAGATGAAATCGTACGAAGACCTCATCGATCGTGTCCGGCAATCGCAGAACGATCTGCAAACGAAGCTGATTTCTGTGACCGACCGGGATCAGAAGCTGGCCCTGGAAACTGGTTATCAGCAGTGGCAGATGACGCTCCAAACGCTGGTCAACAATCCGCCCATCGGGCGGGTTGTTATCCACATCTCCAGTCGAATTCACCGCTGGGCCCGTACGGCTGCGGACATTCAGGTTCGGGCGGGAGACGTACTGATTATTCCGAAAAGGCCCAGTTACGTAATGGTGCAGGGGCAGGTGTATAACCCGACGGCCGTATCCTTCCAGCCGGGCAGAAGTGCGAAATGGTACCTGAGCCAGGCAGGCGGTGCGACCAACCTGGCGAATAAGAAATCGATATTTGTGATACGTGCTGATGGCAGCGTCATCGGGGCGCAACAAGGGTTCTCCTTGTGGAGAGGGAATCCGCTGGATGCCACGCTCTACCCCGGGGACACGGTTGTTGTTCCGGAGAAGCCAGTGACAGGGCCGCCGCAGTGGAAGAGTGTCTTCCAATCTGCGCAGGTCATCTCGTCGATTATAACGTCGGCAGTGCTTGTCGCCCATTACTACTGAAGGAAGGACCGATCGAGCGAACAGGAACATAGTGATGGTTTGGGGATTGGCAATTTCGTTGGTGAGGGTGGCCCGAGTGAGAGATCAGTCTGCCTTGGTCTTGCGTCCACTATTGCGGTCAAACGTGTTTTTTGTCAATTGACGACCTTGGGAGTGCACTTGCAGAAAGTACCGGGAATTATGTGCATCATAGCGATGACCGCCGTGCTGGGTCATGCACAGGCAAGGCCTGCAGTAAGTACGACAGCTCGGAGCGCAGCCTCTGTCTGGCGTTTGCCGCCGCCGCGAGATTGGTGGGGGCATGACAAGAAGAAGCAGCTCTTTCGCCAGAACCCGAGCGAGTACAACAACTCCGTGGGGCTTCCCTTGCTGAAGAACATGGCCGGGGACCAGAAGGCGATCTGGACCAGCCCGTTTCATCTGCGCCTGCGTGACGCCAACTGGCTGGTGCCGCTGGCAGGGCTGGCGGCCGCACTGGTGGCGACCGACAGTTCGACCAGCCGCAGTCTGACGAATTCGCCGACGCGGATCAGGGAGAGCCGGACATTCTCGAATATGGGAGTATACTCCCTGGTCGGCGCTGGCGCTGGCCTCTATCTTTGGGGCAAGATGCGGCACAACGAACACATGCGCGAAACCGGCTTGCTGAGCGGGGAAGCAGCCATCGACAGCCTTTTGGCCGCAGAGGCAGTCAAATCTGCGGCGGGCCGGGAGCGTCCCTACGTCGACAACGCGCGGGGGCTTTTCCGACAGGGAGGCAACTCGTTTCCATCGGGGCATGCGACCGCAGCCTGGTCGATAGCAGGCATTATGGCGCATGAATATCCGGGACCTCTAACCAAACTGTTTGCATACGGCCTGGCCTCCGCCATCAGCGCCTCTCGCGTGACGGGCCAGGAGCACTTTCCATCCGATGTTCTGATTGGCAGTGTGCTTGGGTATCTGATCTCCCAGCACATCTACCATGCGCACCATAATCCGGAAATCTGGGGTGACAGTTGGCGTCTGCCTTTCCATGACCGCAACCCGGAGAGGAGCCGGCTTCCGGAGGATATGGGTTCGCCCTACGTGCCGCTGGATAGCTGGGTGTACCCGGCATTCGAGCGCCTGGCGGCACTGGGTTACGTGCGGTCGGAGATGCTCGGCATGAGGCCATGGACGCGGCTTGAATGCGCACGCCTGGTGGAAGAGGCCAGTGACCGGCTGAGGAAGCAGGAAAAGGATCCGCCGGTGGCCGAGCAACTGGTCACGAGCCTGGAAAGAGAGTTTTCGAACGACCTTGACCTGCTGGGCGGCGCCCGCAATCGGAGCATTGAGCTGGACTCCGTTTACACGCGGGTCACGGGGATTTCGGGCCAGCCGCTCACGGACGGTTACCACTTTGGCCAGACGATCACAAATGATTATGGACGACCCTATGGCGAAGGCTTCAACGATGTCACGGGGTTTACCGGCTGGGCTTCCTCGGGGCCGTTCACGGCCTATCTCGATGGCGAGTATCAACATGCCCCTTCCATGCCGGCGTTTCCCTTGGCGGCGCGGGAATTTATCTCTCAGGCTGATTTTGGCCTGCCGCTGCAACCGGCCACCCCTTTTGACGCGGTGAACCGCTTTCGCGCGCTCGACGCTTACGTAGCGATGGACTTTGAAAACTGGCAGATTTCGTTCGGCAAGCAGAGCCTATGGTGGGGGCCGGGCGAGGGCGGGTCAATGATGTTCAGTAACAACGCCGAACCGGTGACCATGCTGCGCATCAGCCGTGTCTCCCCTTTCAAGCTGCCGAGCATTTTCGGATTGATGGGCCCCATCCGGACGGAATTCTTTATCGGGCGGCTCAGCGGCCAGGATTTTGTCTACGGCGTGCCCACCGGGCTTTTAGGTCAGTGGAATAAGCCGCTCTCAGACCAGCCAATGATCGACGGGGAGAAGATCAGCTTCAAGCCGACCCCCAATCTTGAATTCGGCGTATCCGCCACTGCACTGTTCGCTGGTGCGGGCGTCCCATTCACTCCCAAGACATTCTTACGCAGCATCGTCTCAACCGGAAACGGACCGCCCGGGTGCTATCAGATCAGTTCAATCTGTCCGCGCATCGATCCTGGCGACCGCCGGACGGGCTTCGACTTGACTTACAGGCTGCCGTTTTTGAGGAACTGGGCGACATTCTATACCGATTCGTTCAGCGAGGATGAGTTCTCTCCGCTCGCCTATTTTGACCGCTCGGCCAACAGCGCCGGTTTGTTCTTCCCTCACCTGCCCAAACTGCCCAAATTCGATCTGCGGCTGGAAGGCGTGTATACGAACAGTCCGATTGGTGGGATATACAGCCACGGTTACTTTTACTTCAACGGAAGATATCGCAATGGCTATACGAATGATGGCTATCTGATGGGGAGCTGGATTGGACGCGAGGGGCAGGGTGAACAGGCCTGGGTGACCTATTGGCACACGCCGCAGAGCTATATTCAGTTTCAATTCCGCCACCAGATTGTGGGTCCGGGTTTCGTTCCCGGGGGAGGAATCGTCAACGATGGCGGGGTGAAGGCGAGCTTCTGGATGGGGCGGGCCGTGAGCATCTCCGCCCTGCTGCAATATGAGAAGTGGAGCTTTCCAATTTTGCGCCCGGGACCCACTTCGGATTTCACTTCTTCGGTGCAGCTTACTTACTGGCCGCGCTGGCATCTGCACT
This sequence comes from Acidobacteriota bacterium, assembly GCA_021827245.1. Next base: position 12,929 of record JAKAWN010000094.1, on the reverse strand, counting down.
GAATTGGATGGGTGGTTGTAGAAAACAGGTTAACCCTGAGGAAGCAAGTTTTGAGCGATCTTCCAACTGAAACAACAACGGGCCGCGATCGCGCTTATCCCCCGGACGAACTCGTCATCGATGCGATCGACGAGGAGGCTCTGCGCGAGGCACGCGAGCGCACGGCAGCGCGCGTGCGGCTGCTCTGGAATGGCCGCCGGTTTCTGATGCGGGCAACGGTGGCGGGGCTGGTGATCGCTACGGCAATCGCCTTCCTCATTCCGAACCGCTACACCTCCACTGCTGAGCTGATGCCCCCCGATCAGTCCTCGGGAACAGGTGCCTCCTTGCTGGCTGCGCTGTCCGGCAGTAGCGGTCTAGGAGGGATTGGCGGTGGATTGGCGGGATTGGCTGAAAATGCGCTGGGAATCAAGACGACCGGAGCCCTGTTCGTCGGAATTTTGAAGAGCGATACCGTGCAGGATGATGTGATTCACAAGTTTGACCTGCAAAAGGTCTATGGAAAGCGCTACCTTGAGGACGCGCGAAAGGAACTGGCGGCACACACCGATATTTCTGGAGAGCAGAAGAGCGGCCTCATCACCATTTCGGTGAGCGATCACGACCCGCGTCGTGCAGCGGCGATGGCGCAGGAATATGTGGACAAGTTGAACTGGGTGGTCACCCACTTGAGTACGTCTTCTGCACATCGCGAGCGGGTCTTTCTTGATCAGCGCCTGAAACAAGTGAAAGCGAACCTCGAAGAGGCCGAAAAGAAGTTCAGCCAGTTCGCTAGCCAGAAAGGCGCCATCGATGTTCCAGCCCAGGGCAAGGCGATGGTGACGGCTGCGGCCGCCCTTCAGGGAGAGTTGATTGCGTCCGAGTCCGAGCTTCAAGGCCTTCGGCAGATTTATACGGACAACAACGTGCGGGTGCGTGCCGTCCAGGCCCGGGTCAACAAGCTTCGAAACTCGCTCCGGAAAATCGCAGGAAAGGGCGCGGACGAGAACAGCAGCGCGGGAGAGCTCTTCCCGAGCATCAGCCAGCTTCCCGTACTGGGGGTGACCTATGCCGATCTTTTGCGCCGGGTAAAAGTTGAGGAGGCGGTCTTCGAGACGCTGACCAAAGAGGATGAATTGGCGAAGGTGCAGGAGGCGAAAGAGATTCCGAGCGTGAAGGTGCTCGACCCTCCCCTGGTGCCGCAGAAGAAATCGTTTCCACCTCACCTGCTGATCATGTTGCTGGGAGGTTTCTTGGCCTTCACGCTGGCCGTGGTTTGGCTACTTGGGCGGGCACAGTGGGATGAAACCGATCCGGCTGATCCCAGGAAGGTGCTGGCCTTGGAAATGGCGGCGACCGTCAAGGCTGGCCTGCCATGGAACGCCAGAAATGGTTCGCGGCTCGGGCCACCAGCACGCTGGCTCGCAGGGAAGTTTCGCCGATCAGAGAACGGTCGGACCGGTGAGCATAGGTCCGAAAAAGCAGCACCGAAGTAAAGGTGAGTGTATTTACGCCCAATTCACTGAAATAAATGGCTTTAGGTCACAAAGGCCCGACGAAGTGACGGGGCGGAGCTTTAAGGAGACCGTGACAGACTACCGGTGGCGAGTCAAGGACGGAAATCTGGAATCAAAGGATGTGACGATGTCGGGTGATGGCTTCAAGCCACGATGGTATGCGGTTTCCACGCGGTCAAGGCACGAAAAAGTCGTGGGCGATCTGCTCCGGCGGAAACAGATAGAAACATTTCTACCGCTCTACGAGACGATACGCCGATGGAGAAACGGCGAGCACCGAGTGCAACTCCCACTATTTCCAGGCTACGCATTCGTTCACATCGCGGTGCGGGACCGGCTGCAAGTCCTGAAGGTGCCCGGCGTGGCGCGGCTTGTTGGGTTCAACGGAACTCCGGCCCCTGTGGCCGACGAGGAAGTGGAAGGACTGCGCCGGGCCCTTTCCGCGGGATTGAAGACTGCGCCACATCCGTACCTGGTGGTAGGACGGCGTGTGCAGATCACAGCCGGGCCACTTGTGGGCTACACGGGGATTCTGGTGCGAAGGAAGGGAGCGGCGCGCGTGGTCTTATCGATTGACCTGATCCAGCGGTCGGTGCTGGTGAGCGTAGATGCCGATTGGCTAGAGCTGGCAGGTTAAATCATGCGACAGGCGAATTTTACACGGTGTGCGGAAAAGAAACGATTTTGCAACCGAAATGCTTTTTTGCAATCATGGCAATGTAACAACATTAGTATTTTCAATGACTTGCAAATTACAATTGAATTGTAGGCGAAAATCCCATGCGTGCCATTGGGGAGGGTTTACGGGTATGATAGCCTACATTACGAGGCTCACAACCTTCGGCTGGCCCTTGCGGCGGCATGGTTTCCGCGCTGGTTGTTTTCGCTCCGCCGCCGGTTTGACGCTATGCGTCAGGGAGAAGCCAAGCCATCCGTTCAGGCCAACATTTCGGGGCGCCAGCTTGCCCGCAATACGGCCCTGAACTTGCCGGGCCGGATCGTGCCTCTGCCGGCGGCCGTGGCAGCCATGCCTTATGTTCTGCGGCACCTGGAAGGGAGCGTTTTGGGCTTCTGGCGCCGGCCTGGATCGAGGTGGTTTATTTTGCGCTGTTTGGCCTGGGCAGTGGTTTCGGCAGAGACATTTGTGACGGGCGGTATCTGTGCGACGCTGCGCTGGCGAGGACTGAATCCCGGCGCGTCCCGCACCGAGCCCGCGGGAGAAACCTTGTGAGTAACGGTGACCACAATTGAGCCCGTCTGCAGCAAACCCTGCGGTTGTCGCGTCGGCGCCGCGGCGCCGCGGGCCGAAATTTGCCGACGCCGCTCTACTGACAGCCTCCAAGGTTGCCCGGGTGGCGCTGCGCCTGGTTTTTATGCTGGCTGGGGCCCGTGCTCTCGGGCCCCGCGAGTTCGGCGTTTATGTCCTGGTGCTAGCGGTGCTGGAGATGGTAGCCGTCGCGGGCGGCTCCGGCTTCATTGATTTCCTGACGCGCGAAACCGCGAAAGACGAACTCCTGGGATGGCGTGCAGCAATCCAATTGATTTTTCTCCGGGCGGTGTACGCCGCTCCGCTTGCTGGAGCCGCTCTGGGGGTGTTGTGGCTGTTGGGATACCCATCCGCAGTTCTGGCAGCAGCGGCCGTCATGTTTACGACACTTATTCCGCGGGCGGTTAGCGAGTCGGTTCAGGGGGTTCTCCGCGGCGTCTGCCACTACTGGTCATTCCTAGCCATCGATGTGAGCGTGGGATTTGTCCTGGTGGGCGGCGGTTGCTGGTTGCTGGTTCGCGGCGGAAGCCTGGATTTTGTAGTTGGAATGGAGCTTGCCGCGGCGACAGTCGCCGCTTTGCTTGGATTGGCGTTGCTGGCCGTGCTGGGAAACCCGCAGCGAGCATGGCTTGGCTGGCGCGGCTTGGTCAGGAAGACGCTGGTTTTCAACTTCTACCCGCTGGCCACCGCATTCTACGACAGGATCGACATCGTTCTGCTGTCCAAACTCGCCGGTGACTTCGCGACAGGGATATACGGCATGGCTTACCGAGCCTTGAGCGCTCTGCGTCTGGTGCCTTATGGTGTTCTCTTCAGTATTCTTCCGAGCATATCAGTTGACAAATGGGGTCCGTCAGACAGGCAACGCCTGGAACGTGCTATGGGGCTTCTGCTGAGCGTTGGCTATGTTGCCGTGCTCGGTACGGTTGCGTTTGCCGGTCCGGCTGTCGCCCTTCTTCTCGGTCCGCGTTACGCCGCCTCTGTCCTGGCCTTCAATATCCTGATCTGGGCGATCATTCCCTCAAACCTCAACTTCGCTCTCAACACAGGATTGCTGGCCACGGGCCGCGAAAGAGTTTTCACGTATACTTCATCCGGTTGTCTGGCCGTCAATCTCGTGGCGAACCTGATCCTTATTCCGTTTTTCTCGTGGCGTGGAGCGGCGGCGGCAACCATTCTGACTGAGATGTCCTTGCTGGTCCAGAACATTTACTGGATTCGGAAGGCTATCGGAACCGTCCCGATTCCGTCTCACGCGGCGCGTACCACGGCTGCCTTTCTCGCGCTGCTAGCCGGTCTCGTTTTCGGCGGACGTTTTGCGCCACCAATGCTTGTGGGTTCTGTGTGCCTGTTCCTTTTTCTTGCTTACCTTTACCATGCACAGGCTCTCAGTCAGTTCGCTGCAACGTGGAATCCGGGGCGGGGTAGTGCTGCCTAGCCCTCCTAGCTTGGTTTGAATTGAGGTGAATTCGGGTTGGTCGTCGCGGTTGACACATTTTACCTTTCTCCTTGTTACCGGCACACTGGTACTGGCGTGTATCTTTCAAATCTCCTTTCAGAATGCCTGAGAATTTCTGAGTGCTCCGGACTGAAAATTGAGTTTCGTGGCTTCTCCCCGCGTGGAGAGCGATGGAATAGTGACGGCTTGGCTTCGCGGCTCTTTTCGGTACGCGAGAGTTGGGCAGCGGCGCACAGGCGCCTCTGGCTCCTAGGAGGCATGGCTCTCGCGACTTCCCGCGAGCGGCCCGATCTGGTTTTCTTGCCAACGGCTCACGCCTCGATCCCCAACCCTTTTGCTCCTGTCGTCACTACGTTTTTTGACGTGATGCACGCCCGTCTTCCCGCCTGGATGCTGGATACCGGCCGGTCTGCACCTTGGTTGGCTCGGATTAACGCCAGACAAGCTCAAACCATTATCACCATTTCGTCGTGGTCTAAACGCGACCTCGTGGACGTTCTCAATGTCGATCCCGATGTGGTCGAAGTTACCTACCTCGGTTATGACAAGCATGCTTATAACTCTTTCTCTCCTAACCCAGATGGGGACAAAATCCTCTTTGAGCGACTCGGAATCCATAAGCCCTATGTTCTGCACCATGGCATGGTTCAAATCAGGAAAAACCTAATCCGGCTTATCCAGGCCTGGGAGCATTTAACTGAAAGCCCGGGCGCTCTTGAGACGCAGTTGGTCCTGGCGGGTCCGCCGGGACTTGGCTTCGAGCGGATTCAGGAGAAAGTCGCTGTCTCGCCTTACCGCAAGCGGATCATCCTGACCGGTGCCCTTGACGATGCCGATATGGCGGCAGTTGTTAAAAACGCTTTCCTCTGTGTCATTCCATCGCTTTACGAGGGTTTCTGCCTTCCCCTTGTCGAGGCTATGGCCTGCGGAGTGCCTACGGTAGCCTCAAATTCTTCCTGCATTCCCGAGGTGTCCGGTGGAGTCTTGGAATACTTCGATCCGGTCTCCGTAGACGAGATGGCCGAAGTGATTCGTCGGGCGCTTGAGGATTCTGAGCTGAGAGAGCGCCTGCGGTGGGAAGGGCTAGCGCGTGCTGCGGAGTTCACCTGGGAACGCTGTGCACGGCAGACACTTGAAATCCTTGCCAGAGCAACAACTGACCATGGGCGAAATCGTACACGCAGATCTCGATCGTAGAGCCCTCAACCGGCACCGTGCAAGCGTGACGGAGTGGATGTTGCCGGTGTTTCTTGGGCTCGTTGCTGGCGCTGCTGCTGGGCTCTTCGTCTCTGTCCATTGGTCTATCCTAATTGTGGCAGCCTTCGCTGTAGTCCTGCTCTCGGCTCTCGAGAACGAGACCTTCCTACTATTCGTAATCGTCCTGCTGCCTTTAAGTTGGGAATGGCCGGAGGGTTTCCTTCGCGATGTAATGACACCCCTGAGGCTTCTTATGCTTGTCGGCTTTTTCGCTGGAAGGGCTTGGAGGGGTAATCTGGATTGGCGTCGACTCTGGTCGTTCCCTATCTCGAAAACTTGTGCTCTGTTCTTGGCTATTGCCGTGGTCTCCGTTATGGTAGGTCCTGTCGGCTGGCAGCACGATTCCCTTGCGCAAATCTATAGGTTGATTTCATGGGTGGGCTTCTACTTTTTCGCTGTAGCGTGGATTGGCTCTCGGCGTTTGCTTCATCGGGTGTTGGCGGCGTTTCTGGTCTCTCTTTGCCTGCTCGGGGTTTTCAGCGTAGTCCAGGAGGCGGTTGGTGGGTACACGCACCTTTGGCTTTACTTCAACCCACCGGGTCCCGACTTCATCCCTTGGACAGGCCGTGCTCCTTCCTTGTTTTTTTACCCCACGGCACTCGCCGGATGTTTGGGCTTATTCCTTCCGTTTGCTTTGGCATCTTGGATTTTAGGGCGAGGAAAGTTGAAGGTTCTCGCCGGAGCGGCGTTGGGACTGGGTTTCCTCTCGCTCGTGTTTTCCCAGAGTTTGGGAGGCTTGCTATCGTTTTGCGCTGTTCTCGTTCTGGCGGTCGTCTATTTCGTAAGATCGTGGCGTCGGCGAGTTCTGCTTTTGGCTGGCCTGTTGGCGAGTGCTGCCGCATTCTATCTTGCACGGCGTATTCTCAATCCCGCGCACTTCGCAGCGGCAACAAAATCTTTGCCCCCGGATGTTATCATTCGTCTCGCTCAGTTTCACGCTGCGTGGGTCCTGTTTCTTCAACATCCGCTTTTCGGGGTAGGATTTGGTGACTTCGGAGCAGTGTCAGGCGGGCTGCTACCCAACGCTTCCTGGATGCCGTCGACCAGTTTGATGGCTTCCAATCTTTATTTGAACTTTATGGCGGAAACAGGCATCATTGGATGTCTTGTTTTCTTCTTCTTGCTCTTTAGGATTGCTCGCCAATCGTGCATTAACGCAAGAACGGGTCTCAGGCCGCTCGGTCGGATTATCGCCTTCGGATCGCTGGGCGCCATAACGACTGTCCTCGTCCATGGGCTGGTCGACTACCTTTTGCTCTCTTCTCAGTATGGCACTTTGCTCTTTCTGGTGATGGCTCTTGTAGTCGTAAGTTCGCATGTGCGCCCTCGTCAGAAGACTTTCGGACCCACGGTTAAATCTGGGGGCATGGCTGCGTGCGTATAGCTGTTAACAGTGCGTTCCTAGGGGACCGCTCAGGTGGGCTGACCACTTATTCTCTTTCCGTAATTGATCATCTCTGCCAATGCGGCGAGGAGGTTATCGTTTACGCGCCGGATTGTGTGAAGTTGAATGGCCATCCTCCAACAAGCAAGCGGAACACACCGACGGCTCTTTGCGGTTCGGCGGGGAGCGTCGGGAACACCCTGCGTGCGATGGCTTGGTGTCAGACCGTCCTGCCCGTGCAGTTGCTGCGTGACCGAGTTGATGTGTTTTTCTCTACAACAGCGGAGGGGATGTTGCTGCCGGTCTGCCCGCAAGTGGTGGTCGTGCATGACCTGCTGCCGCTATTTTTCCCGGAAGAGTATCCCCGGTGGAAGTTCTACTTCCGTCATCTGCTTCCTCGGCTACTTAAGTCGTGCCGCCTGGTCATTGCGATTTCAGATTGCACCAAGCAGGACCTGGTCCGGGAACTCAAGGTTCCAGAGGAAAGAATCGAGGTGGTTTATAACGGGGTTGACCCCCTTTTTTTTTCAGACGACCCCGGCAGTCCACCGGCGGGATTTCTCCTGGAACCGTACTTCCTGTTCATTGGCGCAAGCATCCCTCGTAAGAACTTGGAGACTGTGATACGCGCGCTGGCTCAAATACAAAATGAGATTCCTCATGGCCTTTCGTGCGTCCTTGGTTTACACGACAGAGAGAAACGTGAGTATTGCTCGCAAATGCTGGAACTGGCCGCAGAGTTGGGAATTCGGAAGAGGTTGCGTGTCTACTCCTGCCTTACGCAGCGTGAAATCCTCTTCCTTTATCGCCGTGCGACGGCACTGGTTATGCTTTCACAGTACGAAGGGTTCGGGTACCCCCCGGTGGAAGCGATGGCCGTTGGTACGCCTGCTATCGTGAGTGATTCAACTTCACTCGGCGAGGTCTCTAGACCAGCCGCCATCGGCGTGCCTTGTATGGACGTTAAGGCTTCCGCAGAAGCAATGCTTCGGGTAGCGACGGAGGCGGGGTACAGAAGGACGCTCTCCGATGCTGGCCTCAGACACGCGGCTAAGTTTACACGAGATAAGTGCGGTCGGCAGATCCTTTCAATCTTGCGACACATTGGAAAGCGAGGGTAGATCGTTAGGGATTTTGACAAAAGCGGCACTCGAGCGGGGGCCAAGTGCTGCACTCTTCGCTTGGCTGTGATGCTATCGGTTATTGGAAAGGGGGTGTGAGAAGGAAGACCATCATGAGGGTTTTATTGATTTCGAGGGCCATGGTTGCTGCTTCTCATCGCGCGAGGCTGCGTGAACTTGCGAAGCTTAAGGTTCGTTTGACGGTAATGACTCCCCACAGATGGGAATACCAGCGATTTGAGCCTGGAACAGGTGATGGTTACGAGCTTCTGTCGGCACCGGCGAGGCTTGCTTGGCCCATACTGGGCAGGTTGGCGAACCACACTTTCTATTACAAGGAAGCACTCCCTCTTGTCCGTCGTGGGGACTGGGATCTAGTTCACATCGACGATGAGCCCTTCAACTTTGTCAGTTACCATATTGTAAAATCGCTTGGCATGAGCGGCCCGCCGGTTATCTTCACCACATGGCAGAACTTGATGAAGAGATATCCCCCTCCTTTCTGCATGTTTGAACGGCGAGTTTTCGAAAGGGCTTCAGGGGCAATTTCTGGCAATGCCGAAGCGCTCGACGTTCTGCGACGTAGAGGGTTCTCCAAGCCCGCTACAGTCATACCCGTGCACGGAGTGGACCCTTTAATATATAGAAAGCACGATGCGACCAGCTTGCGCCGCAATATGGGGCTCAACGGTGAGTTCGCGGTGGGCTTTGTAGGCAGACTGTCACCTGAGAAAGACCTCGGCACTTTCATTAAAGCGCTGAGCCTTCTGCCTTCGGAGTGTGTCCTGGTGCTCGTGGGCAGCGGCCCGGAGCGGTCAAGGCTTGATGGTATGGTCAAGTCGCTCGGTCTTTCGGGGAGGGTGCGTTGGGTACCCTGGGTGGCTTCGGATGATGTACCGAAATACATGAACGCCCTTGATGTATTAGTGCTCCCTTCGAGGACCTGCAAATACATAAAGGAACAATTCGGGCGGGTGCTCATTGAGGCGATGGCGTGCGAGACCTGCGTGGTGGGTTCAGACTCCGGAGAGATTCCGAACGTGATTGGGGACGCTGGGCTGATTTTTCATGAGGGTGACGAACGCGAACTAGCCGACCGACTACTGATGTTGATGGAGAGTTCGTCGCTGCGGGAGGCATTGCGCCAAAACGGCCTCATGCGGGTTCACGAGCGTTTCACGCATGAGAAGGTTGCGCATGATACAGCCCGCTTTTACAGGCAATTGTGTCGGACCTAAGGGCCGTGGTCGCCGAGCCTGCAGGCGGAGATGAGAGGAAAAGGCCTGAAGCGGGCGGCAAAGTTTACGTGGGAAGAATGCGCGCGGAAGCATCTGGAAGTTTACCGGCGGGTGCTGGCGACGTTATGAGTTTGGCCGATGGCGGCATGAAGCCGCCGCTACGTCAAAAGTTTTCGAATTAACGAACCGAATGGAGAAGTTGAGCACTGCGACAGAAGCGGTGGCAGTCCAGGAGCGGCCGGCAGGGACGATGGACCGGTTGCGCGTGGCCGTGGTTCATTACTGGTTCCTGGGGATTGGCGGCGGCGAGCGGGTGGTGGAGGCGCTTGCGGACATTTTCCCTCAAGCGGATTTCTATGCCCTGGTGGCGAGTGAGCACGGTGTGCCTGCGGCGCTTCGCGGCCGGCGATTGACCACTTCTTTTGTGGGGCGCATTCCGGGGGCAAAGCGGTGGCACCGGCACTTTCTGCCTCTCTATCCGCTTGCCCTGGAGCAGTTCGACATGAGTGGATACGACCTGGTGATCAGTTCGGAATCGGGTCCGGCGAAAGGCGTGATCACACCCGCTGGTTCGTGCCACATCTGCTATTGCCACACGCCGATGCGATACCTGTGGGATATGTACCACGAGTACCGGAAAACGATGAATCCTGTGACGCGCACGGTGTTTTCGCTGGCGGCCCACTATGCAAGGCAGTGGGACGTGAGCACGGCGGGGCGAGTGGATCACTTTGTCGCAAATTCGAAGCACGTCGCGGCGCGGATTCGCAAATACTACGGGCGAAACAGCACGGTGATCTATCCGCCGGTGGATGTCTCGGCGGGATACGTTTCAGACGATAGAGACGACGACTACCTGGTGGTGAGCAGGCTGGTGCCGTATAAGCGCGTGGACCTGGCGATTGAGGCGTGCAACCGGCTGGGACGACGACTGAAGATTGTGGGCCTGGGACCAGAATACAAACGTCTGCGGAAGCTGGCGCGACCGACGATCGAGTTTCTCGGCAAACTCGATGAAAAGTCATTGCATGAGTGCTATGCTCACTGCCGCGCATTCTTGTTTCCGGCAGAGGAGGACTTTGGCATTGTCCCCGTCGAGGCCCAGTCGTTTGGACGGCCGGTGATTGCATACGGACGGGGCGGAGCCCTCGAAACCATTGCCGGACTCGCAGCAGGCGGAGACCCGCGGGCGGCGAGCGGAGTCTTTTTCCATGAGCAGACGGCGGAGGCGCTTGAAGAGGCGATTGTGGCGTTTGAAAAAACCGAGACTTCATTCGACCCGGAATTTATCCGGGCGAACGCTCAGCGCTTCAGCACAGAGAGGTTCAAGGAAGAGTTCGTAAATTTCACCTGCGATCGGCTGGCCGAATTCCAGTGAGCAGCCAGTAGGTGGCCGCGTGGGGATGCCCGAGTGGGAATGTCTATCCCTTGAGCGAAACCCGCTTGTGCGCGGTGCCTTTTACACTTGACAGCTCATGAATAAGCAAGGCCAGGGCGATTCAGGCTGGATACCCAGCAGGCCAATGAAGGTATTCCTTACAAGAACTCTTCGCGGAAACAACGGGCAGTGAGGTCGAGCGCTCTGCGTCAAAGGATCGACTGCCAACCGTGGGCGGTGGAAATGGCAAACCGGGAAACCCCATTATTTGGGATCGAGATAAGTTCATAACGAAAATCGCGTATAAGTTTTTCCTCTGAGGTTTTAGACACAAAAGTTTCGAGGATTACACCTTCAATACTCCTATTCCAGGTCTTTTATGACCGATCCTCTTCGTATGGGCGGCGAAAAGGATACCTTAGCGGTTCCTGACGGGATCGCGAAGGCAGGTACCTATGATTCGTCGGCGTCTCAATCGGACATCCTTCTGCCTGCGTTTGGTCACTTTGCTGCTGCCCGCGCTGGCGTTTGCTATCGCTGCATATCTCCGTTTTTGGCTCGACCCGAAGTTTTTTGCCAGCAACTCCGTTGATCCAGCCCCGTACTTCGGCTTGCTTCTGGTGGTAACGGCCGTTTGGGCTTTGGTGGCTGAACACCTTGGGCTTTCCACCACCAAACATCTGTTTGCGCCGGGCGGAAAGACGCGAAGGGCGTTGCTGGCATGTGCGATCACCTATGCCTCAATTCTCGTCATGGCGTTTTTTTATCGCGGAGCAAGCTTTTCACGGCTCTTCATCGGATTTAGCGCGGTAGCCTTGTCTTTCCTGACGATCCTCACGCGTTTGTTTTTTCGCGTGATCTGGCATCATCAGCGACGGCGGGAAAACAGTTGGATCAAGATCCTCATCGTTGGCGCGGACGAGTTTGCACAACGGGCCGCGAAATCATTGATGGCCGGGCAAGTGACTCCTTGCCGTATCGTCGGATACGTGCGCCTTCCTGGTCAGAAAGTCGCGGACACGACTTGCCGGGTTAGCGAATTGGACCAAATCGAGAGGCTAACCTCGGGAAATGGATTTGATGAGGTAATCCTTGCTTTACCGCTTTCGCGTTATCCCGAAATTCCGATGCTGATGAGCAAGCTGCAGGCATTATGCGTTCCGGTACGGGCCGTGCTCGATCTGGGCGAGGACGTGGCTGTTCGCGAGAGGCTGTTTGACTTGGGCGGGATGCTGATGCTCGACCTCCACGCGACGCCAGCCGAATCGGTCACATATTCCGTGCTGAAGCGCGCCTTCGACCTGGCTTTCTCTCTAACAGTTGTCATCGTCACGGCGCCTTTGATGGTGTTGATTGCGGCGCTGATTAAGCTGACATCAGCCGGGCCGGTGCTGTACGTGCAAGATCGCGTGGGACTGAACGGCAGAATTTTCCGGATGTACAAGTTTCGCACCATGCACATCAGCAGGGGCGGGGAAGACAAAACGCGATGGACGGTTCAGAATGATCCACGGTGCACTAAACTGGGAGCCTTGCTTCGCGTCACCAGCCTGGACGAATTGCCACAGTTCTTCAATGTTATTAAGGGTGATATGAGCGTCGTTGGACCCCGCCCCGAAAGGCCGTTCTTCGTTCAGAAGTTCCTAAGCGATGTGGCGCTTTACAACGCACGCCATTATATGAAGGTTGGAATTACGGGCTGGGCACAGGTGAATGGTTGGCGCGGCGACACTTCCATTGCCAAGCGGCTTGAACACGATCTTTACTACTTGCGGAACTGGAGCCTTTCTTTTGACATTCAGATTATTCTCCTGACGCTGCTTCGAGGCTTTTCAAACCGCAATGCTTACTAACCGCATCAGCTAACTGCCGGTGTGTGCAGGTCGACGCGATTCCCGCCGTATTGAGCTTTTCCTAGGCACCGATCGCACAGAGGTCGGACGCCTTCCGGCCAGCCACATATCTGCAATCCATTGAATTGGCAAGCGACATTTGCAAGGAAGAATGTTTGCCGTAACAGCGGAATTTATTGCCCGGTAGCGTGGAGCTATGCCAAAGTTCACCTCGCCAGAAACAGCAATGGCCCCTTTCGGCCTGCCGATGTGAACATGGTGGTCTTTAGGAGTTCATTTTGCAGCGGCGGGCTTTTCTGGCCGGACGCGATCAGAGGGGTTTCGGGACTTGGTTGACGTGCTCCCTATTCGAGGTATTTTCCAATAATTCAAGGTCGGGAGTCTTGACGTGCGGATTTCGGTCATTGGTGTCGGATATGTTGGACTGGTTACGGGCGCCTGCTTTGCCGAAGCGGGGCATGAAGTGGTGTGCACGG
>JAKAWN010000093.1 GCA_021827245.1 Acidobacteriota bacterium | reverse complement strand
TTCTGGCCCTGAGTTTCCTCTCGAAACTCTTCCCGATTTTCCTCCTCCCCGCTTTCCTCAAGTGTACTCGCTGGTCCTATGCCGGGATCTTCGGAGCGGTGGTTCTTCTTGGTTATCTGCCATTTGTCGGCGCATCCGGCCATTTATTTCAAGGGCTCTCGGACTTTGCGGCCAACTGGCAGGGAAATGATAGTCTATTCAGGCTGTTTTTAGCGGCTGGCAACTCGACTCGGCAGGCGCAGTTTGTGGCCGGAGTCCTCCTGTTGCTGCTGATTGTTTATGTTCTTAAATCCAACATGGGCATTTTTCAAGCCGCGCTGATCGTGCTGGCGGGGCTGCTTTTCCTCTCGCCCAACGCCTTTCCGTGGTATTTCACCTGGATCGTCCCCTTCCTGTGCTTTTGCTCAAGTCCCGCTTTGCTATTGGTGACCGTCACTTGCGTTCTGGGATATTCACCGGTCATAGCGTACTCGGCGGGCGGGTCGTTCGCCAACTCACCGCTCATGTTAGTTCTGGAATATTTGCCTGTCTACATTTTGGTGGGCTTTGAAGTCGCGCGGCACTTCCGCCGGCAGCAGGAGGGATAGCAAGAAACTTCATTCACGTTCCCGCCGGCTACACTTGAACGCTGACGCTGGTTTCAGTGCGAATCACGGGGCGATAGAGGGTATCGCGCTCGAAAGGTTCAAAGCCGGCTTCTTTGATCAGCCGGATGATTTGCTGGCGAGTCATCACCTGGGGAGTTTTTGCTCCGGCATCATGGTAGATTTTTTCTTCAGCCACGGTTCCGTCGATATCATCCGCGCCGAAGCGCAGCGCAATCTGGGCGACGCGGGGCGACATCATGATCCAGTAAGCCTTGATGTGGGGGAAATTGTCCAGCATGAGGCGTGAGACGGCGATGTTCTTCAAATCCATGAATCCCGAGGTCTCGTCCCACTGCACTCTCTTGCCAAGCTCGGTGTTGGCGGGATGGAAAGCCAGAGGGATGAAGGTCTGGAAACCTCCGGTCTGGTCCTGCAGGTTGCGCAGTTGCATCAGGTGATCCACACGGTCTTCAGAGCTTTCGATGTGCCCGTAAAGCATCGTCGCGGTCGAGTGCAGACCCAATTCGTGCGCGGTTCTGTGCACCTTCAGCCACATGTGGGCGCCGATCTTGTGGTCGCAGATCACGCGCCGCACAGCGGGAGCAAAGATTTCTGCACCGCCGCCCGGAAGCGATCCCAGCCCGGCCTCCTTGAACCGCTCCAGGATTTCCCGCACCGTAAGCTGGGTGATGTGCGAGTAATAAGCGATCTCGACTGCTGTGAAGGCCTTCAAGTGGACCGACGGGAATCGCTCCTTCAGTCCTCGAAGCAGATCCACGTAATACTGGAAGGGAAGATGGGGATGAAGGCCGCCGACAATGTGAAATTCCGTTACGGCTTCCGTCCAGTTTTCGCCGGCCGTCCGGAAGGCTTCTTCCAGTGCCATTGTGTAGGCGCCGGGGGCATCCTGCTTGCGCCCGAAAGCGCACAGCTTGCAACTGGCTACGCAGACATTAGTAGGGTTGATATGGCGATTGACGTTGAAGTGCGTTCTCTTGCCGTGCAGTTTTTCGCGGACGTGATGCGCCAGGTAGCCAATGGCGAGCAGATCGCTTGAATTGTAAAGCGTTACCCCATCGTCAAAGCCCAGGCGTTCGCCGGCAAGGACTTTGTCGGCAATAGGCTGCAGATTTGCATCTTCCAAGCGTAGGTTCAAAATGTTGTGTCCAGTCTGTTAATATTCCGCCGCGCACTACCAAAATTAATATTCTACGTCCCATTCTTCAGTGATGCAATCGGGCATTGATGCGAGACGCCCAGGCCCCAAGAAATTATTGGGGTCTGCCGCGAAACTATTGGAACGTGTGCTAGTCTGCTATTAGGCGATCAGCGGGCGGGTTTTGATTGCGAATTCAATTCCCGCTGCCGAGGACCGGTTCAAAAATCGGGCCTTAACCTTGACAAAGGGGTTAAGATAAAATTTCGCAGGTTAATAAGCCCGATTGGGTCTTTGGACGTGCCGTGAGGAATTTTGAATTGAAATTCCGAGAGGCGCTTAAACGTGATGCAGCAGGACGAAGCCAGATTCGCAGAACCCCGTCAGGAAGCAGCCTTCTTTTATGGCCTGTTCCTGCGAGGCCAACCGCTCCAGAAACTTCGAGCGGATATCGACGTGCCGCCGCATGTGCTCGAGCGCTGGAAGCGGCAGGCACATCACGATCCCACCTCCAAGCCCATGGTTGAGCGCGTGTTGAACTATCGCAAGCACGTTCTGGCCATCTTTGATTCTCTGGTCTTCCGTGAGATGGCCACTCCCTACCGCACGCAATAATCAGTTCTTCCTAAGAAACATGGGTCGCGCAGCCAGTCCCTGCCTTACAAGTTCTCAAATCCCTCTTTTCCGGACAGGAATTCGCCCGTCTGCTCTGCGAACCGGAAAGATTCTACACAGAGAACACTGAAATACTCTGTGCGCTCTGTGTAGTAGCTTGTATTTCACGGAGGACGCGGAACCTTGGACGGGCAGTCCTGCAGCGCTTCTTGTCGAGATTCCATTCACCGGATCAGAATGGCTGCAGCCCAGGTCAGAAAGAAAAGGACGCTGATATAGCCGTTGATGGTAAAGAAGGCGGCGTTCACTCGGGAAAGATCGGAGGGTTTCACCAGCAGGTGCTCGTAAGCGAGGAGCGCTGCCACCAGCGCCAGCCCTGCGAGCGCAATCCATCCCAGCCCTGACATTTGAGCCACAATCACCAGCAACGCCAGCATCAAGACGTGGAGTGCGACCGAAGAGTACAGAGCTACCCGAATGCCGAATCGCTTGGGAACCGAGTGGAGATTGGTGGCGCGGTCAAAGTCTACATCTTGGCAGGCATAAATAAGATCGAAGCCGGCAACCCACAGCGTGACCGCCACGCCCAGGATCAGGACGCTCCAGCTCACATCATCCCGCAGAGCAATCCAGGCCGCCACAGGTGAGAGTCCCAGGCACATTCCCAACACGATGTGGGAAAGCAGTGTGAAACGCTTGGTGTAGGAATAAAGCAGCAGCAGCGCCAGCGCCACAGGAGAAAGCTTGAACGCCAGCGGATTCAATTCCCAAGCGGCCAGCACCAGCAGCGCCGAAGAAACAGCCGTAAACGCCGCCGCAAAGCGCAGGGTTAGATGGCCGGCGGGCAGGGCGCGTTTTTCGGTCCGGGGATTCCTGGCGTCAAACTCGCGGTCAGCAATGCGGTTGAAGGTCATCGCCGCGCTGCGCGCGCCCACCATGGCCACCACAATCCAGAAGACCTGCCGCCAGTGCGGCCAGCCCTGCTCGGCCAGCATGGCTCCGGTTAGTGCAAACGGCAGCGCAAAAACCGAATGCTCCACCTTGATCATTTCGAGTGTGACCTGGAGTTTTGACCACACCTGCCTCGCGAACTGGCTGGGAGACTGCCGTTGGGTTCCAATAAACTGTGCCTTTTCGGTCATGAGCAATCTTCAATTCTACCGCAGGAGAAGCCAGCCTGAGGAATTGCAGTTTTGGCTGCGGACAGTTCCACCTCCGAGGCCAGATCGGGTGATTCGGCCTGCCCGGCGCGTTCTCGGAATGCTGTCACATTACTGAGTTTTTTCCCGGGCCTGCCCGAGGGTTGCCAGACGGCAGCCGGTATCGGATATATTTGCTGGGTTTAGCCCGAGCGTGCAATATGCGCCACAGGCTATCGGGTTGAGAGGTGAAGATCAGATCCCCATCCGCCTGCAATCTGTACCACGATCCCCGGGCGATTTCGTTCTGGAGTTGGTTCGGCGACCACTGGGCCCGGCCAAGAAACATGCGCGGCCCTGAAGCCTGCTGTGGGTTCTTGAAAACCTTGGAAATGAGATCGTAATCGAAGGTCAGGTAAACGTTGCCGTACAATTGGACCGCATGCTCAGGGGCCGTTGGTGACCGGAAAACGACGCTGGGGATGCGAACATCCACGGGACCGCCGAAGTATGCAGGCACAGCCCAATTCCTGAACTCCGGAGTATCTGGAAACAGTTTGTCGAGCGTCACGCGTGTCGGCTTGTTGATGATCAGGCCGACGATCAGCGGCGATTTCGGCATCGGCAGCATGACAACAACCGAGTGTTCGAAGAAAGGATCCTGGATCTCGTTCCGCGCGATCAAGAACTGAGCTTGCCCACCCCTTTTTTGCGCCGAGGCCGCTGACGGCAGCGCGGCTCCGAGCAGGATGCAGGCCAGGAGCAAGGCCGCCGCCCTGCTGGCATGGCTTACAGCATTGCTGCGCCTTTGAATCTTCCGGGCTTCGCAGTCCGGAGTAACCCTTGGGCCGAACTTGCGCAAGTCAGATCCCATCTTTCCTTGAACCGTTGTGACAACTCGCGCCCGCCACGGGCACGATGAAGTCATGTTATCGCAGATACGCCTTGTTTACCAGTCGCTGCGTGAAACCTTAAAAGATGTGCAAGTGCAGGGTCAAATACTTCTTAGGGTCTGTGCGGAACTCAGTCAGGAATTGTTTGAGCGATTGAGAACTTGAAACAAGATTGTTGAACAGCGTTGGATCGGTCGAAAGCCTGCCCAGTGTTCCCTGGCCGCGGTCAATGCGGTCGGTGATCACATCGATGTGCTGTACGGTCTCATTGACGTGGTTATAAAGGCTCGGATTCTTGATCAGTTTGCCGAGCGTGCCCTTGCCATCGTTGATGTCGGTCATTAGCGTGTTTGCTTTGTCGGTGGCATGGCTGATGTTGTTGTAAAGGGACGGATCGTTGATGAACTTGGCTGCGCTACCGTTGCCATGCTGCACCTGGTCAAGCACGCCGTTAACCTTATCGACAGCAGCAACGGTCCGGTTGTAGAGAGTTTCATCAGTAAGAAGCTTGCCAAGTGTCCCGTGGCCCTGTTCCACTCGAGTCATGAGTCTCTGGGCCTCATTGGCAGTTTTGTTCAGATTGTCGTAAAACCCTTCCGTATAGATGAGCTTGCCGATGGAGCCCTGGCCGTGCTGGATCTGTTTGGTGATATTGCTCAGCGTAGCGCTGAGCACCCGGAGGTTAGAAACCGCGTCGTTGGCGTTCTGGACAATCTGCTTCATGTTGGCTTCTTCATGGCTCTTGACCACCCCACCGTCCGGAATCGGCTGGGCGCCGGGACCGCCCCGGGTGATATCCACGTAGGCTTCGCCCAACAGGCCGACAGTCTCAATCGTGGCCACGGAGTCCGTGCGGATCTGGTCCTGGTATTTACTGGTGACCTTCATATCGATTTCAACCGCGCGGCTGGGTTGGTCATAGGGGGAGAGCCTGATGCCTGAGACATTGCCGACAACGATTCCTGCCAGTCTCACCTGCGCGCCGTCACGCAAATCCTGGGCGCCCGAGAAATAAGTCTTGAGTTTGTAATGACGGGTCAGAAATCCCACCTGGCCGCTGATAAAGAAGATTCCGACGGCCAGGACTATCAGGCCGGAAATGATGAGCGCTCCGACGCGGAGCTGGGCCCAAGTGAGCTGTTTGCGCTGAGGCATAATTCCTCCCTTCCAGAATCACTCCTGACGTCTTCATTTTAGTTCAACCTGCCGTCGCGGGCGACCTTACTGAAGGAACTGCTGAAGGTACGAATCCTGGGTGGAAACCATTTCCATCGGCGTACCGTGGAAATGCACCGAACCATCCCGAAGCACCAGAAAACGCGTGGCGGTTTTCGATCCTTTCATTCCATCCTCGCTGATCGGGACCAACCCGGCAGTATCTTTGGAGTATCCAAATTTTGCCAGCCAGAACGCGTCCTGAAGCCGGTGTGTGACCACAATCGAACTGACGCCCTGAGTGTCCCGAAGTTTAAGGATAAGGATATTGATAGTCTGGGCGGTCACCGGATCAAGACCGCCAGTGGGAGAATCGTAAAGCATAATCGGGGGATCGTTCACAATCGCGCGCGCAATCGAGACGCGGCGTTTCATGCCTCCCGACAACTCCGCAGGCATTTTATCGATGGCCGCCTCAAGCTCCACAAAGCTCAGCACTTCACGAGCGCGTCTTTCGATCTCGTCTTCGTCCTTCATCCCTTCCTCGCGCAACCGGTAAGCGACATTTTCGTAGACCGAAAGCGAGTCGAACAAGGCCCCTTCCTGGAACACGATCCCCATTCTCTGCCGAATCTCGCGCATTTCTTTTTCGGGGATCGGGCCAAGGTCACGGCCCTCCACAATCACCTGTCCTTCGTCCGCCTTCAGAAGGCCGAGGGCGAGCTTCAAAAGCACCGACTTCCCGGATCCGGTGGCGCCCAGCAGGATCAGCGTTTCACCACGGTTTACTGTGAATGAGACGTTGGAAAGCGCCGGCTTCTCATCAAAGGAAAGCCAGACGTTCCGAAACTCGATTGCGGCTGGCGATTTCATGCTTGGCACTGGCGAAAGCGCGCCGAGAGAAATGAACAACCTCCGCGCGGCAAGTCCTTCTCCTCGGCCTCGAAAGACGGGTTCCTCGATTGGACGGCCCGCTGGAGAATTCAAAAGAAATGAATCGCAATCAGGAATTTCGTGAGAAAGAAATCCACCACGAGAATCAGCACCGATGCCACGACGACAGCCTGGGTGGTTGACCGGCCCACGCCTTCGGTGCCCCCACGGGTAGTCAGCCCGAAATAGCACCCCACCAGGGCTATTATCACGGCAAAGAAAAAAGGCTTCAACAGACCTTGCGTTACATCCTCAAAACTGAGGGCCTGATAGGCGTATGTCCAATATTCCACCGATGTCAGGTGGACCGTATAATAGCTCACGAAATACCCGCCCAGCATCCCGAAGAAATCCGCAAGTATCGTCAGCACAGGCAGAGTGATGACCGCTGCGAAGAGGCGCGGAGTTACCAGCTTGCGCACCGGATCGGTCCCCAAAGCCCGCATGGCATCAACCTGCTCGCTGACAAGCATTGAGCCGATCTCCGAAGCAATGCCCGAGCTGTTACGTCCTGCCACCATCAGGGCGGTCAAGACAGGTCCCAACTCACGGACAACCGAAAGGGAAACCACCTCTCCCAGAATCGAGACCTCTCCAAATGTACTCAGGGTTCGGTAGGTCTGCAGAGCAAGAACTCCACCCGTAAAGAAACCCGTCAGCAATACGATGGGCAGCGACCCAACGCCGATCACATCCATCTGCATTAACGTGTCGGCAACGTATCGCGGCGAAGTGAAGAGGTTCGCCAGCGAGTTTGCCAGCAGATAACTAAAGTCCTGAACGGCCTGAACTATATGCTTGATGTAACTGTCGATTGATATCTCTGCCATGAGCTTTGGAAACTTACATCCTAATCGAATGACACCCTTTCAGCAATGTGTTGAGCAGAATTTCTGCCACCAGGTTTAGTTCAGCGTCGGATGTCCTCTCTCGCTGCATCTCTTGCAAGGGTGGTTGTTCGTGCAGTTATTCGCAGCTCAGCGAGGAATCTGTGGCAGGCAGGGCAGAAAAAATTGGGATCACGGGTAATTGGGCTGCTCTGAAACCGGTGAACTCGGCGATACGAGCAAGAAAAAAATAGGGGGAAATTCCTTTCCCCCTAAGCGTCGGGTCTTGGGTCTAATCTCCGAGCTTGCTCCTGATTTCTCCAATGGGAGGTTAAACAGGGCGAGCTCTGCCTGCGTATTAGCAAGACCGTGACCAAATCGCAGAGAAGGAACAAAGAGTCCAAAATCATCGATAAGTTATTTTTATTACAACCATTTATTCTGTGTACTATATGTGGAAGGGTAACCGATATGCCTACAACCGCCCAGCTCCTTTTGTACCGATTTTAATATCTTTTGGCGGCAATATACAAAAATCCATATAACCTGCAGCCTTCTTTTGGTCAGCGTACAGCCAGATGTCAGGATTCTTGGTTTTGCATCGATGGACTCAACTGGCCCAAAGCAGGCACAGTGTTGACCTGCAAGGTGGGTCCTGCGTTAAAGTGAGAAAATCCCGTGGTTCGAGCATCCTGGGAGGGCAGGGACTTTGATGACGTGCTTTGGAGGCCAGACGTTCTGTTTCCTAACGAGAAGAGGCTTGTATGATTGATATCCACTGTCATCCTTTACCTGGGATTGACGATGGGGCCAAGTCATTTGATATTGCCCTGGCCATGTGCGAGATGGCGGCCAACGACGGCACCACACACTTGGTCGCCACGCCTCACTGCAATTACAGGTACCCCTTTGATGTTGAGACCAATCGCGCCAAGTTGAAGGAGCTTCAGGCGGCCGTGGGCGAGTCGCCGAAGCTGTTGCTGGGATGTGACTTCCATCTTTCATATGACAATATCCGCAAGCTTAAGGAGCACGGACCTGACTTTTCAATCAACAACACGCGCTATCTGCTGGTGGAATTTGCCGACCACTTCATTCCAGAGCAGATGGACAATGTTTTTTATGAAATCCAGATGATTGGCTACACACCCATTCTCACTCATCCCGAGCGCAACCCCGTGATCCAGCGCAAGCCTGAGTTGCTTTATCATTGGGTAACGCGGGGTTGTCTGGGTCAAGTCACGGCCATGTCATACGTGGGCGGCTTCGGGTCGCGAGCCAGGGAGCTTTCCGAGGAATGGATCGGCCGCAATCTCGTTCATTTCTTTGCCTCAGACGCCCATGACCTTAACCACCGGCCACCCGTTCTCTCCTCCTGTTACAAGAAGATCGCCTCAGTTTGGGGAAAAGAAACTGCCGATCGAATGCTTGAAGCAAATCCGTTGGCTGTGATCAACGGTGAATCGCTCCCTGGACAACCGGCGCCGCTTGGGCCGAAACAAGGGTCCCGCAAGAAGGGTTGGCTTTCCATCTTCAGGCGGTAGAAGGATTCAATGTGTGGCTATGCGCATCTATCGCCGCTTTCGACAACGCGTGGCAAGAGGTGCCGTTCTTCTCCCCGATGGTCCGCGCCGGGCTTGAGGCTTGATCGACGAAAATATGATTTTACGAAGATGGGACGGTCTGCATGTTTGGCAGAAAAATCCGCGTCGAGATTCTGGAGCCGGGCGAGGTGCGCGATTGTCCGGTTGCATGGCTGGACAGTTTCTGCATGAGAAGCTTCACTGGGCGCAGCGCCTTTGACGATACCTTGCCCGTCTCAGACGGGCTGCTGGAAGCCGGATTCAGGATTGACTTGCAGTCCTTGAAAAACGATCTGGAAGACTGGCTGACGCGAAAATTTGGCGCGGGCTCTAAGGTCAGGCTGCGGCTGACTGAGAAAGATGGCGAATTTGATTCGGCAAGTAAGGCATAGGAGTTGCCAGTTGAGTGGTGATGACAATTCGCTGCCTTGGGCTGTGAATTCAAACTGCGAGAGATTGGCTTGCTACATGTTCCTGCAGGAGGAAGGAGGAAGTGGTTACTCGAACTTGCCGAATGATAACCACTTCCCCAGGTAGTCACAGAGTTGAATTACTGATATTGATGACTGCTTTGTCAGAATGGTTGCAAAGTTGTCGAGATTTTTTTTCTGCAGCAGTTTTTTTGGGGGGGTTCCCGGGAGCTCGAACAGCCACTCTTTCTTGTTGCTTCTTCCGCAGCGTACGGACCCGGGCGTTGCTGCTTTCCATTGCCCGGCGGGAACTTGCGGGGATTTGTAGATTACGGAGACAACCTTGGCTGTAGCACTGCCGCCCCGAGGCATTTTTCGGCGCTGCGTCGAGTGCCGCTGCAGAAAACGGCGTCGCTATAGTTTGCAGTGCTTGACAGTTTGTCGTTTGCCTTCAGGCGAGGCACAATAGTTCTTAGTGCTATGAAGGAATTGCCGAGAGTTTGCCTGAAAACTCGATTCCTTTCTGGAGGAGACTTCTATGTGTGGCATCGTCGCTTATGTTGGGCATCAGCCGGCAAGTGAGGTCCTTGTCGAGGGTCTCAAGAGGCTTGAATACCGGGGATACGATTCAAGTGGGATTGCCATTCTTGGCGCCCACCCGTACCTGGCAAAAGCCGTGGGGAAGGTCGCGGCTCTTGAGCACAAGGTCTGGCAGGAAAAGCCCGTGGGAGGAATGGGAATTGCCCACACGCGCTGGGCGACTCACGGCAAGCCGACGGAGGCAAACGCGCACCCGCACACTGACTGCACCAAACAGATTTTTCTCGTCCATAACGGGATCATTGAGAACTATGCGCTCCTCAAAAAGCGGCTTATAGCGGAAGGCCATGTGTTTACTTCCCAAACGGACACGGAAGTTCTTTCTCATCTCATCGAAAGCTCTTACCAGGGAGACCTTGAGGCCGCGGTGCGAAAGGCGCTGCTCCAGGTGGAGGGAACTTACGGTCTGGCGGTGATTCATGCGTTACACCCCAACGAAATTATTATGGCCCGGCGTGGCAGCCCTATCGTCCTGGGCGTCGGCAAGGGCGAGTCTCTGGCGGCGTCTGACACATCCGCGCTTGCTCAGCACACAGACCAGGTGATCTACCTTGAAGACAATGAAGTGGCACGCCTCGAACCGGGAGAATTCTACATCAGCACTCTTCAAAACCGGCGCGTCGAGAGGAGGGCGACGGTCATCGATTACGGGCTGGAATCTCTGGACCGTGGAACATTCCCCCACTTCATGCTCAAAGAGATCTCTGAGCAGCCTGAGGCTGTCGAAAACGCGCTCCGTGGCCGGCTAAACCATTCGGAGGGCGTAGCCAAACTCGGCGGCCTGGAATCCGTTCTGGACCGGCTCGAGCAGGCTCGCCACCTGATCATTGTGAGCTGCGGTACAAGTTACTATGCGGGGCTCCTGGGGCGCTATGCTTTCGAAGCGCTGACCGACCTTACCGTCGAAACCGAGCTTGCCTCGGAGTTTCGTTACCGGAAACTGAACATCAGGCAAAACACTGTCGTTCTGGCGATCAGCCAGTCGGGGGAAACGGCTGACACCCTGGCGGCCTTGCGCGAGGCACGGCGCAAGGGAGCGTTGGTCCTGGGCCTTGTGAACGTTGTGGGCAGTTCCATCGCCCGTGAAACCCATGCCGGTGTCTACTGCCATGCCGGGGCTGAAGTCGGTGTGGCCTCAACCAAGTCATTTGTTTCCCAGGTGACGATTCTGATCCTGATGGCGCTGCTCATGGGCCGCAGCCGCGACATGTCTTACGAGGAAGGCTCACAGCTTATCCGGGGGCTTGAAAAAGTGCCGGACCAGATTCGGGAGATTTTGGCCCAGTCAGACCAGATCCGCGACCTCGCGCAGAAATATTGTCAGTCGCGCCACTTCCTTTACATCGGCCGCAAGTACGAGTATCCGGTCGCGCTGGAAGGCGCCCTGAAGCTAAAGGAAATCGCTTACATCCACGCCGAGGGTTACGCAGCCGGCGAAATGAAACACGGGCCCATCGCGTTGATCGATCCCAAGTTCCCTACCATGGCCATTGTTCCGGAAGATAGTTCCTATGACAAGACAGTCTCGAATGTCCAGGAAATTCGAGCCCGCGAGGGCCACATCATCGCTGTGACGACGGCAGGCAACAACAAGCTTGGCTCACTCGTAGACGACGTCATTTACGTTCCGCCCAGCATCGATATTGTTACGCCGCTGCTCACCGTGATTCCGCTCCAGCTTTTTGCCTATCACTGTGCCGTGATTCGCGGCTGCGACGTAGACAAGCCTCGCAATCTGGCCAAGAGCGTCACTGTGGAATAGCCGCTGCCTTCACTCGCACACCTCACCCTCGGGGAGTCTGTGTGAAAACTGCAGTTGTAGCGACGCTCTGTGACCGCCGGCCTTCATTTTCCAATAGATTCGGTGCTCATAGAGCGCCGCTACAGCGCAAATGCCACAGTTTTCATACAGACTCCCGGGCGCCCCGCAACGCCGGGCCGGTTGAGGGGGAATTCCCGCGGAGACGCGCTATGTCGTCCGGCCTTTTGACGCGTGCCACTTCCAGGCACTCTGGATAATGGTATCCAGGTCGGAGTAGCGTGGTTGCCAGCCGAGCACCCGCTGAGCTTTGCTGGGATCGGCGACCAGGACGGCGGGATCGCCTGCCCGCCGTGGCGCGTCGCGGAATGGAACCGGGCCAATAGAGATTTTCCCAACGCTGTTGACCACCTCACGCACCGAATGGCCCTGGCCCGTGCCCAGATTGAACTCTGTGCTCTCGCCGCCCCCCACCAGATAGTCGAGCGCGCGCACATGCGCATCCGCCAGGTCTGTAACATGGATGAAATCGCGAATCGCCGTGCCGTCCGGAGTGGGGTAATCCGTGCCGTAGATTTCCACTTCCGGGCGCTGGCCCAGTGCCGCCTGGACCACCAGGGGAACCAGGTGTGTTTCCGGGTCGTGTTCTTCGCCGAGTTCTCCGTCTAGGTCGGCTCCCGCCGCGTTGAAGTATCGCAGAGCGACCCCGCGAAGCCCGTAGGCCGCTCCATACCACTGAATGGCGCGTTCCATGCAGAGCTTTGACTCGCCGTAGGGATTCATCGGACGCTTGGGGTGGTCCTCCGGGATGGGCGTCTTTTCAGGATTTCCATAGGTCGCAGCGGACGAGGAAAAGACAATGTGCTTTACTCCCCGAGCCTTCATCGTGTCAAGCAGAACGAGTGTGCCGACGACATTGTTCCAGAAATATTTCTGGGGATTGGTCATGGACTCTCCGACCAGCAGGCTGGCGGCAAAGTGCAGGACGCCTTCAATCCGATGTTTCCTGAACACCCTGTCCACCAGCTTTTTGTTGCCGAGATCGCCTTCAATGAGTGGTCCCCACTTGACGGCCGAGCGGTGTCCGGTCGAAAGGTCGTCCAGAACCACGATCTTATGCCCCGCCTGGGCAAGGGCCTTCGCCGTCTGGCTTCCGATGTATCCTGCACCGCCGGTTACAAGGACTCGCATAATCTGGATCTCTCCTGGTTCGTCTGCCTCGTGGCTAAACTCTGCAACATACCCTGCCGCAGGCGCTTTCAGCAACTCATATTTTAGCTGGCAGATAGACACACGGCAGGCTGCGCCCCTCGGGCTGGCGTTTTGCTGTACCGGCAACCTGTGATCGCCGACACTTTCTAGCAGGAACTCAGCCAGACAGTTCTTGCCCGGAGAAAATTGGAGTGAGGGCCGGCTTCATCCCGGCCCCTATATATACGAGCGTGGCCTTACGCCTTCGCGGTTTTTTCCGCGCCGCGCTCGAGCACCTGCAGGAACTCCGCGAGCCAGGCGGGGTGTGCGGGCCACGCCGGCCCGGAGACCAGATTGCCATCCACGTGGGCTTCGGTCATCGGAAGGCTCACGTATTTGCCGCCCGCACGATTCACTTCCGGCCCCACGGCCGGATAGGCGCTCATCGATCTTCCTTTCGCCACTCCCGCCGCGGTCAGCAACTGCGCGCCGTGGCACAATGACGCTACGGGCTTTCCAGCGTCGAAGAAGTGCCTGACGATGTCGAGCACTTTCTCATTCATTCGCAGATACTCCGGCGCCCTGCCGCCGGGAATCACCAGCGCGTCATAAGACTCGGCTTTCACCTCTTCGAAATTGGCGTTGATCTGGAAGTTGTGGCCGCGCTTCTCGCTATAAGTCTGATCGCCCTCAAAGTCATGGATCGCCGTGCGCACCGTTTCGCCCGCTTTCTTGCCTGGACAGACGGCGTCAACCTTATGTCCCACCATTTGAAGAGCCTGGAAGGGAACCATCGCCTCGTAGTCCTCCACGTAGTCTCCCACCAGCATGAGAATCTTTTTGCTTGTCATGCCTGTTTTCCTCCTTGAGTCCGATTATAGGTCCGTCTTGGCGTTCATCAACAATGAGGTCGAGCGAGTGTGCTTCGCCCGATGGAGTAGTGCCGCCTCAGGCGGGCTTGACAAAGCTGCCGGGACTTTGCGACGTCGCGCGCCATTCCGGCTTACGTTCGTTGCTGGCCTGGGCCAGGGCTCGCCGCACTCCTTCGGCATCCAGGTCGGCGGTGTAAACGGGAGTCGCGGGCTGTTGCCGCCAGGACTCATCCAGGCCCCCGGCATCCACGCCATCGAATCCCAGTTCGTCCAGTAGATTGATGACGATGTCCTTGGCCCGTTTGTCGTCGCCCGCCACAGGCAGGGCGATGCGCCCTCGAGCTCCTTTGGGCTTGCCGTTCTCCATCAGGTGTTTGGCATAGATGTTGTTAAAAGCTTTCACCACCGGCCGGCCCAACTGTTGCTCCACCCACCGGCTCTCGGTCATGCCCTCCTCGATTCCCGCAATCCGCCCGTCGCGGTGCCGCGGATAGTAGTTGCCGGTGTCCACCACCACCACGCTGTCCGGAACGCCCGCGAACAAATCTTTGGGCAGGTTTCGAATCTTTGCTTCCGGAATGGTTACGATCACCACCTCTCCGGCCCGTGCCGCTTCGCGTGCCGTCACCGCTTTTGCACCGGTCTCCCTGGCCAGGGCAGCGAGCGATTCAGGTCCTCGCGAGTTGGCCACGGAAACCTCGTGCCCAAGTTTGGCCAACCGCCGGGTCAGCGTGCCGCCGATTTGTCCTGCTCCGATGATCCCGATTTTCATAACGCCCTCCATTCGTAGTTTGTCTATTGAGATGAGGTCACCGCATGTCTGGTTACGCCTGGGTCGTGCGGGCGGACGATGTTTGTTAATGCGTCAACCGATGGCCTTCGTTTTGAGCGGCGGCTCTTTGCTTTGCACGACGACGTTAAATCTGAGTCGCCCGATGGCCTGGCCGTTTAACGTTTCCACGTCCACCCGCCAGGGACCAGGCGTAATGTCAGACACTTCCGAGAACGTCCGATAGCCGCCCTTGTGCCCGCCCACAACAGGAAGCCGGACGCGCGCCCGCGTTCGCCACTCGCCCGTCCTCCGGTCGTAATATTGCCACTCGTGAACGATCCTCGTCCTCAGGTCGGTGGGACAAAAGACAGCGGTATAGACCGTGAGGGAATTGCCCGGCCTGATGTGCACGGTCTGGCTCAAAGAGAAAAAGCGTTTGATGAAATTTATGGACAGAAGCCCGCCCGGCTTTTGGGCTTCGCTGGTCACCGTGTAGTCGCCGGGGCCATTCACCACCAGCGAGTGGTATACGCCGGCTTCATTCAGCGACAGTGGAAGCGGCGGGATGAGGTTGGTGAAGTAAAGCCCGTTCACGATGACAAGAATACCGGCAATGGAGCCGAACACCGCCCATCCTTTCCGTCCCGCCAGGAGCCGGCGGGAGGAGGCGGCGAGGATAACAAGGATGAAGCTGATCGCAACCACGCTCACGGCGCCGCTGATCAAAAACACTCCCGTACCGATTCGGTGCAGAACCATCGGCATCAGGTAGATGGCGAAAGCGTAAAGTGACAGGAACAGTAGCGCGATCTGGAACGAGAGCCGCGCATAGCGGCGTTTTAAGAATTGGTTCGCAAAAAAGGCAATCGCCAGGATCAGGAGGAACGGCCAGCTTGTGCCGATGGTGCCGCTGCGGAAATAAAAGACGAGGTAAACGGAAAGCAGGCCGCCGAAAAAGAACTGCAGGGAGTTGACGAGCCAGAAATGCAGTCTGCGCGGATTTGCCTCCGGCCGGATTCCGCTTCTATCAGGCGTATTGTCCAGCAGATTGATCCAGACCGCGCAGACAACCACGATCGAAAGGTGAGCGACCACCCAGAAATTGTCCCAGAAAAGATCGACGCGCCGCAGGGTCAGCGCGTCAAACACGAACCCGCCGATCAGCGAGAGGGAAGAAACCGGCCACTCGAGTCGCGAGTACCAGCCCCACACGCGTGCCAAACCCGATTTTCCCCCCATCGCCATACGGATATGAGTTTCAAGATGTTTATTGTAAAAGAGGCGCGACGAAATGTTAATTCCAATTCCGGCTTGCCGCGGGGTCGCATGGCATGCTAGCAGGTTGCTGAAAAACCCGGTTCCTGAGCCGTAGCGACGACTTTAGGTCGCCATAACTTCAGCCTTTTCAATCGGCGCATAGCGGCATAAAGCCACCGCTACACGTTTTTCAGCAACCTGCTAGCGCAGGCCCTATCCTCCCCCCTGTGCCTTTTGCCCGATTGCAATTCCTACCCTCTCACGTCAAATGCCGAACGTTGCGCTACAATGCCAGCCTGGCATTTCGATCTCGCCGCTCGTTGCGGCGAGAATTTGATGTTGTGGCTGTGCATCACAGGAGGCAAAGGATGAAAAAGTGCGGCAACAATCCCGCGTGGACCTCGCGGAGGGACTTCCTCAGAGCCGGTGCCGGAGCTGCTGCCAGCCTCGCGATCGGCGCCAAGGCCCCCGCTCTCGCCGGCGCGCCAAGCCAATTCGGAGCGGCGGCAGTGCAACCACCGTCGCCCGAGTGGGTTCGCGATCTGATCATCTACGAAATCGCGCCGAAGGGCTTCACTTCTCCACGCGGGCCTGAGAGCGGCACCTTCACGAGCCTGAAGGCAAAGCTGCCATACCTTCAGGATCTGGGGATCACCGGCATCTGGCTGGCCGGCCATGCGCTTGCCGATCCCCATCACTTCTATAACATCTGGACAACCTATGCGGTGATCGATATCAGCAAGCTCGACCCGTCGCTTGGCACGCCTGCGGAATTCAAAGCCCTGATTGACGAAGCCCACCGCCGCGGCATCAGGATCTTTTTGGATGTCATCACTCATGGCGTGATGAATGACAGCCCGCTGATCCAGGAACATCCGCGCTGGTTCCGGGGCGGCTCGTGGGGGATGACCGATTATGATTGGTACGGCGGCCACACCGACCTGGACGATTGGTGGGTCAAGGTGTGGTCGAATTACGTCACCAAGTACGGCGTGGATGGTTATCGCCTGGATGTTGCCATCTTTCGGCCGGACTTGTGGGAAAGAATCCGGCAGAATGCTGCCGCCGGCCATGAGATCGTCATTTTCGAGGAAGGCAACGCGCCCATCCCCGGCGTCACGGATTTCCCCCAGCACGAGAACAATATGAGCGTTTCGCAGACCGGGGCTTTGGACGAGGTCCTGGTCCGGGACATATCCGGCTTTTACAGCCGCAAGTTCGGCAAGACCGGACGCTACAAGGTTGTGGTCCAATATGCCGACGACGGCAGCAGTGTTGAAGGCAGCACCGATGCCAAGGGTGCCCTCAGCGTTCGCCTGGACGGTCTTGGCGGCGACAAAGTCTCGCGAAGGTGGGGAGACGACAAGCCTGATGGCATACCCGATATCAAGCTTTCCGTCGGCCACGTGGCCGCGAGGCCGATTGAAAATATCGTCGTCTCCGACGATACGGAGCACCGCTGGCAGCTCAATTGTGGCGGGCGGCCATTAGCGCTTGAAGGGAAGCCGCCATCAGTCAATCTTTATGTGGCGACGCTGGAACACGGCTGGCCCTCCATCCTGCTCAGTTGCCACGACAATGGCTGGCAAGGATTCCCGTTGGGGAAGAACCCCTACGTGGCGCAGGGCAGCCGCGCGCTTTTCGGCTACTCCTGCCTCTTGACGCCGATGATTCCACTTTTCTTTTCCGGAGAAGAATTCAATGCCACGTTTCGGCCAATTCCCTGGGAATCTCCTTTCCTCTACGGTGGCAAAGATCCCGGCAAGGGCCGCTGGCTCTACGGATGCATGCTTGACTGGAACGAACTCAACGATCCTGCGCATCGAGAAATGTTTGAGGACGTGAAGAAGATGATTGCCGTGCGCAAACGCGAAGCCGGCATCCTGGCCTTGCTGCCCGATCAAGAGCAACCCAATCTTATGGCTGTGCCTCATCAGGCGGACACTGCAGTGCCAGTGCCGTACGTCCGCTGGAGCCCGCGCGGAGCAATCCTTGTAGCTGCGAACCGGGACACCGGCCGGGATGCTCGCCTCAAATTGCAGATCCCCTTGAACGTAATCGGCCTGGCAGGGCACGCAAGCTACAAGGTCAGCAATCTTTGGCCGGGAGGCGAAGCCAGCACTCTCGCCGAAAAAGATCTGGCAGATTTTCCGTGTACGGTGAAACACGATAAAACCCCCGGCGGCGGTCTGCGCGTCTTCAAGATCGAGCCTGACCCTTCGCCGGCATGAACCATCGCCGCGCGCAGATGGCGTGCCATGCTTGTATCGCGGGTCTTTATGGCCCGCGGTTTTTCCGGAGAGCACGAACCGCAGGCCGCAAGGAGCTGCGCTACAGGCGGAGGGAGAC